>JAOPZW010000317.1 GCA_025963905.1 Solirubrobacterales bacterium | reverse complement strand
CGATCGTCTTCCTGGTCGTCGTCGCCACGCTGCTGCCGTTCGCGCGCTACGCGCATTCGCAGATCTCGCTGACGACGCTCATCGCGCTGCTCGTCGCGCTGATCCCGACGACGATCGGCGCGCTGCTGAGCGCGATCGGGATCGCCGGCATGGACCGGCTCGTGCGCCGCAACGTGCTCGCGCTCTCCGGTCGCGCGGTCGAGGCCTCCGGCGACGTCGACGTGCTGCTGCTCGACAAGACCGGCACGATCACGCTGGGCAATCGCCAGGCCGCCGAGTTCGTGCCGATGCCCGGCGTCTCCGAGGCCGAGCTCGCCGACGCCGCGCAGATGTCGTCGCTGGCCGACGAGACGCCGGAGGGCCGCTCGATCGTCGTCCTCGCCAAGCAGTACGGGCTGCGCGAGCGCGCGCTCGCCCCCCACGACGCGCGCTTCGTCCCGTTCACCGCGCAGACGCGGATGAGCGGCATCGACTACAACGGCACCCGGCTGCGCAAGGGGGCCGCCGACGCGGTGATCGCGTTCGCCGAGCTCGAGGGCGGCCGCGCGCCCGCGGAGCTGGACGGCGTGGTCTCCCGCATCGCCCGCGAGGGGGGCACGCCGCTCGCCGTCGCCCGCGACAGCCAGGTCCTCGGGGTCATCCACCTCAAGGACACCGTCAAGGAGGGGATGGCCCACCGCTTTGAGCAGCTGCGGGCGATGGGCATCCGGACCGTGATGGTCACCGGCGACAACCGCCTGACGGCGGCGAAGATCGCCGAGGAGGCGGGCGTCGACGACTTCCTGGCCGAGGCGACGCCGGAGCGCAAGATGGAGCTCATCCGCCACGAGCAGGCGGAGGGCCGGCTGGTGGCGATGACCGGCGACGGGACCAACGACGCGCCGGCGCTGGCGCAGGCCGACGTCGGCGTGGCGATGAACACCGGCACCCAGGCCGCGCGCGAGGCGGGCAACATGGTGGACCTCGACTCCAATCCGACGAAGCTCATCGAGATCGTCGAGGTCGGCAAGCAGCTGCTGATCACCCGCGGCGCGCTGACGACGTTCTCGATCGCCAACGACGTCGCGAAGTACTTCGCGATCCTGCCGGCGATCTTCGTGTCGACCTATGCGACCGCGGGCCACAGGATCGGCCCCCTGAAGGCGCTGAACATCATGCACCTGGGCACGCCGCGGTCGGCGATCATCTCGGCGATCGTCTTCAACGCGATCGTGATCCCGATGCTCGTGCCGATCGCGTTGCGCGGCGTCGCCTATCGCGCCGTCGGCGCGACCGCGTTACTACGCCGCAACCTGTTGATCTACGGCCTTGGCGGCCTGATCGCGCCGTTCGCCTGCATCAAGCTCATCGACCTCCTGGTCCACAATGTCCTGGGAGCGTGATGTGGACGGCGCAGGACCTCATGGTCATCTCAAGGTCTTCCTCGGCATGGCCGCGGGCGTGGGGAAGACGGTGCGGATGCTGGACGAGGCCCGCGTCGAGCTCGAGGCGGGTCGCGACGTCGTGATCGGTCTGCTGGAGACGCACGGCCGTGAGGAGACGGCGCGCCGCGCCGAGGGCCTCGAGCAGCTGCCGCGCCGGCGCCTCACGTACCGCGGCACGACGTTCGAGGATCTCGACGTGCCGGCCGTCCTCGTCCGGGCGCCGGAGCTCTGCCTCATCGACGAGCTGGCACACACCAACGCGCCGGGCCTCGAGCGCGCCAAGCGCTACGAGGACATCGAGGTCATCCGCGACGCGGGGATCGACGTCCTGTCGACCATGAACGTCCAGCACCTCGAGTCGCTCAACGACACGATCGCCGAGCTGTCGGGCGTCAGGGTGCGCGAGACGGTCCCCGACTCCGTCCTGCAGCGCGCCGACGAGATCGTGCTCGTCGACGTCACGCCCGAGGCGCTGCTCGATCGCCTGCGGGCGGGCAAGGTGTATCCGCTCGAGCGCATCGACACGGCGCTGAACAACTTCTTTCGCGTCGAGAACCTCAGCGCGCTGCGGGAGACGGCGCTGCGCCAGGTGGCCGAGGATGTCGAGGAGCGTCGGTTCACCGTCGACGAGCCCCTCGGAACGCGCGAGGAGCGCGTCGCCGCGGGGGCGCCACAGGCGGTGGGCGAGCGGCTGCTCGCCCTCGTCGAGCCCTACCCCGGCGCACAGCGGCTCGTGCGCCGCGCGTGGCGCTCTTCGCAGCGGCTCAGCGCGCCGCTGGACCTGCTGTGGGTGGCGCCGCCCGGCGGGCCGGCCGACGAGGAGCAGGAACGCGCGCTGCACGCCCTGCGCCAGCTCGGCTCGGTTCTCGGCTCCGCGCTGCTCGTCGAGGAGGGCGAGGACGTGGCGCAGACCGTCGCCCGTGTCGCGGAGGAGCGCGGCATCACCTACGTCCTGATGGGCGCCTCGCGTCCGGCGCGCGGACTGGCGCGCCTGCGCGAGCCGCTTCCTCAGCGCATCGTGCGCCTGGCTCCGGGCGTCGATGTGCGCATCGTGGCCGACCGCGCACGCCTGCGCGCCAACCGGGAGATCCGCACATGACCGTTCTCATCGTCCTTCTGGCCGCGCTCGCCGCGCTCGCCATCGGGCTCGCCGCCGGCCGCTGGTGGGCGCCACGCCATCGCCAGGTCCGCGCCGCGCGCCCCGACGCGGTGCGCCGCATCCTGCTGCCGTTGACCGGCGCGTCGATCTCGCGGCGCGCCTTCGACGCGGCCGTCCGCCTGGCGGGCGTGGAGCACGCCACGCTGATGCCGTGCTACCTGGCGACGGTGCCGCTGTACCTGCCGCTGGAGGCCTCGCTGCCCGTGCAGTGCCTGCGGGCCATGCCGCTCCTGGAGACGATCGAGCAGCGCGCCAGCGCCCAGGGCGTCGCCGTCGACGCCCGCGTCGTGCGAGGACGCACCTACCGTGACGCGCTGCGGCGGATGCTCGACGACGAGCATTTCGACCGGGTCATCGTCTCCGCCACCAACCATCCCGACATGGGCTTCAGAGGAGACGACCTCGTGTGGCTCCTGCGCCGCGCGGACGCCGAGGTGCTCATCCTGCGCCCGGCGCCCGAGGACCACCGCGAGGTGGTCGCCACGGTCGCCGGCCACTTCTGAGCGCGGCTAGGACTCTGTGAGCTGGGCGATGCGGGCGCGCAGGTCGTCCGCCCGCTGGCGGACCTCCCGGTGGCGGGGATGATCTCCGATGCTGCAGCCGTGGCCCATCGCGTCGGCGTACTCCCAGGACGCGAGGAGCTCGCTGAGCTCGTTCTTGAGGCTCCGCAGGTCCGACATGACGCGTCGCTTCTCGACGTAGGGATTCATCGCGTGGGTTCCGTCCGGGAAGTCGACGATGGCAGGGGCCGCGGTCGGAACACGGCGCCTGGCCGGTCGATTCGAGGCGTCAGTCCTGCCAGGGGAGGTACGGAAGGAACTTGCCGTCCAGCGTGATCCGCACGCGCGGGCCGGCGTCGGTCTCGCGCCGCTCGAGCGTGAGGTCGAACGCGGTCCCGCTCATGATCCCGTCGCCGAAGTCCTCGTGGATGAGCGCCTTCAGCGCCGGCCCATACAGCTGCAGCACCTCATAGAGGCGATGGACGGTCGGGTCGGCGGGCGGCAGTCCGGCGAACGAGCCGCGCGTCGGGATCTCCTCCAGCACGCCGGCCGCCTCCGCCGGCAACTCGAGCAGCGCGATCACCGCTGCGGCCTGCTCCCCGGTGAGCGGGTGCTGGCCCTGGAGCGCCGCGGTGATCCAGACGCGATCGACGCCGACGTGCTCGGCGATCTGGCCGAACGAGAGGCCCTTGCGGCGCTTGGCGGCCAGGACCTGCGTGGTGACAGCGCGGCGATCCGTGTCGACGTCCCCCAAGAGCTGCTCTTCGAGGGTGGCCACGACTGAGTGGAGCAGATCGGCGCTGACCGGATCGAGGGCCTCGATGCGTTCCGCGCTCGCACCGGTGAGGCGGACGGCGTCGCCGACCAGCGTCGTCAGCGACGCGCGGGACCCGCGGTGCGGCAGCGGCTGTTCGGTCGGCGTCGGAGGCTCGCTCCGAGCTCCCACCGTCTCGGAGTATCCGTCGGGGACCAGTCGGAGCGCGGAGTCGGGCTGCGCCTGTTCGGCGGGCGACGGGATCTCGCTCTGGGTCCCCGCGCCCTCCGCGGGTGCATCCGCGAAGCTGCCGAGCGCCGCGATGCGCTCGCCGAGCGCGTCCGCGGCGCCGCGCCACGCGTCGATCAGCTTGTCGAGCTCGAGGTGCAGTGAGCAGAAGCTTGGGCCGATGAGGTTCCAGTGGGCCTGCTCGCCGATCGCCGAGAGCTCGTCGAGCGTCGCCAGGATGCGCTGGAGCTCGATCCCGACCGGCTCGCGATCGACATCGCTCGAACGAATGCTCAACTGTCCTGGCCCTCCTTGGTCGGATACGGCATCACGATGAGCTCGGTGAGCAGATCATCGAGCGCCTCCTCGTCGAGTCCGTCGTACTCCTCGATGAAGTGCGTGACTTCGTCGCGCAACTTGTCCCTGTCCGTGCCCCCGCCTGAAGGCTCTCCGAACAGGTCGCCCGCGACGAAGGCACCCATGACGTCGCGGAGGAAGAGCGACAACGACACACCGGTCGCGACACACAGGGCAGCCCGGGCGATCAGTTGCGGTGAGGGCCTCATGGCAGGACCGCTCACCGGCCGAGGGGTGCCCACAAGGGCGTCTGACCCGCGGACCTGGCCGCGTACGCTGTCGCGTGCTGGGTCGGACGCCTGCCGCGCCGCGGGCCGGGCAGGCCCGCGGCGAGGGCGGCGGTCATGGTTGCGGAGGAGGTGCGGCGACGCATCAGCGTCTCTGTCAGTCACGACCGTGGACGCGACCGCGTCACGCGGCGTCCTGGTTGCCCGACGAGTTGTTGCCGGGGGAGACCTGGTTGTTGGTGTTGACGAAGGTCGACGGGGCGCTGGTGACGTACGTGGCCCCGATGATCGTGTCGGTCGGCCGGGCCGCCGCGGGGGCGGTGGCGGCGCCCGCGGTCGACACGGGGGCAGCTACGGCGATCGCACTGAGTGCGGCCGCGACGACGAGGAGACGTGTTCGAATGGGCTTCATGTGAATCTGCCTTCGGATTTGTGTGCGAGTCAAGTGACCTTGTTGAGACAACTGCACTACTGAGGATGCCGCCCGATCGACCGTCTGTCTGCACGGGCAGCGCCCATCTGGGCCGCCTGCGGGCTGCAATCCGCGGACCCCAGTTAGCTGGAATGCGACTGTCCGAGATGGGCGTCGCGGGAGCCCGCGTCAGTCGTCGGTGAAGGGCGACGCGAGGATGGCGTCGCAGAAGTTCGGGCGCCGGTACCCGGGCAGCGTCCCGCTCCAGGACGTCGGCCCTCTCCGCCACCACCATCGCCGGTAGGCGTCATGTCACGAGTGTTGACCGGCCGAGAGTCGGCAGACCCTCGCTCGCTGCGTCAGCCGTTGCTCAGCAGCGCGTCGAGGTCTGAGTCGGCGATCACGTTCCCGGTCCCCAGGGCCATCATCGCGTGGTCGCGCATCGCCTTTTCGAGCGTCCGCAGCTGGGCGTCGAGGTCGCGCAACAGCTCGTCGTGGTGGGCCAACAGCTCGGCCGGCGTGCCCGCGGTGAACGCGGTCATCGCCAGCACGACGGCGTGGGTGCTCGCAAGCCAGGACGGGGGCGCGATGTCCTGGTAGGCCAGCGTCAGCGCGGTCGCGCCCGAAGCGCATTGCTCGGCGCCCCGACCGAGGTACCACGCGGCCTTGAACGCCTCTGTGTTGTCGCAGCCGTCGAGCGGGTCGCCGGCGGAGAGCACGGCGGCGATCGCCGACCGCACGTCGGCGATCGACTCGCGCTGGGCGTGCAGGGTCAACGCCGCGTCGGTGGCGAAGCGGTCGTCCCGGGTCATGCGCTGGGGGTGCCCATCGCACCGAGTGCGGTCGCGACGACCGGGAGACGTGTTCGGATCGGCTTCATGTCAGGCCTGCCTTCCAAGTGGAGTCCATTGAGGATTCCGCTCGCACGACCTGCTGTCTGCACCGCCAGTGCCCATCTTGGCTGCCTGCGGGCTGCAATCCGGGGCCCCAGTTAGCTGGAATGCCGGACCAGGGCCTTCCGATAAGGCGACGACCGGAATCGAACCGGTGTAAACGGCTTTGCAGGCCGCTGCGTAACCACTCCGCCACGTCGCCGCGCAACGGTGGAGGGTAACGCTAGCCTCGATGGACCGGATGCCCGCGCCGCCCACGACCGACCCCGCCCCGCGCCGATGACCGCCCTGCGCTTCCTCGCCGGCCTCGCCTGCCTGGCGGTGACCGTCGCTGCGGTCGCCGGGACCGTGCTCGCGATCAAGGCGACCGCGACGGTCCGGCACGCCGACAGCGCCATCACCCGCATCGATCGCGACACGAAGGACATCCGACCCGCGATCCGCGACCTGCACCAGGCGGCCCAGTCGCTGCGCCAGCTACGCAGCAGCGTTCCGGGCGCCGGCCCCTGACGCGTTGCTATCTTTCCGCCTCCCAGGGCGATTAGCTCAGCTGGGAGAGCGCCGCCTCGACAAGGCGGAGGTCACTGGTTCGAGCCCAGTATCGCCCATGAGGAAAGGCCCCGGGAGCGGGGCCTTTCTGCTGTCCGGGGCCCGGCCGCGGTCCAGGCCCAGCCTGGCTGTCTTGCCAGTCCCGCCCCGGGTTCGCGGGTGGCAACGTGCAGCGAATCGTGGGGGCGAAGCCGATGCCTCCGCCGACGACGCGGTAGGTCGCAAGGAGCAGAGCAATGTCCAACGCCGCCGCATGTGTTTCGGCCACGCCGTTCCAGCCGGACGAGACGCAGGTGATCCGGCCGGCGATGCACCACGTCAACCTGAAGACCACGCGCCTTCAGGAGATGATCGACTGGTACGCGACGGTGATCGGCACCCGCCCGAACTACCGATCCGAGGTGGTGGCGTTCCTGACCAACGACGACGCCAGCCATCGCATCGCCCTCATGGAGCTGCCCGGCCTGAAGGACGACGACGAGAAGGTCACGCGGACCGGGATGCACCACACGGCGTTCGAGTACGAGAAGCTCGACGACCTCCTGGCGAGCTACCTGCGTCTCAGGAACGCGGGCATCCTGCCGGGCGCTTGCCTGGATCACGGCCCGGCGATGTCCTTCTACTACATCGATCCGGACGCGAACATGCTCGAGCTTCAGGCCGACAACTACGGCGATTGGGAGGCCTCGACGGCGTTCGTTCGCGACGACGCGCGATTCGGGGTGAATCCGATCGGCGCGTTCATCGACCCGGAGCAGATCGTCGCGGCGCGGCGCGGCGGCCTGACGCCGTGGGAGATCCACGAGCGGGCCCTGCGCGGCGACTACCCGGCGACGCTCCCGATCGACTTCCGCCTGCCCCTCTGAGCGCCGGCTACGAAGGCGAGCGCCACGACCGCGGCGGGAGTGGCGAAGGAGGCGCCGGAGCCGCTGGAATCATCTGCGCGCGATGAAACGGCCTCTTGACCGGCTCCTGGGCGGATGGTGGGCCCGCGCGAAGACGACGCGCGGGATCTGGGCGACGGTCTGCACGGCCGGTGTCGGCGCGCTCATGATCTCTTCCGCCGCGTCGGACCCGCACAACTCCGTCGCCGCAGCCGTCGGGGGCTACCTGATCCTGTTCGCGGCGATCTGGTGGGCCTCGTGGTGGTTCGCCGGCAGATGCGCCCGGATGTGGAACGGCCTGGTGCTCGGCACTCCGCCCGACGTGAAGGTGGGCCGGCCGTGGCAACAGGGAGGCACGCGTCAGCAGCTTCGCGAGGACGCCAACGCCCGCATCTTCCATGATCGTGGGGGCATCCTCATACGCAAGCGCGCGTGGTTCATCGCGACGGGGGCCCCGCCGTTTCGGCTCGATCGGGCGCGGCTCGCCCGCTGGGAAGGTGAGCGGTTCGAGTCGCCGGTGCTCGTCGCCGCGTTCCGTGACCGGTACTTCTGGTGGAGCGACGATGCGTTCTACTGGACGAACCGCGCGGAGCTGGGCGCGGCAGACGTGAAGGCGCTGCTGTTCGCCCGCGAGCGGCAGCGCGAGCGCGAGCTGGAACATGCGCACGCCGTCATGGCGGCCGCGTCGGCACCGGTGGTCAGGCGCAAGCGCGAGCCCATCCCGCGGGACGTCAGGCAGGCGGTCTGGAGGCGCGACGAGGGTCGCTGCATCGAATGCGCCGGCGACTTTGATCTCCAATACGACCACGTGATCCCGTTCTCGATGGGGGGCGCGGCGACCGTCGAGAACCTCCAGCTCCTCTGCGCTCGCTGCAATCAGGCGAAGGGCGGGCGCCTCTAGGGCCGTGACCGCGCGGGGTCACCTGCGCGGATAGGCCCTCAGCCCTGGTGGCGGCGCAGCAGCAGGAACATGCCCGCGAACCCGACGAGCAGGAAGACCCCCAGGGCCAGGTAGACGCGCCCGCTCGCGATCGCGAAGTAGTCGTTGCCGAAGCGGCTGACCTTCGCGTACGCCGGGCTGTGCGCGATGCGGTCGTTGAGGGAGATCGCCGAGCCCATGCCCGCGTAGGACCACTGCGCGACCACCGCCTTGGAGATGCCGGCGAGCGGTGCGCTCATCGTGGCCACCGGGACGATGGAGCCGCCGAAGAAGAGCTGCGGTACCAGCACCAGCGGGATGAAGCTCGTGGCCTGGTCCTGGGTGCGGACCGCGGCGGACATCAGGAGGCCCATCGCCACGGCCGCGAAGCTCGTGAGCACCAGCACGGCCAGGATCGTCACGTACGCGCCCCGCGCCTCGTGCAGCGGCTGGAAGGACAACACGATCGCCGCGAGCAGCAGCGTCTGGAGCGCGGCCAGCGCGAACAGCACGACGGCCTTGGACGTGAGGTACGCCGCGGTGCGCACGCCGACCGCGTGCTCGCGGACGAAGACCGACTTCTCCTTGATGATCTCCCGAGCGCCGTCGATCGAGCCGAACCAGATCACCGTGGTCACGATCAGGAACAGCAGCTTCACCGCCTCGCCGGCGTCCGTTCCCGCGCGGAACACGTCGACCTTGAAGAGGCCGACGATCGCGATCGCCAGCAGCGGCACCTGCAGGAGCAGGATCAGGATGTTGCGCCGGTCGCGCGTGAAGAGGCGCGTGTAGCGCCGCGTCAGCACAGACGTCTGGCGCCAGAAGCGGCCGCCCTGCCGCGCGGCCGGGGCCTTGCCGGCCGCCCGGCGCTGCTCCTCGGGGACGACCGGCTGGGCGCCGGTCTGGGCGAGCTTGCGCTGCCACTCCTCGGGCGCGCGCCGGTCGAGCTGCGCGTAGATGTCGTCGTACGTCTCGGCGTCGAAGAAGGTCAGCGCCTCGTCGGGCGAGCCGTCGAAGCAGAGCCGGCCGCCGCGGCCCATGACGAGGATCCGCGCGCACTTGCCGAGGCTCTTGGTGGCGTGCGTCACCACCACGACGGCGCGCGATGCGTCGGCGAGGTTGCGCAGCAGCCCCATCATCCGCGACTCCAGCCCGGGGTCCAGGCCGGTCGTCGGCTCGTCCAGGAAGAGCAGACTGGGCCGGCTGAGCAGCTCCGCCGCCAGGCCGACGCGCTTGCGCTGGCCGCCGGAGAGCGCGCCGATCCGCGTGTTGCCGTGCTCGACGAGCTCGAGCTCGTCGACGACGCGGTCGACGGTGGCCGCGAACTCCTCGAAGCTCGTGTCGTGCGGCAGCCGCAGGCGGGCCGCGTAGTCGAGGGCCTCGTAGACGGTCAGGCCGCCGTGCACGATCTCGTCCTGGGGCAGATAGCCGATGTCGGTCAGCCTGCTGCCCAGCGGCTCGCCGTTGACGGTGATCGTGCCTTCGGTCGGCGGGTTGACGCCGGCGAGCGCCTTCATGAGCGTCGACTTCCCCGAGCCGCTCTCGCCGATGATGGCGACGAGCTCCCCGGGCGCGATGCTCAGCGCCGTGGGCTGCAGGATCTGCTTCTCCTTGACCCGGACCGTGAGGCCCTCGACGTCCAGCCGCAGCGCGCCGTGCTCTTCACGCGCGACGAAGTCGGTGCCGTCGAAGATCAGGCGGTAAGGGCCGATCCCGATCTCCGACCCGGTGCCGAGCATGGCCCGGCGGGTGAGCTCCCCGTCGAGGCGGGTCCCGTTGCGCGACGTGAGGTCGCGCAGCTCGATGCGCCCGTCGCTCCCGCGGAGGACCTCGGCGTGGAAGCGCGACACGTTCGGGTCGTCGAGCACCACGTCGTTGGAGTCGTCGCGCCCGAGCGTCAGGCGGTCGCCCGCGAACTCGATGGAGTGCGTCGTGAGGAAGGCGGGGCGCGCGCCCTCGAATCGCGTCTCGTCGCCCGTGAGGAAGCGCAGCGCCTCGCCCCCGACGACGACGGTGTCGCCGTTGGCCAGCCAGCGCGACTCGCCGCGGAAGCGCTCGCCGTTGAGCTGCGTCCCGTTGCGCGACCCGAGGTCGACGATCCAGTGACCGCCCGGGACCGTGGAGATCCGGGCGTGATGGCGGGAGACCGCGCTGCTCGCGATCGTCACGTCGTTGTCGGGCAGCCGCCCGATCGTGAGGCCCGGACCGGTGACCGCGACCCGCCGGCCCCGATGCAGGACGGTGGCGGGGGCGGCGTCGACCTGCGCCTGAGGGCTGGCGGTCAGCGGAGGGACGTGATCGGTCATCGGCGGGCGATGGTCACGGGCGCGCACGGCGGCCCGGCCGGGGTCTCGTTCACGGGACGGCCCTGGGCGTCCCTGAGGGCGATCGTGACCGCCTTCGAGGTCGCCGAGACCTCCGCGTAGCTGTAGACGTCGAGCGCCGCGCAGCGCATCTCCAGCCCGACGGGCCGCGGCGCCTTGAAGAGCGCACGCACGTACTGCGAGGCGCCGGGGATGCCGGTCTTGAGGTCGGTGTCGACGGCGAACGTCTTGAGCGCAACCGGCCCGATGATGAAGTCGAGGAACCCCGTGTCGATCGACGGGCCCTCCTCCGGGAAGGTCGACAGGCGCACGTCGTTGATCAGGTTGGCGTGCAGGTCCGTCGTCAGGAAGACCAGGTTGCGGACGTGCGCCTTCAGGAAGGTCAGCAGCGACCGGCGCTCTGCGGCGTAGCCCTCCCAGCGGTCGTAGGGATCCCAGTACAGCGCCTGGATCGGGACCTCGTTCATGATGATCTTGAACGTGGCCTTGGACCGGCTGACGGCGTTCTCGAACGCGCGGAGCTGGGCCCCGCCGAGCATCGTCCGGGTCGGATCGTTGATGGCCGCCTGGCAGGCGGGGGAGACCGGGCCGGCCGCCGCGGGGGGCAGCCCGATGTGCGCCGCGAGGTCGGTGCGCAGGCGCTGCGGGAGCTGCGGCACCGGGTCGGGGAGGGCGGTGACCGGGTTGTTGCAGACCGCGCTCGCCGACGCGGGAGCGCTGCGGAACGCGCGCTCGTCGAGGAAGAACACCTCGACGTTGCGCCCCCAGCGGAACCGGCGGTACAGGCCGGTGGCGGGCCGGTACTTCGCGGGGTTGTAGTCCAGGAAGGCCTTGGCGCCGGCGTCGAAGAGCGCGTTGCCGAACACGGGACGGGAGAAGTTGTCGATCCACTCGTGGTCGTCCCAGTGGCTGTAGAGCGCGGCGCTGCCACGCAGCCGGCGCAGGTTGGGATAGGTGAGGTTCAGCCGGTACTTGGCCCACTTGTCCGGGAGCGTCAGGGCGGGCGGAACGCCCGCGACGGCGCTGTCGGAATACATGACGTCGCCGAGGTTGACGTTGAAGTCGTTGTTCTCCGCCGCCATGCGCCGGTAGACCTCGAAGCGGTTGTAGGCCGGCGCCTGCGTGGCGGGGTTGATCGTGCCATCGGCGTCGCCCGTGACCGCGAAGCGCACCGTGGCCTTGGATGTCGCCGGGGGAGCCGTCGTGAAGCGTCCCAGCCGGCTGCGCGCGTCGGTGCAGAAGCGGTAGAAGTAGCGCGTGGCGGGGCGCAGGCCCGTGACCGTCGTGCGGACGGTGTCGTCGGAGGCGGCGGCGGCCGTGATCGTCCGTCGCAGGACGCGTGCGCCGCCCCCGGCCGCGGGCGGAGGCGGGGCCTTCGAGCACGCCGCCCGGCGGGCGCCGGGGGAGATCTCGAGCACCACCGTGCCGGCGTGCTGGCCCCGCGTCCAGAACATCGCCGACGAGGACGAGACATCGCCGACCGCGACGCCGAACGGGAACCCGGCGGGCTCGGCGCCGGCGACGGCCGGGCAGATCAGCGCCAGGAGGCCCAGCACGATCGCCGCAAGTGCCCTCACGTCAATACCCGCCTCCCGCACCGGACGCCTTGCCGATCTGACGCCCCGCGGGCGAGACCGCGAACCAGGTGCCGAGGAAGCCCTGGCCCTCGGTCTGGCCGGGACGCTCGTCGGCGACCGTGGTGTACAGCGGGTGGCCGTTGTAGACGACCTGCCGCAACCGCGAGTGGCGTCGCGCACGCGTCTCGAGCTTCGCGGCCTTCACGCCGAGCCCGGCCGTCGGCCGTCCCGAGACCAGCAGCGGCGGCCACACCCGCGCGCAGCTCGCGTAGCACGTGCTCCTCCCGGCCGCGTCCTCCAGGAACAGGTACAGCGTGCGGCCCCGGGAGTCGACGAGCACGCGCCCGAGCCCCGACCGCCGGATCTCCAAGGTGGGGGAGCGCGCCGCCACCGGCCTGACCTTGGCCGGCGGCGACCGCCCGACCGCCCACAGTGCCACGACGCCGGCGACGACCGCGGTGATCGCCAGCGGCACGGCGAGCCGTGGATGGGAGAGCGTGGCTCGATAGCCGCTGTTCACGCCGGGCGGGAGTCGCCATGCGCGGTCAGGGGACAGAGCAGCGCGCTCGCCGCCGGAGGTTGTGCGGTCAGCGCGACGCTGTACACCGTCTCACCCGAGCGCCGCCGGACCTGGGCCCTCTTGCCGGACGCCTTGGGCTGCTTCTGGGCGACGAGCGGGCCGCAGAGCGCGGGCGCGGTGGACTCGCCGGTGAGGCTGCGGTCAAGGTCGCTGCGCTCCAGCACGCCGTCGTAGACGCCGTTGTGGTTGTAGTCGATGCCGTGCACGACGAGCACGGCGTTGTTCTTGCGGATGTAGGAGGCGACGATCGGGGTGACCGTGATCGTGCGCCGGTACTTCACGTCGCTGCCCGTGGGGTACCGGTTGAACGCGACGAGGCTCCTGGTGCTCGTGTCGCCCCTGGTGGTCAACGACTCGACGGCCGGCCCGTAGAACGGCACGCCGGCGTGCGTGGCGATCGAGCGGTGTCCGTTGTGCAGTGCCGCAGCCGACGCGTCCGGGCAGATGCCCTTGCCCCCGGCGTGGATGTGCAGCGCGTGGGGGCTGCCGTTGAGCAGTCGCGCCGTGTCGACCGAGATCTTCAGCGAGCGGCCGTTGAGGCGCATGGTGGCCGTTCCGCTCCCGTTGACGTTGTTCGTGGGAACCGGACCGAGCTTGCCGGTTACCCGCTGGCCGGCGGGCGCCGCGGCCGCGCTCTTCGTCTTGTCGCCCGAGCGCCCCAGCAGCGCCACCGCCGCGCCGGCGACCGCCACGAGGACGACGGCTGCGGCCACCGGCAGGCGATGCCGGCCGAGCCATCCGCCGCCGGCGGCGGCGGCGGCGTCCCGTCCGGGCCGGCGCCCGGGCGCCGGCTCT
>JAOPZW010000312.1 GCA_025963905.1 Solirubrobacterales bacterium | reverse complement strand
CGTTGCGCACGTCGTCGGCGGTGAAGTCGACCGGCGGCTCCATCGCGACGTGGCACAGGAGCTGGAGCATGTGGTTCTGGATGAGGTCGCGCAGCGCGCCGGCCGAGTCGTAGTACTCGGCGCGGGTCCCGATGCCGATGTCCTCGGCGGCCGTGATCTGGACGTTGTCGATGTAGTTGCGGTTCCACACCGGCTCGAACATGGCGTTCGCGAACCGGAACGCCATCATGTTCTGGACGGTCTCCTTGCCCAGGTAATGATCGATGCGGAAGACCTGGTCCTCGCGGAAGACCGAGAGGACCTTGCGGTTGAGCGCCCGGGCTTCGGTGAGGCTCCGGCCGAAGGGCTTCTCGATGATGGTCCGCACCTCGGCGTCCTTCGTGCGCGCGAGCTTGTGCTCGCCGAGCATCCCGACGATGGTCGGGAAGAACTCCGGCGCGGTCGACAGGTAGAACGCCCGGTTGAGCGGCTGTCCCGCCTCCTGGTCGAACTCCTCCAGCGTCGCCGCGAGCGTCTCGTAGGTCTCGGGATCGTCGAAGACGCCGGGCACGTAGCGGATGCCCGAGAGCAGCGCCTCCAGCACCTTCGGGTCGGGCGTGCGCCGGGAGAACTCGCGGATCGACTCGAGTGCGAACTCGCGGTACTCCTCGTGGGGCTTGTCGCGCCGGGAGACGCCGATGAGGTTGAAGCGCTCGGGCAACGCGCCCTCGTGCGCGAGGTTGTACAGCGCGGGCAGCAGCTTGCGCCGGGCCAGGTCGCCGGTCGCGCCGAAGATCACCAGCGTGGTCGGGTAGACCGGCAGGCGCTCGAGTCCCTCGACGAGCGGGTTCTCGATCTCGGTGGTCGTCACGTGGCGGCCTTCTTCACGGCGTGGCCGCCGAACTGGTTGCGCAGCGCCGCGTTGACCCGCGCGGCGTAGTCGCCCTGCCCGCGCGACTCGAAGCGCGTGAACAGCGCCGCGGTGATGACCGGCGCCGGGATGCGCCGCTCGATGGCGTCCTCCACCGTCCAGCGGCCCTCTCCGGAATCCTCGACCCAGCCCTGGATGTCAGCCAGGTCGTTGCCCTCGGCCTCGAAGGCCCGGGCCGCCAGCTCGCACAGCCACGAGCGCACGACCGAGCCCTGCTGCCACAGGTGAGCGACCTTGGCGTTGTCGATCCCGAACTCGGAGGCGTGCATCAGGCCGAACCCCTCGGCGTAGGCCTGCATGATCCCGTACTCCACGCCGTTGTGGACCATCTTCACGTAGTGCCCGGCGCCGGTGGGGCCGAAGTGCGCCCAGCCGCGCGGTCCGATCGCGTGGACGCTCTCCTCGCTGGTCTCGGGGGCCAGGACGTCGAGCACCGGCGCCAGTCGGCCGACCGCCTCGTCGGGCCCGCCGACCATCATGCAGTAGCCGACCTCCAGCCCCCAGACGCCGCCCGACACCCCGACGTCGACGTAGCTGAGGCCCGTGGGCTCGAGCGTCTCCGCGCGGCGCTTGTCGTCGGTCCACTTCGAGTTGCCGCCGTCGACGATCGTGTCGCCCGGCTCGAGCAGGGCGGCGAGCGCGTTCACGGTCTGCTCGGTCGGGTCGCCCGCCGGGACCATGATCCAGACCGTCCTGGGCGCCTCGAGCTTGGAGACGAGCTCCTCCAGCGAGCCGGCGCCGGACGCGCCGTGCTCCTCCGCCGCCCGCACCGCGTCCTCGGAGTAGTCGAAGGCGACCACGTCATGGTCGGAGTCGCGGCGGATGCGATGGACCATGTTGCCGCCCATCTTCCCGAGCCCCACGAAGCCGATCTGCATCAGAGCATCTCCCGGATCGAGGCGCTCAGCGACCGCAGCGCCGCGGCGGCATCGTCGCCGTGCAGCGTCACGCGCTCCGCCGGCAGCCCGTGCGCGCGCAGCGCCTCCAGGTCGCCGGTGGCCTGGGCGTGCTTGAGCGTGTTGAACGAGAACGGGCGCCCCGGGATCTCGACGTCGGGCTCGGTGTCGTGGATGACCTGGAGGAAGCGCCCGACCTTGGGGCCGCCCTTGTGGAACTGGCCCGTCGAGTGCAGGTAGCGCGGCCCGTAGCCGAACGCGGTCGTCGCCCGGGTCGCATCGCGAACCGCCGCGCGCAGCTCGGCCACCGCCGCGTCGAAGGCCTCCGACGGCTGCACCCAGCCCAGCAGGGCCAGGTAGTGCGGCGGCCCGAGCCCGTCCACCAGCGCGCGCAGGGCCGCCTCGTCGGCATCCGGCGGCTCGCCGCCGCCCTGCTCGAGCACCCGCGTGGTGGCGTCCTTGGCCTCCTGGACGTTGGGCTGGTCGAACGGGTTGATGCCCAGCACCCAGCCCGCCACCGCGGTGGCGAACTCCGCGAAGAAGAAGATCCGTCCCAGGTCGGTGGGGCCGTGGGCCGTGAGCGTGATGACCGGGTGCCCGGCCCGCGCGAGCGCCCGCATCCGCTCATCGGCCTCCTCGTCGGGCGCCTCGTCGTCGCGCAGGTGCACGAACGTGCGGTCCTCGCCGTAGGCCTGCGGCTCGCCCAGCGGCTCGTCGGCCACGGGGAGGATGCCCTTGCCCTCCTTGCCGGTGGACTCGGCCACGAGTTGCTCGGCCCACAGGCCGAAGGAGCGCAGCGGGTCTGCGACGACGAAGGTGAGCTTGTCGCGGCCGCGGACGGCCAGCTCGCCGATCGTCAGGCCCAGCCACAGCCCGCTGTTCGCCGACGAGGAGTCGAAGGACACGGAGGCCTGCTCGGCCACCTGTGCTCCGTCGAGCAGCGCCTTGATGTCGGCGCCCATCAGCGCGGCGGGCACGAGGCCGAAGTACGACAGCGCGCTGTAGCGCCCGCCGATGTCGGGGTCGTTGAGGAACGTGCGCCGGAAGCCGCGCTCGCGCGCCAGCTGCTCGAGGGACGACCCGGGGTCGGTGATCGCGACGAAGGCCGAGCCCTCCGGGCGCAGGGACCAGAAGTGCTCGAACAGCGACAGCGTCTCGATCGTGCCGCCCGACTTCGTGGAGACCAGGAACAGCGTGTGCTCGAGGTCGACCGCCTCCCGGACGACGCGTACCGAGCCGGCGTCCGTCGAGTCCAGCACGCGCAGCCGCGGGCGGCCCGGCTGGTCGCCGAAGCTCTGGCGGATCACCTCCGGCGCCAGGGATGAGCCGCCCATGCCCAGCAGCACGACGTCCCGGGTGCCCTGGGCAGCGACCTCGTCGGCGAACGCGATGAGGTCGTCGGCCGCCTCCTGCATCTGCTCGGTGATCGTCAGCCAGCCGAGGCGGTCGCTGATCTCCGGTGCGTCGTGGGCGCCCCACAGCGTGTCGTCCTTGC
>JAOPZW010000287.1 GCA_025963905.1 Solirubrobacterales bacterium | reverse complement strand
CTAGCGGCGCGCGGCCCGGGGGCCGCGCGCCGTCCGACGTCGTCTGAGGACTACCGCGCCGCGATGAGGTCGTCGCCGCCGACCTGGCGGGCGATCGTCGCGAGCGCGCTGTGCGTGTTCGTGCCGCCGTTGACGCACGTGTCGGTGCAGCCGTCGGCGTAGCCGACCATCACGCGCCCCGTGCTGTCGATCGTGGCGTCCATGAAATCGAGCAGGTTGCGGCACGTGTTGCTGCCGCCGCCCAGCCAGATGCAGCCGCGCTGGACCGGATCGCTCGGTGTCGCATCGGTGGTCGTCCAGGACGTCCCGCCGTCGATCGTCGTGGCGACGTAGAGGTGCCACACGCCGGGGAAGGACGCCGCCTGGTCATCGCCCGCGGTCGTCGTGCCCAGGAACGCGAACGCGGCGCGGTCGTCGTCGCCGGCGACCACGGTGGGGAACTGGACGTTCTTGATCCCCAGCGTTGCGCCGACGTCGACCGAGGGCGTCCAGCCCGTCGAGCCGGGACGGCGGATGGAGATCATCGGATGGCTCTCGTTGCCGCCCGCGGTGTTGTTCGCGTAGCCGAAGTAGGCGGTGTTCCCGGCTCCGACGCCGACCGACGGGTCGGACTCGTCCTGAGTGGAGCTGTCGGGCACCGTGGAGAGCTTCCAGGTGGTGCCGCTGTCGGTGCTGTAGGCGACGCCTTGCTTGCCGCCGCAGTCGGCGTTGGGGACGTATGCGGTGCCGTCGGGCGCCACCTTGATGTGGCCGTGCAGGCCGTTGCACTGCGTTGCGTTGTAGATCGGGACGGCCGGGTTGAACGTGAGGCCGCCCGTCTGGCTCAGCGCGCACTGGGCGGTGACGATCGCCTGGGCGCAGTAGTAGACGGCGTCCTTGTAGCCCGTGAGCGGCCCGACCGCGCCGGCGGGGAAGGGACCTCCGCCGACCGTCTGATGGTCGGCGCCCGAGGCGATCCCGCAGCCGATCGGGTTCTGGAACCAGTTGGAGCCGTCGTCGTCGCTGTACGCCATCAGGGAGCAGCCGCCCGACAGCTGGGAGACCAGCGTGCGGTTCGTGCGGCTGTCGGTGAAGAGGATCGGGTCCAGCGTCGTGATCGACGTGACGGTGGAGCTCACGTCCCGCCAGGTGGGCGGCGAGATGGAGAAGTCGACGCGCAGCGTCTGGAGGCCGGCCTGGTACATCGTGTTGCCGGTCGCCCAGTCGGCGCCGATCGACGGCTCACCGGCGTCGATGCCCAGGCCGCCGGGGGCGGGGTAGTTGTTGAACGAGGCGGCGACCGCGGCCGTGGCGGCCGCCCTCGGGCGCCTGACGGCGCCGGCCGGCGCCGCAGCGGACGCGGCGGCGACGGTCACCGAAAGCGCCACGACACCGGCGAGCGCGAGCCGGCGATGCCGGCCTGCGATGGAGGCGGACATGGTTCCCCTGTCTGTTGCTGATGCCGCCCGGGCGTTCCCGCGCGCCGGCCGACGCTGATGACGGGGAGGGTACCTACCGGAAACCGGACCAAGCGTCACCGGCTTGTGACCTGGACCACTCAGTAGCCTGGACGCGCATGTCGAGCCTCGTCGCACGCCACCGGGGTCTGCTCGCCCTCAGCACCCGGGAGACCCACCGCGTGCTCAAGCTGTGGACCCAGACGGTCGCCGCGCCGATCCTGTCGTCGTTCCTGTTCATCGCCGTCTTCGGGCTGTCGCTGGGCGGGCGCATCAAGCACATCGACGGCGTCCCGTACGAGATCTTCATCGTGCCCGGGCTCGTCACGATGGCGATGATCCAGGCCGCCTACGGCAACAACTCCGCGTCGGTCTTCCAGGCGCGCTTCGACCGCTACCTCAACGACGTCGTGGCGGCGCCGATGCGCAGCTGGGAGGTCAACCTCGGGCTGTCGATCGGCGGCGTGGTGCGCGCGCTGCTCATCGGCGGCGGCCTCCTCCTGCTCAGCCTCCCGCTCGTCGACGTACCGGTCCACCATCCGCTCGAGCTGATGGTCGCCGTCGCGCTCGCGCTGACCCTGTTTGCGTCCTTCGGGGTGGTCGTCGGCATCTACGCCACGAGCTGGGACCACACGGCGTTCGTGACGAACATCGTGATCCTGCCGCTGACCTTCCTCGGCGGCGTCTTCTACTCGGTCGACCTGCTGCCCTCGCCGTGGCACGAGATCAGCCACGTCAACCCCATCTTCTACCTCCTCAACGCGGTCCGCTACGGCTTCCTCGGGACGAGCGATGTCAGCGTCGCGCTGTCGCTGGCGGTGACCGGCGTGCTGGCGGCCGCCATGGTCGCCTGGAGCTCATGGCTCTTCCGGACCGGGCACCGGCTCAAGCCGTAGCGCCCCCGGCGCCCGCCGGCCGGGGCATCGCGGCGCTGGAGCCGGTCCCGCCGGTCCTGCTCGTCATCACCGGGGCCACGTCGATCCAGTTCGGCGCCGCGCTGGCGGCCACGCTGTTCGGCGACCTGGGCCCCGCGGGCACCTCGCTCGTGCGCCTGGGCTTCGCCGCCGTGATCCTCGTGGCGCTGTGGCGCCCGCGGCTGAGGGCCTACAGCGCGTCGGCGCTGCGCCTCGCCGCGCTGTTCGGGCTGATGCTGGGCATCATGAACCTCAGCTTCTACGAGGCGCTGGACCGCATCCCGCTCGGGATCGCGGTGACGCTCGAGTTCGCCGGGCCGGTGACGATCGCCGTCGCGCTCTCGCGCCGGCGGCTCGACCTCCTCTGGGTCGCGCTGGCGGTCGCCGGGATCGTGCTGCTGGCGAGCCCCGGCGGCAGCTCGCTGGATCCCCTGGGCCTGGTGTTCATCGCCGTGGCCGCGATCGCGTGGGCTGCGTACATCCTGGTCGCCCAGCGCGCCGGCACCGTCTTCAGCGGCGGCTCGGGCCTCGCGATCGCGATGGTCGTGGGCGCGCTCGTGCCCCTCGGTCCCGGCCTCGCGCAGGCGGGCGGGAAGCTGCTGGACCCCGGCCTGCTCGCGCTCGGCGCGGGCGTCGCCCTGCTGAGCTCCGTCATCCCCTACACGCTCGAGACCGAGGCGCTTCGGCGCGTGCCCGCGCACGTCTTCGGCGTGCTCATGAGCCTCGAGCCCGCGGTCGCGGCGATCGCGGGATACCTCGTCCTGCACCAGCGCCTCAGCACGCGCGACGTCGTCGCGATCGCCCTGGTCATGGCGGCCAGCATCGGTGCGACGCGCTCGCGCCCACCGGCGATCGAGGCGTGAACGGCGTGCTGGACGGCGTGCGCGCCCGGCGGGGCTGACCCCGCCGGACGCGCGAGCGCTGCCGTCCGGCTACGGCGCCGGCGCCGGAGTGGCGGCGGCGAGGTCCGCGACCAGCGTCGCGGCCTTCGGCGTGCCGAAGCCCGTCGTCTCGTCCCAGCCTGTCAGCACCGGCATCGTCGAGGTTCGCCTCGCCCGCCCAGCCGTCGGCACCGGACGAGCCTGACTGGCCCGAGCCGACGTTCTTGTAGTCCTTGCAGCCCGGCTGGCAGATCTGCTCGAAGTCCGGCGGCGGGAGCGAGGGGTAGAACTGGTCATGAAAGACCTGGAGGTCGTGCTGCGTGGTCGGGCTCCCGTACGAGTCCACGAGCGCCGCGCCAGCCCAGACGCCGGACGGTGGCGGGCTAGCTGTAAGTCCCAAGCAGGTTGTTTAGGCGGGTGATGGGTGTCTGCTTAGCGATGGCTTGGTGTCGGCGGCGATGGTTGTAGTGCCAGAGCCAGCCGTCAAGGGCGGCGGTGCGCTGGTCGCTTGAGGCGTAGATCGCGCCGTAGGCCCAGCCGCCGAGCAAGGTCCGGATGAAGCGTTCTGCTTTGCCGTTGGTCTGCGGGCGGTAGGGCCGCGTGCGCATGTGGCGCACAC
>JAOPZW010000279.1 GCA_025963905.1 Solirubrobacterales bacterium | reverse complement strand
ACGACGAGCAGCATGCAGACGCGTACGACTCGACCAGCACGGCCGGGATCCCCGAGCACGGCCGCCAGCGCCTGCAGCGCATGCGCGAGCGCAGCCTGTTCACGAGCGACCTCTCGGTCAACGAGTTTCTGCTCGTCCGCGCCGCGGGCTTCGAGCCGCTGGGCCTCGTTGTCGGCTCGTCGATCTACCACATCGGGTTTCAGGCGAACAACTGGAGCCGCAGCCAGGAGATGGACGTCCTGACGCAGGCGATGTACCACGCCCGCGACCTCGCGATGACGCGCATGGAGGAGGAGGCAGACCAGCTCGGGGCGGACGGCATCGTCGCGGTGCGCCTTGACGTCAGCCGCCGGGAATGGGGCAACGATCTCGCCGAGTTCGTCGCCATCGGAACCGCGGTCCGTCACCGCGAAGGCGCGCTGCACCGCGCGCCGAACGGCCGGCCGTTCACCAGTGACCTCAGCGGTCAGGACTTCTACACCCTGCTCTCGGCCGGCTACCGGCCCGTGAGTATGGTCATGGGGACGTGCGTGTATCACGTCGCCCACCAGGGTCTCGGCACGTGGCTCAAGCGCGTCGGGCGCAACGTCGAGATGCCGAACTTTACCCAGGCGCTCTACGACGCCCGCGAGCTCGCCATGGAGCGGATGCAGGCCGAGGCCGAGGCCGCCGAGGCCGAGGGGATCGTCGGCGTCCAGCTCGTCGAGGGCAACCATGGCTGGAGCTCCCACGTGCTCGAGTACTTCGCGGTCGGCACCGCGGTCGTGCCGACCTCCGACACGCACGAGATCCCGCCGCCGTCGCTGGTCCTGAACCTCAACGACGCGCGGCAGAGCGGCTTCCGCGGTTTCTGAGTGGACGCGGCGGCGCCCAGGCCGCGGGCGCGTCGCGACAATGTCGCCGTGCGGGATGTTCGCGTCATGTTCTTCGGGGACTCGTTCGTGGCCGGCGTCGGGGACGACACCGGCCTCGGGTGGGTGGGGCGGGTGGTTGCCGGCGCCTGTGCGGCGGGCGTCCCGTTGACCGCCTACAACCTCGGGGTCCGGCGCGAGACGTCTGCTGACGTGCTCGAGCGATGGGAGGCGGAGGCTCGACCGCGTGTGTCTCGAGAAGCCGATTGCCGCGTCGTCTTCTCCTTCGGCGCCAACGATGCGACCGTCGAGAACGGCGGCCCGAGGGTGCCGGCGGCCGACTCGGTTGGGGCCCTGTCGCAAGCGATCGCCGGGGCGGCGCGACTGGGCCTGCCGGTGCTCGTCGTCGGCCCGCCGCCCGCCAACGACGACGATCAGCAGGACCGCATCAGCCGGCTCTCTGCGAGCTTCGCGGAGGTCGCCGAAGGGCGAACGGTGCCGTTCGTCGACGTTGCCGGCCCGCTGCGGGCATCGTCGACGTGGAGCCGGGAGGCGCAAGCGGGCGATGGGGCGCACCCCGGCCGCGAGGGCTATGCGCTGCTGGCACAGCTCGTGATGGAGCCGTGGCTCGGGTGGCTGGCGTCATGAGCGAGCCGTATGTCCACGGCCATCACCCCCAGGAGCACGAGCGCCTGCAGGATCAAGCCGGAACGCTCGTCGACCTGCTGCATTCCGACACCGCGTACCCGGCCGGAAGCACGGTGCTCGAGGCCGGATGCGGCGTCGGCGCGCAGACGGTCACGTTGGCGCAGCGGAGCCCCGAGGCTCGGTTCACGTCGGTCGACGTCTGCGCGGACTCGCTCGTACAGGCCGAGCGAGCAGCCGCGCGGGCCGGACTCACCAACGTGGCGTTCCAGCAGGCGGACATCTTCGCATTGCCCTTCGAGACGGGGTCCTTCGACCACGCCTTCGTCTGCTTCGTCCTGGAGCACCTCTCGCGGCCCGGCGAGGCCCTGGCCATCTTCAACCGGCTCGTGAGGCCCGGCGGCACCATCACCGTGATCGAGGGCGATCACGGGTCGACCTACTTCCATCCCGACAGCCCCGCGGCACACGCGGCGATCCAGTGCCAGATCGAGCTGCAGCGGGAGGCCGGCGGCGACTCGCTGATCGGCCGACGCCTCTATCCGCTGATGGTCGAGGCGGGCTTCGACTCGGTCCGGGTGTCACCCCGGATGGTGTACGTCGATTCGAGCCGGCCGCACCTGGTGGACGGGTTCACCAGGAAGACGTTCACCGCGATGATCGAGGGCATCCGCGAGCCCGCGATCGCGAGCGGTCTCATCGAGCCGGAGCGGTTCGATGCGGGCGTCCGGGATCTCCACCGAACGACCGAGCCCGACGGCGTGTTCTGCTACACGTTCTTCAAGGCCGTGGGGACGTGCCGGTAGCTTCCGCTGGATGACGAGCCTGTACGAGCACGCCGGCGGCGACGCCGGCCTGCATCGACTCGAAGACCTCTTCTACTCGAAGGTTCTCGCCGATCCACTGCTGCAGCCGCTGTTCGGGGAGGGCCAGCCCCACCACGTCGAGCACCTGACCTGGTTCACCGCCGAGTCCTTCGGCGGTCCCGACCGGTTCACGAAGCAGCTGGGCTTCGATCACCTCGTCGATGTCCACCGCGGTCTCCGGATCACCGATGAGCAGCGCGAACGGTTCGTCGCCCTGTACGTGGAGGCGCTCGACGAGGCGGGTCTGCCCGCCGACGGCCGTTCCGCGAAGCGGTTCGCTCGCACATCGAGTTCGGCGTGCGGGTCGCACAGCAGAACTCACGGGCGACCACGGACGGCGAGCTCTACCCGCTCGACCACGTTCCCCGCTGGGACTGGGAGGGAGATGACTGAGCGTCGTCAGCCGGCCGCCAGCGTCTGCGCGAGTCCCTTTCGCAGGCCGCGCGTGCTGTAGCCAAGCTCGCGCCGCGCCTTCGCGTCGGTCATGCGGATCGCCACGCCGTCCGAGGTGCGGATGAGCTCCGCGAGGTTCGGCGGGAAGCCCATGAGCTTGCCCACGAGCGGGCCGATCGGGATCCCGCTCTTGATCACGGGGGTCGGCATGGCGCGGCGCGGCGGCTTGCGGTGCGAGAGCTCGGCCACGGTCGTGACGAGCTCGCGCATCGTCGCGTGGTCGCCGCCCATGACGTAGGCCTCCCCCGGCGTGCCGGCGTCGAGCGCACCCACGATGCCGTCCGCCAGGTCGTCGACGTGGACGTAGCTCAGCGTGAACTCGGGGAACATCACGAGCTTCATGCGCCCGGTGCGCGTCTGGTCGATGATGTTCGCCACCTGCGACGTGTCGCCGGGGCCGTACACCGCGCCGGGCTGGACGATGACGATCGGCGCCCCTTGGCGGATGCGCTCGACCGCCGCCTGATGGGCGAGGTACTTCGTCTCGTCGTAGGCCGACAGGAAGCCCTTGCCGGTGTCGCGCCGGTAGGTCTCGTCGGCCACGGTCTCGCCCGTGTTGCCGAAGACGTTGCCGGTCGAGACGTAGACGATCCGAGGCACCCCGGCGGCGATCGCCGCGTCGAGGACGCGCTCGGTCCCGCGGACGTTGGCCTCGTGGAGCGCGGGACGCTCGCGACGGGGGATGCCGACGCGGTAGTCCGCGGCGGCGTGGATGACGGCGTCGGCGCCGCGAACGCCCCGCTCGATCGCCTCCGCCGAGGTGAGGTCGCCCTCGACGATCTCGCAGCCCCCGGCGGCGAGCGGTCCGGCCTTGGCGGGGCTGCGCACAAGGGCGACCACGTCGTCCCCCCGGTCTCGCAACCGTGCGGCGATGCGCCGTCCGATGAACCCGGTTCCGCCCGTCAAGAAGATGCGCATCTCCGCCTCCCGCCGCTCGTTGTGGCGTGGACCGTAGCGACTGAACGGTGGCGTTTGCGCTAGGCGGCCTTCGCGGCGAGCGCGTCGCCCGCCGACTCGAAGAGCTCGAACTGGCTGCTCAGGCGCGTCAGCGCGAACACCCGGCGCACCGGGCCGTCGACGCACGCGATGAGCAGCCGCCGGTCGAGGTACTCGAGGCGGCGCAGCGCGTTCATGAGCAGCCCCAGGCCGGTCGAATCCATGAACGACACGCCACACAGGTCGATGACGACGCGGGGCAGGCCGCTGCGCACCGCATCGTTGACGACTGGCTGCAGGCGCGGCAGCGCTGCGAGGTCGAGCTCGCCGCGCACGGTGACGACGAAGGCATCGGAGCGGCGATCGCAATTGACGGAGAACGTGTGCATTGGCAAACACACGGGCTTCCCGCCCCGCGCCGGTCCCACGCACATTGCGGCCGACGTTCCACCCGCACCCGCCATCCGACCGGCGGTCCGCGCACGGACGTGGCGTTCCGGCGCTGGCTCTACGCTTCCTCCGGGCCCCTGTAGCTCAGCTGGATAGAGCAGCGGACTTCTAATCCGCAGGTCGCAGGTTCGAATCCTGCCAGGGGCGCTGCTGTAGCGGGGGTGTGGGTCCGACTGCCCCTTTGACCAGCCCATGGGCCACGGCGCGGCATCAGCATGCGTCGGTATCCGGTGCCGGGCGGTGACCCGGCCATCCGACGATCTAGCCAGGAATCCGAGTCATGAGACTGAGATCCGTTCGAGGGCATGGCCTCGCAGTGGCAGTCGCGACAGCCGTGCTCGCACTTGCCGTTCCCGTCTCGACCGCGAGCGCTCAGATCGTGCCGCCCGCCTCGGGCAACAACGTGCAGCCGGGGTCCGGGATCGGCTCGGCAGGCTGCTCCGGAGCGAACGAGCCGGCGCAGGTCGGCGGACCGAACGGCATTGGCAACGGCGTGTGCGGTGGCGTCAACCTCTCGTTCATCGGCCCTCAGATCGGGCAGGTGGCCGTCGCGATGGGACCCACGATCATCGGCGCCGCCCCCGTCCTCGTCGCGCCGATCGTGGTGAGCAACGGATCGGTCCTGCAACAGGGATCGATCCCGTGAGGCGGATGTGGCCGATG
>JAOPZW010000261.1 GCA_025963905.1 Solirubrobacterales bacterium | reverse complement strand
GACGCCCATGCCGCCGCGGTCGATCAGGGACTCGATCCGGTACCCGGCGAACAGGGAACCGGGCGTGAGGCGAGGCAGCACCGAGGCGGGGCCGTTGCCGGCGTCAGCCATGAACGTCCTCCCGAGGAGCGGTTCGGTGTCCACCGGCGGCGTAGATCGCCAGGCGAACGGGCCCGGTGTGGGGCGCTGCCGACGGCTGGCCGATGCTAGAACGGGGCGAGACCCGGCCGCAAGCTCTCCGGCCGAGATGGGACGTTTCTCAGCCGCTCATCCCGTCCCCGCCGCGAGGGCGCGGCGGGTGGGCGTGCGGGTCAGCCAGGTCCGCAGCTGCTCGTAGACGGCCGGGTGGTTCAGGAGGTCGAAATGCGTCAGACCCGCGAGCTCGTGCCCGTTGTCGACCTCGAACGGGATGCTGCGGCCCTTGCCGTTGCCGCGCCCCGACGCGCTCGGCATGCGCACGAACAGGTCGCCCAGCAGCGAGCCGAGCGGGCCGGGGTTGAGGGTCGCACCGACGAAGTAGTAGCCGGCGTGGGGGAGGAACGGGGTCTCCTGGCAGCGATCGCGCAGGAACTCGTCGGGATCGCAGTCGCTCCAGTCCTCGTCGAGGCACGACCCGAAGCGCAGGTCCTTGATGCCGGCGCTGCGCGCGTTGAGGACCGTCGCCAGCGCGCGCGTCTCGGGCAGCCGCCCGAGCGCCCATCCGAGGACGTTGGCGCCTTTCTCCAGGTCGGCCCCGAGATGCGGTGTCCCGAGGCAGAACACGTGGCGGACCGCGCCGGTCCAGCGCCGTCCCTCCGACTCGCCGTAGTGGCAGGCGCTGCGCGAGACGAGACCGCCCATGGAATGGCCCACGAGGACGACGTCGTCGACCGCGGTCGGCCACGCTGCGGTGAGGTCGTCGAGCAGGCGGGCCAGCGCCTGGCCGTTCTCCGAGATCCGCAGGCCGGTGTTGTAGCGCAGGTACACGGGCGTGAAGCCGAGCTCGGCCCGGAGGCGGTCCCCGTACGTCCGCCGTGGCACCCTGCCCCGGAGCGGCACCAGGCGCCAGGCGTCGTCGGTCTCGCACAGCCCGTGCACGAACACGACGATGCGCGAGGTCGCGCCGGGGAAGGCGGCGGCGAGGGCGGCCGGGGCGACCGGCACCTCGGCCCCGTCGCGACGGACGTCCATGCCCAGCGCGAGGTCGTTGCCGCGGGCGACGAGGTGATTGCCGTACAGCCCGTTCAGGGCGGCCAGGGCCACCGAGCCCCGGGGCCCCGACGCCAGCGCGGGCGCGTCGGTGCCGGCGTGGGCCGCGATGAGCCGGGCGCCGCCGCGCGAAGCGCCGCGCAACGCCCCGCCGAGGCTCCCGTACAGCTGACGCGCGATGCCGTCGTGGACGATGCGCACCGGCGCTGCCGCCGCCCCGAGCACGCCGAACGGGCGGCTCGCGATCCCCTCGTGCATGTCCCTGACGAGCGTTCCGCCTGCCGCGAGAAGCTCGCCCGCCAGGTCCCCGACCGCCTCGATGTCCGTCCTGCGCATTGGCGCTCCTCTGCTGCCCGTCGCCCGTCGCGTTGGAAGCTATACCCGCCGGGCGACGGGACTTGACATGTGACCAAATGGTCACGTATGGTCCTCGCCCATGGACGCGGTGTTCAAGGCTCTCGCCGACCCGACGCGCCGGAGCCTGCTCGACGAGCTGTTCGAGCAGGACGGGCAGAGCCTCAGCGCGCTCGAGGGCCGGCTGCCGCTGTCGCGCTTCGGCGTGATGAAGCACCTCAAGGTGCTCGAGGCTGCAGGCCTTGTCGTCGCGCGGAAGCGGGGGCGGGAGAAGCTGCACTTCCTGAACCCCGTCCCGATCAGGCTCGTTCACGACAGGTGGGTGAGCAAATACGCCGAGCCCTGGGCGGCGACCCTCACCGGGCTCAAGAAGCGAATCGAGGAGCAAGTCATGGAGAAGGTGTTCGAGATCTACATCAAGACGACGCCGGAGCGGCTCTGGGAGGCGATCACCGACAGCGAGATGCGCCGGCAGTACTCGTTCGGCGTCGGCATCACCTCGGACTGGACGCCCGGTTCCCGCTACGAGGCAGTCCACCCGGGCCCGGGCATCACGATCTCCGAGGGCGAGAACCTGGAGGTCGAGCCGCCGCGCCGGCTCGTGCAGAGCTTCACGGCGCTCTGGAGCGACGACGTCAAGCGAGAGGGCACGTCGCGTGTCACGTGGGAGATCGAGCCGGTCGGCGACTCGTGCCGGCTGACCGTCATCCACGACCAGCTGCGCGAGGGCGCGCACGACGAGCTCTACGGCGGCTGGCCGATGATCCTCTCCGGCCTCAAGACGCTCCTGGAGACCGGGGAGACGCTCACGACGCCCGGCTCGCTGCTGCATTCGGAATCGGCTGCCTGAGACGAGTCGGCGGCGGCCGCGGGTGCGCTCGGCGCCCCCGCGGCCGCGTCTGCCGATCCGCTCAGGAAGCGAGCGGCTTGCCGGTGTCGTCGCCGGGGCGCTCGGCCCGCAGGACGAGCTTCCGGGTCACGCTCTGGCCGTCGCGCGTGAAGAAGCGGACGGTGAACGAGCTGCCGATCCTGGCGCCCTTGCGCGTCAGCTTGTCGCCGTCGTTCGCCGGGATCGAGCCGCCCTTGACCTCGGACGCGCCCGTGTAGATGGTCGAGCCCTTCTTCACCGAGCCGATCGAGTGCGAGACGCCCTCGATCGCGACGCCCGCCTGGATCGAGCCGTCGTAGCGGCGGGGGAGCGCGGACGCGGTGCGGAAGACGACGCGAACGAAGTTCTGCTTGCTGGCCGCGTTGTGGTCGAGGTACAGGTAGGCGCCCGTGACCTCGAGGGCCGGCGTGGTCGCGGCGCCGGCGCCGGGAGCGAGTGCCGCAGCGGCGACTGCTGCGGTGGTGCCGAGGATGAGGAGCTTGCGGTGCATGTCTGGCCTCCGGGACGTCGAGAGAAGATGGGTCGCTGCAGTCATTGAACGGGACGTCGCCGGCGATCCGGAGCCACCAAGGTGGACACCTTCCACACCCTCCGATAGTCATGCGCCATCGCCTTGGCCATCGACACCGCGCCCCGGAGCGCGCGCAGGAGGATCACCGGCTGGGACCTGTCGGTGCTGGTGGCCGCCAACGCGGTGGTGGTGGTCGGGCTGTGGTGGCGCCAGGGCGGGCTGCGCGACGTGCACGACCTCGCCGGCCTGCTGACCAGTCTCGGGCGCGTGACCGGCCTGCTGGGCGCGTTCCTGGCGCTCGTCGAGCTGCTGCTCCTGGCGCGCGTTCCCGGGCTCGACGCCGTCGGGCTTGATCGCGTGAGCACCTGGCACCGGCGCAACGGGACGGCGTGCCTCACGCTGCTGCTGGCCCACACCGTCCTCATCACCGCCGGCTACGCGCTCGCCGACGACGTCTCCGTCACCCGCGAGGCCGCGGCCCTGCTCACGCACTACCCCGGCGTCCTCCTCGCGACGATCGCGCTGGCGATGCTCGTCGCGGTGGGGGCGACGTCGGTGGCCGCCGTGCGCCGCCGGCTCGGCTACCGCACGTGGCACGCGGTCCACCTGGGCGTGTACCTGGCGGTTGCGCTCGCCTTCGCCCACCAGCTCGCCACCGGCCAGGAGTTCCAGCACCAGCCGGTGGCCCGCGCCTACTGGTGGGCGCTCTACGGGGCGACGCTCGCCGCGCTGGTCGCCGTCCGCGTCGTGCTGCCGGTCACCCGCTCGCTGCGTCACGACCTGCGCGTGGCGCGCGTCGTGCAGGAGGCGCCCGGCGTGGTGTCAGTCGAGATCGGTGGTCGGCGCCTGGAGCGCCTGCCGGTCCTGTCGGGCCATTTCCTGCACTGGCGCTTCCTGGCGCCCGGCCACTGGTGGGAGACGCACCCGTTCTCGCTCTCGGCGGCCCCGGACGGACGGCGGCTGCGCATCACGGTCAAGCACCTCGGCGACTACTCGGCGCGGCTGGCGTCGGTGCGCCCGGGGACGCGCGTGCTCGCCGAGGGGCCGTCCGGCGGCTTCACCAGCGCGGCCCGCCGGCACGCGCGCGTGGCGCTCATCGCCGGTGGCGTGGGCATCACGCCGATCCGAGCGCTGCTGGAGGACATGCCCGGCGAGCCGGGGGAGATCGCGGTCATCTACCGCGCCGCGAGCGAGGAGGACCTGCTCTTCCGCGAGGAGCTCGAGGAGCTCTCGCGCCGCCGCGGCGCCGACCTGCACTACGTGCTCGGGGACCATCGGGCCGGCGTGGTGCTCTCGCCCGAGCGCCTGCGCGAGCTCGTGCCCGACATCGCCCGGCGCGACGTCTACGTCTGCGGACCGCGGAGCATGACCGAGGCCACACGCGCGAGCCTCCGCGCGGCCGGCGTCCCGGCGCGGCAGGTCATCAGCGAGGGCTTCTCGTGGTGATGGGCCGGAGCGTCGTGCGGCGCGCGCTGCCCGCGGTGGCCGCCATGGCCGCGGTGATCGCGCTGCTGGCCGACGTCCGTGAGCGCCCGCGGGTCGCGGCTGTCCCCGACGGGGCGCCGCCGCCGCTGCGCCTCACCGAGACCGCGACGCCCGCCGTGCGGCGGGTCAGCAGCAGGCGCCCGAGGGTGCCCGGCCCGACGCGCACGGCGACGGGCCAGACCGTGACGACGCCGTTCTCGGTCATCTCGGTCCGCGTGACCCTCACCGGCGGCGAGCTGACGCGGGTGGAGACCGTCGACCTGGCCGGCACGGGCGCGCGCACGCAGGCCATCAACGCGCACGCCGAGCCGATCCTGCGCGAGGAGGCGCTCAGGGCCGGCAGCGCGAAGATCCACGCCGTCTCGGGCGCGACGTACACGAGCGAGAGCTACCGGGAGTCGCTGGCGTCGGCGATCGAGCGCGCCCGTCGCTGACGGCGGCACGCTTGACGCGGGTCGCCGACGGAGATATGCATGACGCATGCATATTTCAGATCAGCTGTCCTGGCCGGCTGCCGTGGGGGCCGTCGCCCTGCTCGCGGGCTGCGGCGCCTCGAGCGCCCACCATGCCGCGCCGCCTCCGCCGCCGTCCGCCGGTCATACGGCCTCCGCGGCGCTCGTCGAGGTGCCCGCCCTCGTCGGTCGCCGCCAGGAGGAGGCCCATCGCATCGCGGCGCGCGCCGGCCTGCGCGTGCGCTGGACCGGGTTCGCGGGCAAGCTGGCCAACGGCCGCTACGACGTCTCGTGCGCCAAGGTCTTCCGGCAGTCGCCGGTCGCCGGCGAGCGCCGGCCGCGCGGCGCGCAGATCGCCGTCATCGAGATCGCGTGCCACGTGCCGAAGACCGCGCCGCATGGCGTCTGACGAGCGGACCGCCAACCTGCTCGGCGCACACGCCCTGACGCTGACCGACAGCGTCGGCGCGGCGCTCGACGACGAGGCGGGCGTGACCGGCACCGATGCGGCGGCGCTGATCACGCTGCACAACTACGCCGCGGGCGAGTCGCTGGACATCCTGCGCGGCGCGCTGGGGCTCTCCCAGCCGGGCATGGTGCGCGTGGTCGATCGCCTCGAGCGGCGCGGGCTGCTTCGGCGCCGGCGCGCCGAGCGCGACGCGCGCGCGATCGCGCTGGAGCTCACGCCGTCCGGGCGCCGGGTGGCCCAGGCGGC
>JAOPZW010000183.1 GCA_025963905.1 Solirubrobacterales bacterium | reverse complement strand
GCGTTCGTGCCGGTCGGGTCGGTCACGCGGAGCTCGCGAGCCCGGGCGGCTGTTGCGTGAAGTGCGGGTAGTGCTGCTGCAGATCGATGGCGATCTGGATCAGGTTGGCTTCGCTGAACGGCGCGCCGACGAGCTGGATGCCGACGGGCAGGCCGCTCGCCGTCGACGTGCCGCCCGGAACCGTCACGACGGGGAAGCCGAGGTAGCTGTAGGCGTAGGTGAGCAGCCTGCTGTTCTCGGGGTTGGTCGCCGGGCTGAGGATCAGCGGATCGGCGGTCGGCGAGCGCAGCGGAGGGTCGGCGAGCGAGACCGGCAAGGCGACGGCGTCGAGCTGCTCGTCGGCCAGGAACGCGCGGTAGCCGGCTTGGAACGCCGCACGCCGGCGGTGCAGGTCCAGGTAGTCCAGCGCGCTCAGATCAAGCGCGCGGATCAGCGTCAGCATCTGGACGGCGGGCGGCCGGTAGTCGCCTGCGCGGCTCGGGAACCAGGGCTGGTGGTAGGCCGCGGCGTCGGTGTAGAAGGCGAGTGGATCGGTGCTGGCGGTGAACGGGTTCGCCGGCTCGTCGACCGCCAGGAGCTGCGCGCCGAGGCTCCCGAGCTCCTGCTGCGTACGCTGGTAGACCTCCCCCGGTCCCGCGTCCGCGCTCCCGAGCGAGCGCGGGATCCCGATCCGCACGCCCTGCAGCGGCCGCCGTCCGGCCCGCGCGGTGAGCGGGTAGCTGGGCGGCGGCGTGTAGCCGACGTCCGTCGAGGGGTCGTCCGGGTCGCGTCCGGCCATCGCGGAGAGCAGCAGGCTGCAGTCGGCCACCGAGCGCGCCATCGGCCCGCAGTGATCGAGCGACCACGCGAGGGGGATCACGCCGGCGGAGCTCACCAGCCCGAAGGTCGGCTTGATCGAGCTGATCCCGCAGAACGCCGCAGGGATGCGCAGCGAGCCGAGCGTGTCCGAGCCCGTCGCCGCGGTCACCATGCGGGCCGCGAGGGCGGCCCCGCTGCCGCCGCTCGAGCCACCCGTGCTGCGGCCGGGCTCCCATGGGTTGCCGGATTGCGGCGTGACCGCGAGGAACGCGAACTCGTCGCTCTGCGTATGCCCGATCAGCACCATGCCGTTCGCCGCGAGGCGCCGCCAGACCGTGCTGTCGCCGGGGGCGACATTGCCTTCGAGAATCCTTGACGAGGCGGTCAGGCCGAGTCCTTTCACGGCGTAGAGGTCCTTGAGCGCCAGCGGCACTCCGGCGAGCGGGGGCGCGCTGCCCTTGTGCCGCCGAGCCGCGGCCAGCCGCGCGTCGGCCGCGTCAGCCAGCTGGCGGGCGACCTCGGGATACAGGCGGACCCACGCGTTGATGGCGTCGGGCGAACCGTCGAAGCTCATCGCTCCGTTGCGGGCGGCGATGCGCGCCTGGCACGCCGCCGTCAGCTCTGCGCTGGAGAGCAGGCCCGCCTGCAGCAGGGCGGCCGACTCCAGCACCCCCAGATCGGCGGGGTTGTCGTGCCGCGCTTGGATCGCGCGTGCATCCGGCAGCGCGGGCGATCGTGGCGGGCTCGGCGCCGGTCTGCGCCCGGGGCGCGGTCGCTTGCGCTGCCGGTGAGGGCGCCCGGTTGCCGCGAGCGCGCTCGCCGGATCCAGCCACGCCGCCGCCCCAGCCACCGCACTCCCGAGGAGCAGGCCGCGACGCGAGACCCCGGTCGGCTCGCCGGAATCGTCCTGTGGGCCCTCATCCGGAGTCATGCCCGCAGGAACGCAGCGTCCCCCGGGTCCTTTCCCTACCGGCCGTCGAGCGTTTCAGGCCCGGGATTCGACCGATGGTCGAGCCGCAGTGGAGGGCCTACGCGCCCGGCGCCCGGTACCGCAGGCCGTCGAGGGCGACGTCGAGGATGCGCTCGATCTGCCCGGAGTCGGCGGTTCGGATGCCGGCGATGCCGGCGACCATCCGGCCGATGTCGGTGAAGTTCGTGTCGGGCCGGACGACGCCGGCCTCCTGGGCGCGGCGGAGCAACATGCTGCCCGCCTCGGTGATCGCGGTGCGACAGGCGACGAAGACCTCGGCGTCCTGATCGACGGTCGCCATCATCTCGTCGGCCAGCGCCCGCTTCGTGGCGGCGTAGCGCACGAACTGGTGCAGCCACGTGACGAGCGCGTCCCAGGGCTCGAGGTCCGTGAGGTCGGCCGCGGCGCGGCTCATCTCCTCGACCTCGTCGATGTAGACGGCCTCGAGGAGGTCCTGGCGCGTGGCGAAGTGGCGGTAGAGCGTGCCGATCCCGACGTCGGCGCGCCGCGCGATGTCCTCCAGCGAGGCCGCCGTGCCGTTCTCGGCGAACGCTTCGCCGGCGGCGGCCAGGAGCTTCTCGTAGTTGCGCCGCGCGTCCGCGCGCCTGGGGCGCTGCGCGAGCCCCGTTGCCTGGGTGGTGGTGGCGTCGGTCATCGGAGGAATGATCCCTCCCTTGCAAAGTGGAGGGACCCTCCGCTATTGTATGGTTCTAAGCGGAGGCAGCCTCCACATCCATTCTGGAGGACGCCTCCACTTTAGCGCCCTCGCCGCAAGACCCTCAAGGAGCCTCACTCCCGTGACAGCCACGCTGCCCCGGCGCGCCTCCGCGCGCCGGTCGATCGCGCACGCCCCCGACCGTGGTGCGCCCAACTCCTCGCTGACCCTGGCGATCATCCTCGCCTGCTACCTCATGATCGTCCTGGACATGTCGGTGATCATCACCGCACTGCCCAAGATCCACACGTCCCTGCACTTCTCCTCCGCCGGGCTGTCGTGGGTCCAGAACGCCTACACCATCACGTTCGGCGGCCTGCTGCTCCTCGGCGCCCGCGCCGGGGACATCCTCGGCCGGCGCCGGGTCTTCGTCGCCGGCATCGCGCTCTTCACGGCCGCCTCGCTGGCCGCCGGCCTCGCGCAGTCGGCCGGCTGGCTGCTGGCCGCCCGCGCCGTGCAGGGCGACGGTGCCGCGGTCGCCGCGCCGTC
>JAOPZW010000073.1 GCA_025963905.1 Solirubrobacterales bacterium | reverse complement strand
CCCTGGCCGGCGGTGTCGAACGCGAGGTCGACGCCGTCGGGCGCCAGCTCGCGAACGCGCTCCACCAGGCCGGCGCCGTACGTCGTGGGCTCCGCGCCGAGCGAGCGCAGGAAGTCGTGGTTGCGCTTGCCGGCGGTCCCGATGACGCGGGCGCCGCGGTCGCGGGCCAGCTGGACGGCCGCGGTGCCCACGCCGCCTGCGGCGCCGTTCACCACGAGCGTCTGGCCCTGGCCGACGCCGCCGAGCACGGTGAACACGCGGACGCTGGTCTCCACCGCGACCGGCAGGCTCGCGGCCTCCTCCCAGGACAGGCCCGCAGGCTTGCGGGCGAAGTCGTCGAGGATCGCGAACTCGGCCGCGGCACCGCCGACGGCGAAGCCGAAGACCTCGTCGCCGACCGCCACGTCGGCGACGCCAGGGCCGACCTCGTCGACGACACCGGCCGCCTCGCGGCCGTCGATCGCGGGAAAGCTCACGGGCATGACGTCGCGCACCACGCCGCTGCGCGCCTTCCAGTCGATCGGGTTGACGGCTGCGGCCCGCACCGCGATCCGGATCTGCCCCGCCCCGGCGTGCGGCTCCTCGGCGTCGGCGACGTGCAGGACGTCGGGTGGCCCGTACTCGGTGAATGTGACGGCCTTCATGGAGCCCAGCGTAGCTCGCCCGGCCCCGCCGCGGACCGGGCGACCCGGGCGGCCAGCACGGCGTGAGAGGCAAGGGCCGCCGCGGTCGCGAGCGCGAACGCGCCGGCGATTCCGAGCGCCGGCAGCCCCACCCCCACGACGACGAAGAAGAGGATGAAGCTCGCGAGTCCCGGGACGAGCCCCGCGAGCAACTCGGTCGACGCGTCCGCCCCGGCCTGGGCCTGCGTGAAGGCGGCCAGGACCGCGGTGATGATGGGGAACGGCGCCAGGAGCCCGCTCAGCCAGGGGTTGAGCGAGCCCGCTGCCGTCGTGAGCGCCAGCACCATCGCGGCCGTTGCAAGCAGGCGCCAGCGGAGCAGGTCGCTGCCGCGGGACCGGGACGGCTGGGACACCCGCCGGGCCAGTGTGCGGCTCGCGCCCGCCACCGCGACGGCGGCGATCAGGCAGCTCAGCGCCAGGGGCAGCGGGCGGGTTGCGAAGAGCAGCGTCACGAGCAGGAACGCGCTCCAGCCGGCGAGAAGCGCCACGGGCCAGGCCGTCCGTCGCCCGACCTCGGCATAGGCGACCGAGAAGCCCACCAGCGAGACGATGCCCAGCACGGTGCCGTGTGCCGCTCGAGCCGCGAACGACGCTCCGTGCTCGACGGCGTAGATGAAGACGATGGGCGCCGCGACGACGGGCAGCCCGCCGACGAGGCCGCCGGCGCGATGACCGAGCGCGCGCGCCGTGCGGGTCGCCGCCGCGACGAGCGACGGCGCGAGCACCACCTTGAGCGCGAGCACGACGAGCGTCATGCGCCCGGCGCCTCCCAGCGTGCCGCGAGATCGGACGCCGGCACGCCCGCGATGCCCGCGGGCGTCGCATGTCGCTCGAGGTAGCTGACGATCATCTCGATGCCGGCGCGCAGAACGCGCTGGTCGCCGTCGAAGTCGTCGCGGTAGGCCATGTCCAGGACGCCGTCGATCGCGTCCGCGGCGACCTCGAGCACGAGCACATCGGTGTCCGGCTCCAGCAGGCCGGCAGCGAGCGCAAAGCCGTGGAACTGCGCGGCCAGCTGACTCGTCCGCTCGCGAACGCGCGCGACGATGTCAGCGCTCACGCGGCCGTGGAACCAGAGCACGACGTAGCTCGGGTGCGCGCGATAGCCCGCGACGTACGCCGTCACGACCTCCTCCACGAGCGTGCGAACGCTGTAGGTGCCCAGCGCAGCGACGGCCTGGGTCAGGCGCGCGTCCATCGCGCTCACGTGGCGCTCGATCAGCGCGGCGATGATCGCCTCGCGATCGGCGAAGTACTGGTACAGCGTGGCCACGGGAACCTTCGCCCGCTCGGCGACGGCCCGCGTCGACAGCGCATCGAAGTCGTCGCGGACGACGATCTGCTCGGCGGCGAGCAGGATCCCCTCCACACGTTCGCGGCTGCGGCGCTGGACGGGGATGCGGCGAGGCTCGGAGGTGACCGTGCTTGACGCTCTCACGTCGGCGAAGTATAACCTAAACCTGACGCATGTTTAGGTTTGACCCTCGACGCCCGAGATGACCTCCGCCCACATCCATCGCGACGAGCACCACGATGTCCTCGTGATCGGCGCCGGCCCCGCAGGCTTGGCAACCGCCGGCGCCCTCGGCCGCGCGGGGATCGAGGCGCTGGTCGTCGACCGCGGCGCGCACGTCGGGACGAGCTGGCGGGGGCACTACGACCGCCTCCACCTCCACACGGTGCGCTGGCTCTCCAACCTGCCGGGCCTGCAGATCCCGGCGCACGAGGGACGGTGGGTGTCCCGCGACGGGGTCATCCGCTACCTCGAGCGCTACGCCGACCATCACCGCCTGAACGTCCGGACCGGCGTCGAGGTCACCGCGATCGAGCGCACCGGCGGCGCGTGGCGCGTGGCCTCGCCACAGGGCGATCTGATGGCGCGCCACGTCGTCGTCGCGACCGGCTACAACCACACGCCCCACGTCCCGGACTGGACGGGGCGAGACGCCTTCGCGGGCGAGCTGATCCACGCGGGCGCCTACCGCAACGGGCGGCCGTACGCGGGGCGCGACGTGCTCGTGGTCGGCGCCGGCAACACGGGCGCCGAGGTCGCCGTCGACCTGGTCGAGCACGGCGCGCAGCGCGTGCGGCTCGCGTTTCGCACGCCGCCGCACATCCTCCGCCGGGAGCTGGGCGGCGTCCCGGCCCAGGTCACGGGGATCCTGATGCGCCGTCTCCCGGCCCGGGTGGCGGATGAGCTCGCCGAGCCCGTGCGGCGCCGGACGGTGCCCGACCTCACCGAGCGTGGCCTGCCCGATCCGGGCAAGGGCGTCTACACGCGCGCCAAGCGCGGCGAGATCCCGATCCTCGACGTCGGCCTGCTCGAGGCGGTCCGCGACGGCACTGTCGAGCCCGTCCCGGCGGTGACCGGTTTCGACGGCTCGCGCGTGCTGCTCGCCGGCGGAGGCTCGATCGAGCCGGAGATCGTGATCGCGGCGACCGGATACAAGCGCGGCCTCGATCCGCTGGTCGGGCGGCTCGACCTCCTCGACGCGCGGGGCCTTCCGCGCGTTCACGGCGAGCAGACCGCGTCACACGCCCCCGGACTGCGATTCCTCGGCTTCACGAACCCGGTCAGCGGCATGTTCCGCGAGATCGCGATCGACGCGCGCCGGATCGCGCGGGCGATCAAGCGCGAGCTGCCGCCACCCTCGCCGGCGCGCGCCGGGCACCCGCTGAGCGCGCCCGCCGGATCAGCGAGCTGAGTGCCCGACACGATGCGCCCGGGCGAGCGCGCCGCGGGCGAGGTCCTCGCGGAGCTCTGAGGCGTCAGGGCTGGGCGTCGTGCTCCAGCAGCCGGGTGAGCAGCCCGACGAGCTGGGTGCGTTCGGCCGCCGAGAGCGGGGCGAGCAGCTGGTCCTGGACGCCGTCCAGGATCGGGGCCAGGGCCCGGAGCTGCTTGGTGCCGGCCGGCATGATCGTGATGACGTTGCGACGGCGGTCATCCGGATCGGGGGACCGCTGGATGAGCCCGCGGGCGGCGAGCTCGTTGAGCGCCGCCACGACGTCGCTGCGGTCGATGCTGGTGCGGCGCCCCAGGTCGGCCTGGCTGGCCGGGCCGAACTCCTCCAGCGCCGCGAGCAGCCGGAAGTGGTAGCCGCGGACGCCGGCGGCGCCGAAGCCCTCGGCCAGCAGCCGGTGGGAGTACGCGTAGGCCCGGGTGATCAGCCAGGTCGGCATCTCCAGGATCCGCGAGAACGTCGCGTCGGCGGTCGGGGGCGCGGGATTCATTGCGTCAGTCTAGGCATTTGTGGGTGGAGCCAACGACCTGATACCGTTGGGACGGCCAATGTTGACAGCGCCAACGACCACTCCAGGAGACGCCATGCCCCCCGCTCCACCGCTCACCCAGATCATCGGCCGGACCGAACGCGCCCTCAGCCCGCTCATGGACCGGGTGCTCGCCGGCACCGGCGGCACCTTCCCCCAGTGGGTGGCTCTGACCCTCACCGCCGCCAACGGCGACGGCATCGAGCGCCCCCAGCTCATCGCCCGCCTCGCCGGTGCCCTGCAGATCGACGACACGGCAGCCGACGCGGTCATCGGCGAGTTGGCCGACGAGCAGCTGCTCCAGGCGGGGTCGCCGTCGGTTGTCGCGCTGAGCGACGCCGGGCGCGAGCGGCACGCCGCCATCCGGGCCGCCATCGACCAGATCGCCGCGCAGCTGTTCGCCGAGATCCCGGCCGACGACGAGGCGACGACGCGACGCGTCCTGACCACCATCGCCGACCGGGCCGACACGCAGCTCGCCGCTCAGTGAATGGAACATCGGACATGTCCACCGCCCACGCCTTCGGCACCCCCGTCATCGGCCAGACCGAGAAGGCGCTCAACGCGATCCTCGCCCGGCAGCTGGCCGGGACCGGCCTCACCGAGCCCCAATGGGTCACCCTGACCCTGACCGTCGTCAGCGGCGGAACGCTCAGCCGCGACGAGCTCGCCGGCCGCGTGGCCGGCGTCCTGAAGGTCAGCGAAGCGGAGGCGCGCGCGCGGATCGGCGAGCTGGCGGCCGCGCAGCTCGTGCAGGTCCCCGATGGCGATGGGTTGCCGGTGAAGGTCACGGACGCCGGCGAGCAGCTGCACGGCGCGATCCGCGGCGCCGTCACCCAGATCACCCAGCGACTGTGGGGCGACCTCCCGGCCGAGGACCTGGCGACCGCCGGTCGCGTCCTGAGCACCGTGCTCGCACGAGCCGACGCAGAGCTGGCCGCCGCCTGACCGGCGCGCGCGTCACCGAACTCGTCTTCGATCACACCCCGGCGCCGTTGGGCGGGACGGTCAGCACGGGGGTGTGCAGGTGCTGGGTGACCTGGTGGGACACGCTGCCGGCGATGACGGAGCGGGCGCCCGAGAGTCCCCGCGTGCCCATCACGACGAGTTGCGGGGCGTGCTCCGCGACGTACCGCACGATCGCGTCGGCGACGGGCCCGTCGCTGCGCAGCGTGATCGCCTTCGCGTCGAACCCGGCGTCGCGGGCGATCCTCGCGCCCTCGTCGGCGGTCGCGCGGGCGCGCTCGCCCTCGAGCTCCACCTCGTCCCCGGCGGTACCGCCGAACGCAACGGCGTAGATCGCGAGGCGCGACGTGGCGCTCGCCAGCGGCTCCCACGCGTGCACGACGTCGGCGTGGCGGGGGCCCAGCTCACGAGCGGCGACGGCGATCGCATGTCGCGCGTTCTCCGACCCGTCGTAGGCGATGACGATGCGGTCGTTGGTGGTGCTCATATCAGTCCTCGTCCCTTGTCGCGCATCTGATATCAGTCGCTCTACATGCCATAGCGACTTCTAAAATGCTAGCACTCGCGGACGGGGCCGGCGGAAGCGCGGCGCGCCGGGCTCAGCTCAGGTCCGGCGCGCCGAGCGCCGCAGCCGGCTCGCGGGTCAGCCGGAGCACCAGATCGGTGAACGCGATCGCCTGGCGGCGCAGGTTGATGACGACGCCGTCGATGCGCACCGCTTCGACCTCGAAGAACGGCGAGTCCGCGGCGCCGTCGACGCCTTCGGCGAAGTGCCTCGACGCCACCGCAGCGGCCTGGGGCGTGAGGATCTCCGCGAAATGGCGGCCGAGCAGCGCCTCGGCGTCGTCCTCTGCGTGACCGAGCGTCCTGAGCAGGGCGGCGATCGCGTCGCCGGCGGACTCGATCAGCTGGCGGTAGTCGGGCTCCCAGGTCGATGGCGTCCCACCCGGACGTGGCCCCGTCTGCATGTCGCAATGCTCGCAGGCCGGACTGTGCCTACGGCTCCCGATCCGCCAGCTCGGCCAGCGTCGCGGCGACGCGACGGGGGCCGTGCCCACCTCCCATGACGAGCGTGTAGTGGTTCACGTCGGGGACCATGTCGACGGAGACGTGCGGGTTGGCCCGCAGGAACTCCTCGAGCTGCGGCACGGGGATCAGCGGGTCGTCGTCGAACAGCCCGCGCTCCGCCCGCATGAGCCGGACCGGCGTGCGCAACCGCGTCACCGCCGTCCGGGTCACACGGTCGAACGTCAGGTCTCCGATGTCGGCGAAGACGGCGTCGACGTTCGCGATGCAGCGGACGCCGTCCTGGTCTTGGACGTAGTCGCAGTGGACGTAGGCCTCGACGTCCTCGTCCCAGGCGCCCTTGAGCGCCGGGTGGCCTCGCCAGTACGCCATGTACTCCTCGACCGTCGCGAACGTCGACTCCAGCCGATGGAGCAACCCGGGCCGCTCGTCGTCCTCGGCGTCGTCGACGCCGGCGTCCTCGGAGATGAACGGCAGCCCGCTGTCGAGCAGGAGCACGGCCGCCGTGCGCTCGGGATGGTCCGCGGCGAAGCGCGCCGCGATGTTCGACCCCATCGAGTGGCCGACGACGATCGCTCGCTCGGCGCCGACGTGGTCGAGCACGGCGATCAGGTCGGCGACGTGCACGGCGATGCCGTAGGGCTCGGGCAGGCGCGCGCTGCGGCCGCGCCCGCGCGCGTCGGGCGCGAGCATGCACACGGGCCGCGCGGCGGTGTTGCAGAGCTCACGGGCGACGGCCCGATAGACCATGTGACACGACGTCATCCCGTGGAGGGTGAGCACGACGGTCCGGCCGGCTTCCGGCGGCGCGCCGGCGCGCGCGACGCTCAACGCGCCGCCGGCGACCGGCACCTCGAAGTAGGTCTGGAAGGGCTCGCTCATCCACAAAGCCGCTGGTGAGTAGTGGCCTTCGGTCGTCTGTAGCACGTCCACGCTCCCCTGGTGTCGCGGGTTTCGAAGAGTGTGGGGCGGCGGCTGATCCCCGCACCTGCCGCACGTGCCAGACGCCGCTGTCCCAGCGAGCGAGCCGGTCGGCGACCCGTGGCGCCGCGGCATCGGCCAGCCCCAACCGTGCCATGGGACAGATCACCCGAACCGCGGCACGGACGAGCATGCCCCGTCAGTCAGACCTGTCTGGTAGCCGCGCTCGTCGATGGCCTCGGACCGTGACGGTGTCGCCGGCAAACCAGGCGTAGGCAAGCCATCTGTCGAGAGGACATGATGCTCGTTCACCGTCACGCGGCGGGCCCTGACCCGGCTGCCGAGGACCTCGAAGGCCTGCGGGCGCAGCTCGACGAGCTCGACCGGCTCCTGCTCGACATCGTGCGCGATCGCATTCGCTGCTGCGTGCGCATCGCCGATGCCAAGCGCCGTCACGGCGTCCCGATGATGCAGCCGCACCGCATCGCGATCGTCCAGGAGCGCGCGGCGTCGTACGCCGCCGAGCACGGCGTCGACGCCCCGTTCCTGCGCCGCCTCTACGACCTGATCATCGACGAGACCTGCCGCGTCGAGGACCTCGTCATCGCCGACGACAACGCCGCCGGGTGACCCCATGCGCACGCTGCTGATCGACAACTACGACTCGTTCACCTACAACCTCTACCAACTGCTCGGGGAGGTGAACGGCGAGGCGCCCGTCGTCGTCCACAACGACGTCGAGTGGTCGGAGATCGACCTGGACCGGTTCGACGGCGTCGTCGTCTCGCCCGGCCCCGGCCGGCCCGACCGGCCGGTGGACTTCGGGATCAGCGCGTGCGCGATCCGCGCGATGAGCGTGCCGGTGCTCGGCGTCTGCCTCGGCCATCAGGGCATCTGCCACCTGCTCGGCGGCGTCGTCGGCCACGCTCCCGAGCCGATCCACGGGCGCGTCTCGCCGGTGAACCACACCGGCGCCGGCGTGTTCGCGGGGCTGCCGACGCCGTTCCTGGCGGTCCGGTACCACTCCCTCGCGGCCACCGAAGTGCCCGAGGAGCTCGAGGTCGTCGCGTGGACCGACGACGGCGTCGTCATGGGCGTCCGCCACCGCGACCGGCCGCTGTGGGGCGTGCAGTTCCATCCGGAGTCGATCTGCACGGAGTACGGGCGCGAGATGCTCGCGAACTTCCGCGACCTCGCGCTTGCCCGGCGCCGCGCCGCCGCGGCCGGCCCGAAGCCCGCCCAGGACCCGCACCCCTATCGCGTGCACGTCCGCCGCGTCGCGGTGCTGCCGGACGCCGAGGCAGCGTGCCAAGAGCTGTTCTCCGACGACGCGCATCGCTTCTGGCTGGACAGCAGCGCCGTGATCCCGGGACTCTCGCGCTTCTCGTTCATGGGCGACGGCTCGGGTCCGCTCGCCGAGTACGTGACGTTCGATGTCGCCGAGGGCGTCGTGGACGTCCACCGCGCCGGGGAGCACATCCGGGTCCGCAGGCCGTTCTTCGAGTACCTCGACGAGGAGCTGCGCCGGCGCGCCACCCCGACGCCCGCCGAGCTGCCCTTCGACTTCAACCTCGGCTACGTCGGCTGCCTCGGCTACGAGCTGAAGGCCGAGACCGGCGGGCACGCCGCCCACCGCGCCGACACGCCCGACGCGGCGCTGATCTTCGCCGACCGGATGCTCGCCATCGACCACGTGG
>JAOPZW010000057.1 GCA_025963905.1 Solirubrobacterales bacterium | reverse complement strand
ATCGTCGTTCTGGGCGGCGTCCGGTGGCGCAGCCCATGGCAGCGCCATTGGCAAGTCCGCCGGACGGCGATCCAGAGCGGCGAGGCGCGTCAGCCCGGCCGCGAGAATTCGGAATCGACCATCTAGGGGCTCAGGCCCCGGGCTCGCCGAGTCGGTGCAGTGCCTGGTCGACCTCGTTGCTCACGCTGGCGAGCTCTTCGGCCCGCTCCTGCTGGATCTCGAGGTAGACCTCCTTGCGGAAGACCGGGATGTCCCGCGGCGCCTGGATTCCGATCCTCACCTTCTCTCCCATGATCGACAGCACGGACACTTCGATGTCGTCACCGATCATGATGCTCTGATTGGACTTCCTGGTCAGGACCAGCATGGAAACCTCCCTGCCTCGCTGGGGACGCAACCGTAACAACGCACCGCACCCCGGGCAACCGGTAGTCCGCCGAACATGGTCCTCGGGCGTCCGTTCATGCCCGTTCCTATAGGCTGCCGCACCGCAATGGCACGCCGTTCGCTGCGACCGCAGCTCAACAAGATCCGCGAGTGGGTTCGCCAGGGGCGCACGGACGCCTGGATCGCGCACCAGCTCGAGGTCACCGTCCAGCAGATCGAGGCCTTCAAGAAGGAGAACGAGCTGCTGCCCGATGGTGAGCCGTCGGCGCCACGCGCCGACTTCGACGACGAGATCGACCTCCGCGCCGAGGACGATGCGCTCATCGCCGCCGAGCTCGAAGCCGCCGAGGCGATCAGGGCCGAGGAGGCCGCGCGACGCGCCGTCGAGGCCGAGGCCGAGGCCGAGCCCGACGACGAGGACGAAGAGGACAGGCCCCTCCGGCGCCGGAGCCGGCGCGGGGGCCGCGGGCGGCGCACGGGCGCGCCCAAGTCGCTCGAGGGGACCTTCGAACACGGCGAGGAGGGCTACGGGCTCTGGCTCGACCCCGCGGTTGCCGACAACCCCATCTACGCCGAGCACTGGGCGGGCCACCGCCCGGTCGTCGTCACGATCGAAGAGGACCAGATCGTGATCCGCCGCGCCGGTGACGAGAACGGCGACGACGACTGACGATCGCCTCCGCCGCGCGCTGGCGTTCAACCGCGCGCTGTACGAGCGCGCCTGCGGGCGCCGCGAGGAGCATCGCTGGGGCGTCGCCCTGTTCGACGCCCGGCGCCCGAGCTTCTGGACGCTGAACGGCCTGCACGCCGAAGCACCGCTGGACCCGGCCGTGCGCGCCGAGGACGTGATCGACGAACTGGGCCGCCTGTACCCCGACCGTCGCCACCGCACGATGATCCTCTGCGACGACGCCGCGGGCGGCCGCCTCGTCCGCGAGCTGAGCGAGCGCGGGTGGCAGGCCGACCACATCGTCTACATGGCGCTCGAGGGCGGCCGTGACCGCCCGCCCGTCCCGGGCGTTGCCCGCGAGGCCTCCGAGGAGGAGCTGCGAGCGGTCGAGCGCGCCGTCCTGGCCGAGGACCGGGGACACGACGCCACCGTCATCGAGGAGGTGCTCGAGGCCCGCGCCGCGGTCCGTGCCGCCGCCCCGGTCACGCGCCGCTTCGTCGGCGCGCTCGGCGGGCGCGACGGCGCCACCGCCACCCTGTTCTCCGACGGAGGCGTCGCGCTGGTCGAGGACGTCGCCACGGTGACGCCGCTGCGCGGTCACGGCCTGGCGCGCGCGGCGGTGAGCGCGGCGATCGACGCCGCCCTCGCCGGCGGCCACGAGCTGATCGTCATCGGCGCCGACGACGACGACTGGCCCAAGCAGCTCTACGGCAGGCTCGGCTTCGCCGACCTGGGCCGCGTGTGGTCGTTCGTGCGCCCGCGCAGCGCTCCCTAGCACGCCGTGAGCTACAGGGCCTCGACGCGCCGCCCGCCGGCGTAGTCGCGCGCCTCGCGGACGTAGCGGGCGAATGCCGCGTCGCCGACGAGCCGCGCGTCCCAGGTCGACGGGGCGCCCGGAGCGGTGGCGATCGCCACGTCCAGGCACCAGTCGGTCCCGCGGTCGTAGAGGTCGGCGAGCTCGTCGGTGGTGAACGCGCTGCCGAGGCGGCGGCGCAGCTCGGCGTGGATCGCCTCCACCACCCGCTCCAGGGCGGGGCGCTCCCGCGGCGGCGCCTGCTCGAGGCGCCGCTCGCCCTCACGCCATTCGTGAATAGCCGTGTCGAAGCCCATCTCCGCAGGCTACCCAGCGCGGCCCGGCGTGCTCGGGGATCGAATGCGGGCGGCCCCAGCGCCTGGCTCAGGGCCCCTTGGGGAGGTTCTTGACGACGTAGGAGCGCTCGGTCGGGCGCACCATCCCCAGACGTCGCGCCTCGCGCTCGAGTGCTCGTGGACTGCGCAGCGCGTCGCGGCGCGCGCGCAGCTTCTGGTTCTCGCGGCGCAGCTGGGCGACCTCGGCGTTGCGCTGCTTTGACTCGCGCAGGGTCGACACGTAGGAGCGTGCCGGGCCCACGTAGAGGAAGACGATGACCACGAGGACGACGAGCAGCGCGACGCGCCCCACGCGGTCCCAGCGGATGCCCCGCGCCGCGCCCGCGCCGCCGGCGACGACGCGCGGGCGGGCACGCTGACCGGTGCGGCCCGTGGCGGGCCGGCGCTTCGCCTGGGCACTGCGAGCAGAGGCCATTGCATGCGCGTTCGCCCGCGCACGTCCGGTTTCCTGCCCGTGCAGGCGAATATGTTGTTCAGGCGCGGAAGGCGGCGCGCCCCGGGAACGTCGCGTCGGCGCCCAGGGCCTCCTCGATGCGCAGGAGCTGGTTGTACTTCGCCACGCGATCGGAGCGCGACGGGGCCCCGGTCTTGATCTGCCCGCAACCGGTGGCCACCGCGAGGTCGGCGATCGTCACGTCCTCGGTCTCGCCCGAGCGGTGGGACATCACCGCGCTGTAGCCGGCGGCCCGCGCCATGCCGATCGCGTCGAGCGTCTCGGTCAGCGTCCCGATCTGGTTGACCTTGATGAGGATCGAGTTCGCGACGCCGGCGTCGATGCCGCGCCGGAGCCGCTCGGTGTTCGTGACGAACAGGTCGTCGCCCACGAGCTGGAGGTGGTCGCCGAGGCGGTCGGTGAGCGCCTTCCAGCCCTCCCAGTCCTCCTCGTCCATGCCGTCCTCGAGGGAGACGATCGGGTACTTGGCGACGAGCTCGGCCCAGTAGGCGGCCATGTCGGCCGGTGACAGCGAGCGGCCCTCGTGCTCGAGCTCGTACGAGCCCGCGGAGAAGAGCTCGCTGGCGGCGGGATCCAGGGCGATCGCGACGTCCTCGCCGGGGCGGTAGCCGGCCGCCTCGATGCCCGCGACGAGCATCTGCAGGGCCTCCTCGTTCGAGCCGAGGTCCGGCGCGAAGCCGCCCTCGTCGCCGCCGGCCGTGCCGAGCCCCTTGTCGTGCAGCGTGCGCTTGAGCGCATGGAAGACCTCGGCGCCGACGCGCAGGCCCTCGGAGAACGAGGACGCCCCGACGGGGACGATCATGAACTCCTGGAAGTCGACCTTGTTGTCGGCGTGAGCGCCGCCGTTGAGGACGTTCATCATCGGCACGGGCAGGATGTGGGCGGCGTCGCCGCCCAGGTAGCGCCACAGGGGCAGCCCCTCCTCCGCGGCGGCGGCGTGGGCGGCGGCGAGCGACACGCCGAGGATGGCGTTGGCGCCCAGGCGCGACTTGTTCGGCGTGCCGTCCAGCTCGATCAGCGTGCGGTCGAGCCCCGCCTGGTCGGTGGCGTCGGCGCCGTGGACGGCCTCGGCGATCTCGCCGTTGACGTTGGCGACCGCCTGCGTGACGCCCTTGCCCCCGAACGCCTCGCCTCCGTCGCGCAGCTCGGTCGCCTCGAACTCGCCGGTCGAGGCCCCGGACGGCACGGCCGCGCGGCCCGCGGCGCCCGAGCGCAGCACGATGTCGACCTCGACCGTCGGGTTGCCCCGGCTGTCGAGGATCTGGCGGGCGTGGACCTTCTCGATCTGGCTCATTCCTGGGTCAACCTCGCTTGGGCGTAGAACTGGAGCTTGTCGTCGGGGGACAGCGCCTCCCACGATGCGCCGGCGCGCTCGGCGAGCGCCTCGGCAGCCTCGACGCGGCCGCGGAAGCGCGCCGTCGAGGCGCGCAGGGCGAGCTCGGGGTCGACGCGCAGCTTGCGGGCGATGTTCACGGCGGCGAACAGCAGGTCGCCGGCCTCGTGGAAGGCGGCGTCGCGGTCGCCGGCGGCGGCCTCGAGCTCCTCGAGCTCGGCGCTGACGGCGTGGTAGGGCACCTCGTCGAAGTCGAAGCCGGTGCTCGCAGCGCGGCGCTGGGCCTTGCGCGCGTGCAGGAGCGCCGGCAGGTTCTCGGGCACGTCGCCGAAGATGCCGCCCTCGCGGCCCGGCTCGGTGGCCTTGATCGCGTCCCAGTTGCGCAGCACCTCGCCGGCGCTCTCGGCCTCCACGTCGCCGAAGACGTGCGGGTGGCGGCGGATGAGCTTCTGGCGGCAGTGCTCGGCGACCTGCGCCAGGTCCCCGGCCCCGCGCTCCTCGAGCAGCAGGGACAGGAAGTGGACCTGGAACAGCACGTCGCCCAGCTCGTCGAGCAGCTTGGCGTCGTCGCCCGCGTTGGCCGCGTCGGCCAGCTCGTAGGCCTCCTCGACGGTGTGCGGGACGATCGTGCGCTCGTCCTGCTCCCGGTCCCAGGGGCACTCGCGCCGCAGGCGGCGTGTCAGCGCATCCAGGCGACCAACGGCGGCGGCGACCTCCGACTCGGACACCTGACGAACCCTATGTCAGCGGCCTACGGCGGGCCTAAGGCCCGGTCGTCGTCGTGCCCTGCCCACTGGGCGCGGCCGTCGTCGAGCCGGTCGTGGTCGCGGCCTTCTTCGGCGCGTTCTTGCAGTCGTCGGTCACGTAGCCCTTGCGGCAGTCGGTCTTGCCCTTCCACCGGTTGCGGTAGTCCTTGCCGAACGTCTGCAGCGCCTTCTGCTGGTTGCTGCTGGACAGGATCTGCTTGATCGACGCCTTGGCCTGGTCGACGGACTGCTGCTGGGCGGGGGTGATCTTCGTGACCGAGAAGACGTACCAGCCGAACTGGGTCTTGATCGGGCCGGTGATCTTGCCCTTGGGAGCGGCGAAGACGGCGGCGTCCAGGGCCTGCTCCTGCTGGCCCTTGGCCACGCCGACGAGCTTGCCGCCCTGACCCTTGGAGGCCTGGTCGATCGAGTACTTCTTGGCGACGGTCGTCCACGACTGGCCGCTGTCGAGAGCCTTCTTGGCCTGCGCGGCCTTGGCCTGGTCCTTGGTGAGGACGATCCGCAGATCCCGGCGCTCGGGCGTCGCGAAGCGCTGCTTGTTCTTGTCGTAGTACGCCTGGATCTGGGCGGCGGTGACCGTGTCCTTGCCCTTGGTGACCTTCTGGGTGATCTTCTGCTCGAGCAGCTGGCTGCGCTGCTGGTAGAACACGTCGGCCTCGGTCAGCCCCTGCTTCGTGAGGAAGTTCTGGAAGTCCGAGGGCTTGGGGAACGCCTGCTTCTTGGCGGCGTCGATCTGCTTCTGGACGTCCTTGTCGGGGACGTTGATCTTCATCGACTTGGCCTCGTTGTCCAGCCACGTCGAGCGGATCAGGAAGCTGAGGACCTGGGTCTTGAGCCCCTCGTACTCGGTCTGGCACTGCTGCTTGAACTGCGCGTCGGTGGGCTGCGGCTGGCCCTTGGCGGGCTTGGTGGCGGTCTTCTTCTTGGTCGCGATGCAGTTGGCGAACGTCGGCGCGTCCGGCACCGTCACCTTCGGCGGCGTGGTCGCCGAGGGGTTCTGCTGACCTGCGGCCGAGACGGCGGCGATCTGCATCCAATGGTCGAAGGTCGACCGCTTGATCGTCTGGTTGTCGACCGTCGCCACGGAGTTCCCGGGGAGGCCGCCGCCGCAGGCCGCGAGCGCGACCGTGAGCACAAAAAAGGCGCCTAGCGCCGGAATCCAACGAAGCTTCGATGTCATGACGGGTCGATTGTAGGGCGCTGCGGGCGCACACGCGTCAGCCCCGGTTAGCCGGCTATTAAGGGCGGACCCCATTCAGGCCGCCTCGCGCGTGACCGCGAGCAGGGCATTGGCGGCGTGGATGACCGCGGGGAAGCGCTCCTGCGGGTCGTCGGGCACGCGCACGGAGAGCTGCGAGCGCCCCGGCTCGTAGGTGGAGCCGGGGATCTGCTCCTTGACCCGGGCGGCGCGTGCGACGTCCAGGTCGATCGGCGTCACCGCCAGGCGCCCGCCGCGGAAGCTCACGGCACGCGCCCCGGCCTGTCCCAGCTTGATGCGCGCCTGCTGGAGGGAGATGAGGTTGTCGACCGGCTCGGGCACCGGACCGAACCGATCCTCCAGCTCCTCGCGCAGGAGCCCCAGGTCGGCGACGTCGCGCGCTCCGGCGATGCGCCGGTGGACGTCGATCTTCGCCTGCTCGTATGGGATGTAGTCGGCCGGGACGTAGGCGTCGACGTTGACGTCGAGGCGCACCGGCTCGGCCTCGTCGTCGCCGAGCGACGGACCGGCTGCGCGGACCGCCTCGTCGAGCATCGACATGTACAGCTCGAAGCCCAGCGCGGCGACGTGGCCGGACTGCTCGTCGCCCAGCAGATTGCCGGCGCCGCGGATCTCGAGGTCGCGCATGGCGATCTTGAAGCCGGCGCCCAGCTCGGTGTAGTCGCTGAGCGCGCTCAAACGCTTCGTCGCCTCCTCGGTCAGCGCGTAGGAGCTCGGGTACAGCAGATAGGCGTAGGCGCGCTCGCGGCTGCGGCCCACCCGCCCGCGGATCTGGTAGAGCTGGGCCAGGCCGAAGACGTCGGCGCGCTCGATGATGAGCGTGTTGGCCTGCGGGATGTCGATGCCCGACTCGATGATGCTCGTGGCCACGAGCACGTCGGCCTCGCCGCGCAGGAAGCGCATCATCCGCGCCTCCAGCGCCTTCTCGTCGAGCTGGCCGTGAGCGACCTCGAACTCGACGCCCGGGCACAGGCCGCGCAGGCGCTCGGCGGTCTCGTCGATCGTCTCGACGCGGTTGTGGACGAAGAACGCCTGCCCGCCGCGCTTCTTCTCGCGCAGGATCGCCTGCT
>JAOPZW010000037.1 GCA_025963905.1 Solirubrobacterales bacterium | reverse complement strand
TCCTCATCGCCGGCGTCAACCTCTACGCGCTCGCGCTCATCGTCCACCTCATGCTCGGCTGGTCGATCAGCGTGGCGATCGTCGTCGCCGCGCTCATCGTCCTGGCCTACATCACGCTCGGCGGCCTGACCTCGGCGATCTACAACGAGGTCCTGCAGTTCTTCATCATCGTGGCGAGCCTGTTCCCCCTGATGCTCGTGGCGTTGCACGACATGGGCGGCTGGAGCGGCCTGGAGAACAAGGTCCGGCACACCAAGCTCGGCGAGGGCGGGCTCCACGCCTGGCAGGGCCTCGGGATCGGTCACGTGACCAACCCCATCCAGGCGAACTGGATCGCGATCGTCTTCGGCCTGGGCTTCGTGCTCTCCTTCGGATACTGGACGACGAACTTCGCCGAGGTCCAGCGCGCGCTGTCGGCCAAGAACCTGTCGGCGGCGCGCCGCACGCCGCTGATCGGCGCCTACCCGAAGATCTTCATCCCGGCGCTCACGATCATCCCGGGGCTCGTGGCGCTCGCCAGCGTCAAGGGCCTGGGCAGCAAGGACCCGAACCTCCAGTACAACAACGCGATCCCGCTGCTGATCGGGCGCTACTTCCCCGAGGGGATGCTGGGCCTGGCGGTGACCGGCCTGCTGGCGGCGTTCATGGCCGGCGTCGCGGCGAACGTCACCTCGTTCAACACAGTCGTCACGTACGACCTGTGGCAGTCCTACGTCCGCAAGGAGCGCGACGAGAGCTACTACCTGCGCGTGGGGCGCATCGCGACCTTCGGCGGCCTGGTGGTGTCGGTGGCCACGGCGTTCATCGCCAAGGGCTACTCGAACATCATGAACTACGTCCAGCTGCTGTTCTCGTACTTCAACGCGCCGCTGTTCGCCACATTCATCATCGCGATGTTCTGGAAGCGCTCCACCCCGTGGGCGGGCTTCTGGGGGCTGGTGGCCGGCTTCGCCGGCGCGTTCGGGACGCACGAGCTGTACTCGACCGGCACGATCCATCTCGGGTCGCAGCTGGCGGCGAGCTTCTGGGGGGCGATCATCGCCTTCCTGGCCGACGCGGTTGTCACGGTCGGCGTGTCGCTCTTCACGCGGCCGAAGCCCGAGGACGAGCTGCGCGGCCTCGTCTGGGGCCTGCCGCCGCGCGAGGGCGAGACGACGGACGAGCTCGCGGGCGACGATGCCTGGTACCGCTCGACGTGGGTGCTCGGCGGGGGCGCGATCGCTCTCGTGGTCATCCTGAACATCATCTTCATCTAGGGGAGACGAGCGCATGGCCGAACAGCAGCCATCCCACGGTCCGGCGTCGCCGGGAGCCGGCGACCTCAGCGACGAGGACGAGGCCAAGGCCGCGATCATCGCCAACCGCTTCGACATCCGCCGGATCATCGGCGGCCTGTTCCTCCTCTACGGGGCGGTCCTGGTGGTGACCGGGATCGTCGGGACGTCAGCGATCAAGCACAAGGCAGCGGGCATCAACGTCGACCTGTGGACCGGCCTGGGCATGCTGGTCTTCGGCGTCTTCATGATCGTGTGGGCGCTGCAGCGGCCGGTCATGCCCGATCCGCCCGAGCGCCGCGGACGGGGCTCGGGCCGCCTGCGCCGCGCACCGAGCTGAGCCGACCGGCCGCGTCAGCGCTCGACGATCCGGGCGCCCGGGCCGGGGGAGACCGGTCGCGCGCCGTGCGGCGGGCGGTCGCCGGGCCCGAACAGCGCCAGTACGTGGCCGCCGAACCCGCCTCCGACCATCCGCGCGCCGGCCGCGCCCACGTCCTTCAGCGCGGCGACGGTGCGCTCGACCGCGGCGGTCGAGGCGTCGTACAGATCGCGCATGCTGGTGTGGGAGCCGTCGAGCAGGCGACCGACCCGCGCGAGGTCGCCCTCGCGCAGCGCGTCGACCGTCGCATCGACGCGTGCGTTCTCTCCCAGCACATGGCGCACGCGGCGGTCCAGGGGGACGGGCAGGCGCGCCAGATCCGCCTCCTGCGCGTCACGCAGGCTGTCGAGGCCGAGCCGGCGGGCCGCCTCCTCGCACTCGCGCCGGCGGGCGTTGTAGCCCGAGCCCGCGTGAGTATGGGCCTCGCCCGAATCGACCGTCACGAGCCGCCAGTCGCCGATCTCCAGCGGCACGTGCGTGACCCGCAGTGAGCGGAAGTCGATCCGGAGCGCGTGGCCCTGCTCGCCCAGCAGCGCCGCGAGCTGGTCCAGCAGGCCGGTGTTGGCGCCCACCCAGTCGTTCTCGACGCGGGAGCACAGGCGCGCCAGCGCCACGCGGTCGGGCTCGTCCTCGCCCGCCAGCGCGAGGAGGGCCAGTGCCAATGCGACCTCGAGGGCCGCCGACGACGACAACCCGGAGCCCTCCGGCACCGTGCCGGTGATCTCCAGGCGGGCGGGGCGCAGCTCGTGGCCGGACGCGGTCAGCTCCGCGGCGGTGCCGCGGACGAACGCGCGCCAGCCCGCGGCATCGCGGCCCGGATCGGCCAGCGGGAAGCTGTCCTCCTCGCCGAGGTCCACCGCATGAGCCTCGACGTCGCCGCCCGCGATCGCGGTCGCGGTCACCGTGACGCCCTCCTCGATCGCGAACGGCAGGCTGAGCCCGCCGGCATAGTCGGTGTGCTCGCCGATGAGGTTCACCCGCCCGGGGCCGAACGCGACGACGCGCGTGCGGGAGGCCGCTCCTTCACGCGGCACGCCGCACCGCCTCACGCAGCGCGGCCGCCGACTCCTCGGGCAGCGTGTCCTGGACGAAGGTGCCTGCGCCCTGCTCGGATCCGGCGGGGTACTTCAGCTTGTCGGCGGCGCGCAGCGGGGGATAGAACTCGACGTGCAGGTGCCCGTCTGTGCCGCCGTCCGTCGGCGCCTGATGCAGGCACATGATGTACGGGAACGGGCGGTCGAACAGCGCGTCATAGCCACGGGTGACCGCCTGGAGGATGCCGGCCAGCGAGCGCAGCTCCGCGGGCGTGCACGCGGTCAGGCTCGGGCGGTGCTCGCGCAGGACGACGTGGACCTCGTAGGGCCAGCGGGCGGCGAAGGGGACGTAGGCGGCCACCGTCTCGTCCTCGACCACGAGGCGAGATCCGTCCTGACGCTCGCGCGCGCAGAGCGCGCACACGGCACAGCCCCCCAGCCGGGCGTCCGCCTCGCGCTCGCGCAGGGGCACCGGCGGCACGAAGGGAAACGCGTAGATCTGGCCGTGGGGGTGGTGGAGCGTCACGCCCACCTCCACCCCGCGGTTCTCGAAGATGAGCACGTAGTCCACGTCGGGCCGCGCGGAGAGCTCGGCGTACCGATGGCGCCAGACCCACATGAGCGCCTCCGCGCGCTCGGGCGCCAGGCGGTTGAACGAGCCGTGATGGTCGTCGGTGTAGACCACGACCTCGCACGCTCCTTCGGGGGACTCCATCGCCGGGAAGCGGTTTTCGAAGACGGCGAGCTCGAACCGGCTGAAGGGGATCTCGGTCTCCGGGCGACCCGGCAGGGTCGGGCAGAGCGGGCAGTCGGCCTCGCTGGGCAGGAACGTCCGGTCCTGGCGGTGGATCGCGTAGAGGACGTCCTCGCCGCGCAGCTCGTTGAAGCGCGTGGTCGTCACGATCGGTCGGGGGACAGCCGGTACAGGACGAGCTGTCGTCCGTCGGCCTTGCGATAACGCTGCAGGGCGACCGGCCCCACCCGTTCGGGCTCGCCGGCGCGCTCGGTGCCCGGACGCTCGGGGTCGGGACCGGGCTCGACGGCGGGCTCGGCGGGATCGGTCACCCCGCGGAGATACCCGGTGGGCGTGGGTTGGAGTCCATCTCGGTGAAGGGCGTGGGCGCAGGGTGCCGGGCTGTGGATGACGACTGTCGCCGCGGAACGGTGCCCTGCGGCCGCGACCTACCGAGATGGGTTCCCAGTCCCGCGTAGGCTTGCGTCCCATGCCCGACGCCGGTTCCTTCGAGCGCTTCACCGCGGTCGCCCGCGCTGCGGTCGAAGACGAGGCCCGGGCCCACGCCGACGATCGCTGGTGGATCCTCGAGCCGCTGCTGGTGACGGAGCGCACCGAGGTCCGCGTCCTTCCGCTGGCCCGCGCCGACACGCATGCGCTGCGCGTGCTCCGCGACCCCGGACTGGCCGAGCTGCCGCACGCGCTCGGCGCCCGCCGGGCCGCCGTCGCGCTGCACGCCGACCTGGAGATCGAGGGCGAGCCGGTGGCGGCGATCGTCCTGGTGGTCCTCGGCGGCATCGCCCAGGCCTACGAGTACGCCCGCGTCGAGCGGACCGCGCTCGGCACGCCCCGGCTCGGCCCCTGGGAGCCCAGCGACGTCATCGAGTCCGATGTCGCGGCCGCCCTCGCGCGAGCGCTCGCGCTGTAGGAGGACCACTCGCCGGCGCGCTAGCGATGATGGCGCCGAGGCCCGGCGAGCAGGTAGTGCCCGGTCACCACCGCATGGTCCCCGGCCGCGTCGGTGACATCGAGCACGATGTTCATGGCGTAGACGTGCCTTGCGTGCAGGCGCTTCAGCGCGTCGAGGCTCAGCTCGAGGTAGAGCGTCCTGGTGGTCGCACCGGACACGGAGATCGCGTTGGTCGCGAGCGCCTTGGCCGAGCCGGGTACGACCGCCGTCGCGGTACCCGTGGTCGATACGGGGTTGTCGTTCTGCAGCGGGATCGCCAGCCGGCGTGTGTGCAGGGCCAATCGCACGAGGCCGTGGGAGACGATGAGGCGAACCGTGTGGGCGAGGTCGTAGTGGTGGTCGACGGCCGGTCCGCCCGCGCCCGGTCCGGCCCCGCCCGACGCTCCGGCGGCAGGCGCTCCGATCGCCACCGTGACGGTCTCGGTGGCGGGCTGGTCGTAGGCGTCGGTCGCGACGACCGTCAACGTGTCCGTCCCGACTGCGCCGAGGTCCGGGGTGTAGTGCAGCGTGCTGCCGCTCACGGTCGCGGTGCCCTTCTTCGGACCGGCGCCGCTCGCCGAATAGGTCAGCGCCGTGGCTCCGGTGCAGGTCAGCGGAACGTCGACGGCCGTGTTGTTCGCCGTGGACGCGGAGTCGCCGGCGCAGGTGGGTCCCGCGGGCTTGGTGAGCGTGAACATCCGCGACGTCACGGCGCTCGTCGAGCCGTTGCAGGAGACGGTCTGGCCGGTGTGGACGAGGGTGGTGGAGCAGCCCTCGTTGTCCGTGACCGTCACCGTCGCCGTGACCGAGCCGGTCTGGTGGTAGGTGTGGGCCGGATGCGGCCCCGCGTCGGTGGCCGTCGTGCCGTCCCCGAAGTTCCAGTCGTATCGGGCGACCGTCCCGTCTGGGTCGCTTGAGCTCGATGCGTCCAGGGTGATCGGCGTCTCTGCCGTGGGCGACGCCGGCGCGGCGAGGGCGGCGGTCGGCGCCTGGTCGGGCGAGATCACGAGCGCGTCGAGGTACGGGAGCGTATCGGTGGCGCCGTTGCCGAGCGGCGTGAGGGAGCCGCCGGCGCCGGCGCTGTAGGTCTCGACGTTGCCGGTCAGGGAGCTGGTGATGTTGCCCACGTAGAGGTGTCCACCGTCGGGCGCGACCGCGATCGACTGCGGAAAGCCGGCGCCCGGATCGGACGCGATAGCCGGCGGCGACGTGAGGCCACCGCCGGAGTCGATCGCGAAGCTTGCGACACTCGCCGGATTCGCGCTGGTGCCGTCGCCCTCGTTGGTCACGTAGAGCCATGCGCCATCGGGTGATACCGCGACCGCTCCCGGGTTCAGTCCGCCGGAGGGCACGTCGGTGCGCGCGCCGAGCACGCCGCCGCTGAGCGGATAGACCGAGACATCGGTGCCGGACGTGCCGTTCCCGTCGTCGGCGACGTACAGCGCGTCGTTCTTCGGCGACACGCTCAGGCTCAGCGGGCCACTCGAGCCCGACGATCCGTTGTCGGCGTTCGCCGGCGAGCCGAGCTGGCCGTTCGTGACGTCGACCGGGAAGTTGGAGATCTCGTTGCCCGCGAACGTGGCGGTGAAGACGTTCTTGCCGTCGGGGGCGATGGCGATCGCCAGGCCGTTCTCAGGATTCGCGTAGGGGCGGCTTACGCCGTCGGTGACCAGCCCACCATCGGGGGTCAGCGACCCACCCACCGCATCCACGCTGAAGCCCTGGACGGCCGTCATCGTCTTGCTGCCGGGATTGTGCTGGCCGTCGTTGCCGACGGCATAGAGGTACTGGCCGTCCGGCGAGACAGCGAGCGCGAACATGCTCGCCATCCCGGGCACCTGTGCCGTGTGGCTCGAGGCCGACAGCGTCCCGTCGGTGTGGTCGACGCTGAATACATCGATCCTGTCCGCGCCGGCGTTGGCGGTATAGAGGTACTTGCCGTCCGGCGACATCGCCGACGCCGTCGAGTTCGACCCGCTCGCGTCGCCCGTCGTCGTGGTCTCGGTCCCGAGGGCTCCGGTGCCGAGGGCCACCGGGAACGACGACACGCTCGCCGTCGCGTGCTCTGCGTTCGTCACGTACAGGGCGCGCGGACCCGCCATCGCGGCGGCGGCGAGCGCCAGGAACACCAGCAGCCCGACGGCCAGGACGAGCGCGACGCGGCGGACGGCGACAGCCGGCACGGCAAGGGCGGACCCCATGTTCGCAACCTCTCGACGACGGAACCAGACGTCCTCCCCGGCGGCGGCACTCTATCCACGGGTCCGGACCAGGTGCCGTGCGACGCGGCTTTGCATCGACCAAGCGTCCAGAACGCGCGATCAGGCGCCGCCGGGGAGGCCGAAGGGCGCGAGCGGCGCTCCCCACGCGTCGAGCGTGGGACCGGGCGGCGGGACCTTGTAGCCGGCGTCGATGTTGACCCCGATGTCGCCGGTGGCCCACTTCGCGAAGCTCTCGGCGAAGCGCTCCTCGCGCGACGCGCAGCTTCCGAGCTTCCCGTCCTGACAGCCCCAGCCCCGAGGGATGCCGGCATCGAGCGCGGTCGTCAGGTCGTCGGGCAGGAGCGCGAAGTCGACGACGTGCCCGAGCTCGTGCAGGACGACGCGGTCGACGCCGGCCTGCCCGAGCCGCGCGGTCACGGTGGCCAGGTCGATCCTCATCGCATACGCGCCGTCGTAGGCCGCCGTCACTCCCAGCGCCGCCGGACCGGTCGGCCCCACGCTGACCGAGACGAGTCCGTCGACGAGCCCGATCAGCCGCCGTGCCTCCGGGCGGGCGGCGGCGACAGCCGACAGGAAGACCTGCTGGTCGAGCGGCGCGACGCCGTCGAAGCGGAACGTCGCCCGGCGAGCTTCGGGGGAGAGGAAGCGCGCGCCCACGCGCTGGGCGGTCGCGGCGTCGAGACGGTAGTCGGCCCCCGCGACCGGGGACCGAGGGCGGGAGGACGGCGCGGCGCTGTGCGAGCTCGCCGACCTCAGCGCCCCGGCGACGACGACCAGCACGACCACGACGACGATGACCCGGACCGGATCGCGCACGGGACGTCCATCGGCACGACGCTCGGCGAGCGCGAATCACGGCGCCGGTGAGCGGACGTTCAGTGCGTCAGCCAGGGGCGGCCCGAGCCAGGTGCTCGCGGACCTGGCCGAGGCCGGCAGCGAGCAAGGCGACCAGCACGAGCGCCGCGACGAGGGCGACCGCCTCCAGGAGGCGGCGGCGCAGCTGTGCCAGGTCGAGCTCGGGCGGCAGCACGACGCGCGGGCGCTTCGTGTCGCTGGTCATGCTCGGCGGTCCCATCGCGGAGCTACCCGGCGCCCTCCGGCACTGCACTCTGGACTATGAACCGTGGGTTAGAGCGACCGATTGGCGATTGCGCCCGGCGCCACGACCCGCAAAAGTGCGCCGCCATGGACAACGCAGCAACCCTAGGTGGGCCCTGATGACCGACCTGCGCTCCGCCGACCCGGCGCCCGCCGGGATCGATCGCGGCGACGGCGCCGCAGCGCCCGACATCCGCTTGGAGGACGTGACCAAGCGCTTTCCGGAGACCGTCGCCGTCGACCGGCTGAGCCTCTCCATCGAGCGGGGCGCCTTCTACGCGATGCTCGGCCCGTCGGGCTGCGGCAAGACCACGACGCTGCGGATGATCGGCGGCTTCGAGGATCCCACGTCGGGCCGCGTCTTCCTCGGCGGCGACGACGTCACCGACCTGCCGCCCTATCGCCGGGACGTCAACACGGTCTTCCAGTCCTACGCCCTGTTCCCGCACCTCACCGTCGAGCGCAACGTCGCGTTCGGGCTCGAGCGCCGCGGCGTCAAGAAGGCCGAGATCCGGAGCCGCGTGGGCGAGACGCTGGAGCTCGTGGAGCTGCACGGGCTCGGCCGGCGCAAGCCGAGCCAGCTCTCCGGCGGGCAGCAGCAGCGCGTCGCGCTGGCGCGCGCGCTCGTCAACCGGCCGCGCGCGCTGCTGCTCGACGAGCCGCTCGGGGCGCTGGACCTGCGGCTGCGCAAGCAGCTGCAGCTGGAGCTCAAGCGCATCCAGCGTGACATCGGGATCACCTTCGTCCACGTGACCCACGATCAGGAGGAGGCCATGACGATGGCCGACCGGATCGCGGTCATGAACCGGGGGCGCATCGAGCAGGCCGGCAGCGCCTCCGAGCTCTACGAGCGCCCGCGCACCGAGTTCGTCGCGAACTTCCTCGGCGTGTCGAACCTCATCGAGGCCCGTGTGCGCCGGACCGACGCCGCGCTCGCCGAGATCGAGACGCACGACGGCGCGCCGATCCGCCTGCCCGCCGACCGCCTGTCGGCCGCGCACGCCCGCGACGGCCGGGTGAAGGTCGGGGTGCGCCCGGAGAAGGTGGCGCTCCTGCCGTCCGGGACCGCGCCCCGCGACGGCGCCAACGTCGTGCGCGGCGTCGTGTCCGTGGTGGCGTTCCTCGGCGTCTCGCTGCAGTACGTCGTCACCGCCCACGGCGGCGAGGAGCTCACCGTGATCGTCCAGAACGTCGACGGCGCCCAGCCGGAGGGCCTGGGCGCCGGGCGCGAAGTGCTGCTGGCCTGGGAGCCGAGCCACACATTTGTCGTAGCCGATGAGGAGGAAGCACATGCCGGATGAGGAGATCGAGCGCGCGGTCGAGCGCCTGCTGGAAGGGGACCGCGTCTCGAGGCGCCAGCTCCTGAGTCGAGCCGGCACGGCGGGCATCGGCCTGACGAGCCTGCCGATGCTGCTGGCCGCCTGCGGCGGCGTCAAGGGCGAGAAGACCAAGGGCGCGGCCACGACGGCGAAGGCCGCGGCAGTCAACCACCCGAAGGTCGCGATCGATCAGCTCAACTTCTCCAACTGGCCGCTGTACATCGACAAGAAGGTGCTCAAGTCCTTCCAGACCAAGTACGGCGGGACGGTGCACTACGTCGAGGAGATCAACGACAACTTCGAGTTCTTCGGCAAGGTCCGCCAGCAGCTCTCGGCGGGGCAGCCGATCGGTCGCGACATCGTGGTGCTGACGGATTACATGGCCGCTCGCTGGGTGCGCGACGGCTACGTCACGGCGATCGACAAGAAGAACGTCCCCAACATCAAGAACCTCGAGCCCACGCTCGCACACCCCATCTACGACAAGGACCGCTCGTTCAGCCTGCCCTGGCAGTCCGGCGCGGTGGGCATCGGCTACAACCCGAAGAAGACCGGGCGCAAGCTGCACTCGGTCAACGACTTCTTCGATCCGGCGTTCAAGGGCCGCGTCTCGTTCCTCAAGGAGCCCTACGACGCGGGCGGGATCGCGATGCTCAGCCAGGGCGTCAACCCGACCACGGCGACGCTCGATCAGATCATGAAGGCGCTCGACAAGATCGAGGCGGCGCAGAAGGCCGGCCAGATCCGCCGCTTCACCGGCAATGACTACACGACCGACCTCACGAAGGGCAACCTCTGGATCGCGATGGCCTACTCGGGCGATCTCGTCCAGCTCCAGGCCGACAACCCGGACCTCGAGTTCGTCTACCCCGACGAGGGCGGCATGCTCTTCACCGACAACATGATGATGCCGGCGAAGGTCGCCCATCCGTACGCCGCCGAGACGATGATGAACTACGTCTACGACCCCGCCGTGGCGGCGAAGATCGCCGTGTTCGTCAACTACATCTCGCCGGTGAAGGGCGTCAAGGAGATCCTCCTCAAGACCGACCCGAAGACCGCGAACAACCAGCTCATCTTCCCGTCGGACGCCGTGCGCCAGAAGCTGCACGCGTATCCGTCGCTGTCGCCGTCCGACGAGCGCCAGATGGAGGCCCGCATGGCGCAGATCACCGGGGCCTGACGCGTGCTGCGTCTGTCGCTGCGCCGGCGACGGGCGCTGTGGCCCTACCTGCTCATCGGACCGGGGCTGCTGTGGCTCGTCGTCTTCTTCCTCATACCGGTGCTCAACCAGCTCAACGTGTCGCTGCAGTCCGGCGACCCCGAGCTGGGCTACTCGTTCTCGTGGCACTTCTCCACCTACAGCGACGCGCTGTCCAACTACCACCAGCAGTTCCTGCGCTCGCTCGGCTACGCGGCGACCGCGACGATCCTGGACTTCGTCATCGCCTTCCCGCTGGCGTACTTCGTGGCGTTCAAGTCCGCGCGCTGGAAGAACGTGCTGCTGCTGCTCATCGTGCTGCCGTTCTTCACGAGCTACCTCGTGCGCACCGTGTCGTGGCAGCTGATCCTGTCCGACAACGGCTGGGTCGTGCACCGGCTGCGCGACGTCGGGCTGGTCTCGGCCGGCGGGCGGCTGCTGGCCACGCGGACGGCGGTGATCGCCGGCATCACCTACAACTTCCTGCCGTTCATGGCATTGCCGCTGTACGTGTCGCTGGAGAAGATCGACCGGCGCCTGATCGAGGCGGCGACCGACCTCTACGCCAGCCGGACGACGGCGTTTCGCAAGGTCACCCTGCCGCTCGCGCTGCCGGGGATCTTCGCCGGGTCGCTGCTGACGTTCATCCCCGCAGTGGGCGACTTCATCAACGCCGCGCTGCTGGGCACGCCCAACCAGTACATGATCGGCAACGTCATCCAGTCGCGGTACCTGGACCTCCTCGACTATCCGACCGCCGCGGCGCTCTCGTTCGTGCTCATGGCCGTCATCCTCGTCGGGATCCTCGTCTACGCGCGCCTGCTGGGCACGCGGTCGCTGACCGAGGCCGCCGTATGACGCGCTGGGACGCCTGGCGTGGGCGGCTGCTCGGGCTGTGGGCCGGGCTGGCGCTCCTGTACCTGTTCATCCCGATCTTCATCGTCGTCCTGTTCTCGTTCAACGACAACAAGGGGCGCTTCAACTTCACATGGCAGGGCTTCACGCTGCGCCACTGGGCGCACCCGTTCCAGAACCCCGACCTTGCGACCGCGTTCAAGAACTCGCTGCTGATCGCGGGGATCTCGACGGCGATCGCGACGGCACTGGGGACGTTCATCGCATTGGCCCTGGTGCGCTACTCGTTCCGCGGGCGCACCGCGACGGACTTCTTCATCTTCCTGCCGCTGGCCACGCCCGAGGTGGTCCTGGGCGCCGCGCTCCTGGGCCTGTTCCTCACGATGAACATCACGACGGGGTTCGTGACGATCGTGATCGCCCACGTGATGTTCAACGTGTCCTACGTCGTGGTCACCGTCAAGGCACGCCTCGAGGGGATGGACCAGCACATCGAGGAGGCCGCCATGGACCTGGGGGCCAACGAGCTGACGACCTTCCGCAAGGTGACGCTCCCGCTGATCGCGCCGGGCGTCGCCGCGGCCGCGCTGCTCGCCGCCGCGCTGTCGGTGGACGACTACGTCATCACGAGCTTCAACGCCGGCCAGACGCAGACGTTTCCCCTGTTCATCTACGGCGCGACGCGCCAGGGCGTGCCGGCCGAGGTCAACGTGCTCGCCTCGGGGCTGCTGTTCGTCGTGCTCGCCCTGCTCGGCCTGAACCTGATCGCCCAGCGCGCGCGGGGCCGCCGGGAGGCCCGGGCGCTGAGCGCGATCGCCCCGCCGCTGTCCGGCGCGACGGCGAACGCGTAGGACCACAAGTGCTCGATCTGGCTGCCGGCGCGATGCGCCACACACGCCATGGCTGGTGGCTGGAGGAGGCGGGCCCCGTCGAGCCGTTCGCGCCGCTGTCGGCTGACATCTCCGCCGACGTGGTGGTGATCGGCGGCGGCTACGCCGGCCTGTGGACGGCATGGCAGGTGCTCCAGCGGGCGCCTCAGGCGACCGTGGCCGTGCTCGAGGCCGACGTCTGCGGGCACGGGCCGAGCGGCCGCAACGGCGGGTTCTGCCAGACGCTGTGGGGCGACCTGCCCGCGCTGTGCGAGCGGCTGGGGGACGCCGGCGCGCTGGCGCTGTGCCGCGCCTCGTCGGCCAGCGTCGAGGCGATCGGCGACTGGTGCCGGGAAGAGGGCGTCGACGCGTGGTTCCACCGGGCCGGCACGCTCATCGCGTCGGCCGCTCCCGCCCAGGACGAGGTCGGCCGCGACGCGGTGGCGCAGGCGCAGCGGTTGGGAGAGGCCGAGCGCCTGCGCGCGCTCGCGCCGTCGGAGGTCGCCGCGCGCTGCGCGTCGCCGGTCCTGCGCGGCGGCGTGCTCGTCGCCGACGACGCGACGGTCCAGCCCGCGCGCCTGGCCCTCGGGCTGCGCCGCCGGGTGGCCGAGCGCGGCGCGCTCGTGTTCGAGGGCTCGCGGGTGCGCCGCCTGCGCGTCGAGGGCCCGCGGTCGGTGGTCGCCGAGACCGCCGGCGGTCGGGTGCGGGCTACGGCGGCGGTGCTCGCGGTCAACGCAGCCGCCCGCGGGGTGCGCCCGCTGCGCGCGCGCCTGTCGGTCACCTCGTCGCACATCGTGCTGACCGAGCCGGTGCCCGACGTCCTGGAGGACGTCGGCTGGACCGGGGGCGAGGCGATCACCGACGGGCGGACCTTCGTGCACTACACGCGCACCACGCCCGACGGCCGCATCGCGTTCGGCTGGGGGGGCGGGCAGCTGGCATGGGGCGCGCGGCTGGGCGGGCGCGTCGAGGTCGACCGGCACGTCGCCGCCCAGACCCGCGAGCACCTGCTGCGCACCTTTCCCGCGCTCGCCGGGCGGCGGGTCACCCACGCCTGGGGCGGCCCGATCGACGTCTCTCCGGGCCATCTCCCGCAGATCGGCTCGCTGCCCGACGGGCCGGTGCACTACGCCTTCGGCTTCACGGGCAACGGCGTGGGCCCCTGCCACCTGGCCGGCCGCGTCCTGGCGTCGCTCGCGCTCGACGCGCGCGACGCCGACAGCCGCCTGCCGCTCGTCGACCGCGATGCGCTGCGGGTGCCGCCCGAGCCGCTGGCGTGGGCGGCCGGGACCCTCGTGCGCGCCGCCTGGCTGCGCAAGGAGCGCCTCGAGGAGGAGGGCAGGCGCCCCGACCTGGCGACCCGCGTCATCTGCGCGGCTCCGCGGGCGGTCGGGCTGCATCTGGCGCGGTGAGCGCCGGAGAACTCACACAGCGCGCATGGTCGCGGCGCTCAGGCCCGGCGCACGTATGCCATCGTCCGCGCCGTCGCGAACGCATCGCCCAGCGCGGGGCCGAGCGTGTCGCGGTAGGTGCCGCTGTGGCACTGGTCGCCGGGCCGGGAGGACGCCGAGGCGATGATCTCGGCCCACGCCGACTGGCCGCCGGCGATCAGCCCGGCGTCGGCGTGGGCGACGCGCGCGTACTCGCCGTGGAGCGTGATGCGCGGGTTCGCCGTCGCGTCGCGCGTGACGCGCCAGGCGCCCGGCGGGCGCTCGCCGCCGTCGAGCAGGTACGCCGGGGCCGGGACGCCCAGGTCGGCCGCCACGTGGTCGGCGGGGGAGCCGGAGGCGCCCACACGGGTGCGCAGCGAGAGCGTCACCGTGAAGAAGCAGTTGCCGTGACCCTCCCGGAACCGCAGCGCGCCCGCCGGCGCGGACAGGCGCTTCCACGACGTGGGCAGGACGACGCGCGCCCGGAAGGACGTGGTGGAGCCGGCGACGCCCCCGGCCGGAGCCGAGCTGGTCAGGCCGAAGCTCCGGTACGTGGCGGCGCCCGCGGCCGGCGCGGCGGCGCCCGTGACGGCGAGGGAGGCGGTGGCGGCTGCGATGAGCGGTCGAATGGCCATGCCGCCTGAACGAGATCGCCGCGAGGAAGTTACGGCGTCGCTTAACCCCGGGTCAGGCTAAGGAACCTCTCAGGCTCCGCTTACCCGGGCATCAGTCGGCGGTCCCATCCTGGCGCCATGAGCTTGCATACGCAACCTGATCCCACACGCGGATCCGCCGCCGCGCAGACCCGCGACGCCGCGGTGCGGCGCGTGTCGCGGATCAATCGGTTGGTGGCCGGCGGCTCGGCGGTCATGGCCGCCGGCTTTGCGACCCTGGCGGCTCAGGCCTCGGCGCCGGGCGCGACCAGCACCGCGGCCACGGCTACGACCGCCACCACGGCGAGCACGACCGGCTCCACGGCGAGCACGACCGGCTCGACGGCGAGCGCCCACAAGACCGTGGTGCACCACAAGCGCCACCACACCGCGGCCTCGTCGGCCGCCGCCTCGTCGACCCCGGCCTCGTCGACCCCCGCCGCGCCAGCCGCCGGCAGCTCGAGCTCCGGCTCGGCCGGGACGTCGTCCTCCGGGACCTCGGCGTCGCAGGCAACCAGCACGCAGGTCACCGCCGCCCCGGCCCCGGTCGCGGCCGCACCCGCTCCGACGCAGCAGGCACCCGTCGTCACCTCGGGCGGCTCGTGAGCCCGGCGGTCGCGACGTGGGGGGCGCTCGGGACGACCGCGCAGGTCGTCGTGACCGAGCATGACGCGCTCCCGGCCGCGCGGCACGCCGTCGAGCAGGAGCTGGCGGCGATCGACCTCGCCTGCAGTCGCTTTCGCGAGGATGCCGAGATCGCGCGCGTCCACGCCGCCGCCGGCGCGCCGGTGCCGGTGAGCCCGCTGCTGCTGGAGGCCATCGAGGTCGCGCTGGACGCGGCCCGCAGCTCCGAAGGGCGCGTTGACCCGACGATCGGCGCGGCCGTGATCCGCGCCGGCTACGACCGCGACTTCGCCGCGCTGCCGGCCGACGCGACGGCGCGCACCTTCGTCCCCGCGGCGGGCTGGCGCACGGTGCGCGTCGACCGCGAGGCGGGCACCATCGCCGTCCCGGCCGGCGTGCGCCTGGATCTCGGCGCCACGGCCAAGGCGCTCGCCGCCGACCGCGCCGCCACCGCGGCCGCCTTCGCGATCGCGCCGCACGGCGTCCTCGTCAGCCTCGGCGGCGACCTGGCGGTCGCCGGACCGGTTCCGGCCGAGGGCTGGCCGGTCGGCATCGCCGACGGCCACCGCGACGGCGACGTCGCCACCACGGTGGCGCTCCGGGGCGGCGGCCTGGCGACCTCCAGCACGACGCAGCGCCGCTGGCGCCGGGGCGGGCGCGAGGTCCATCACATCCTCGATCCGCGCACGGGAGCTCCCGTCCCGGTGATCTGGCGAACGGTCAGCGTCGCTGCCGCGAGCTGCGTGGAGGCCAACACCGCGAGCACCGCGGCGATCGTGCTGGGCGCCACCGCCCCCGCCTGGCTGTGGCGCAGGGGCCTCCCCGCCCGGCTGGTTCGCCACGACGGCGCGGTCGTCGGGACGTGCGGCTGGGCTCCGGTGGCGGTGACGGCCTGATGGCGCTCTGGTACCTCACACGCGGCACCGGCGCAGCGGCGCTCGTCCTGCTCACGCTGTCGCTCACGCTGGGCGTGGTCAACGTGCAGCGCTACGCGTCGCGGCTGGTGCCGCGCTTCGCCGTCGACGGCTGGCACCGGACGACATCCCTGCTGGTGTGCGTCCTGCTGGCCGTGCACGTCGGGACGACGGTGCTCGACGGCTACGCCCCGATCCGCCTGGTCGATGCGTTCGTCCCCTTCGGCGGGACGTATCGCCCCGTGTGGCTCGGGCTCGGCGCGCTGGCGCTCGACCTCCTGATCGCCCTGATCGTCACGAGCCTGCTGCGCGCGCGGCTCGGCCTGCGCGCCTGGCGCGCGGTGCACTGGCTGGCCTACGCCTGCTGGCCGGTGGCGCTGGTCCACGGCCTGGGCACCGGCAGCGACGTGCGCCCCGGCTGGCTGACGTGGCTGAGCCTGGGCTGCACGGCGGTCGTCATCGTCGCGGTGGGCGTGCGGTTGGCCGACCGCGGAACGGCGATCCGCGTGCGCGCCGGCGCGGCCGCGACCGTGGCCGCCGGCGTCATCGCGCTCGCGATCTGGCTGCCGTCGGGGCCACTGGCAGGCGGCTGGGCCGCCAAGGCGGGGACGCCGCCGAGCATCCTCGGCGCGAAGGCCGCCACGACCGCGCGGAGTCATCGATGAGCGATCGCCTCCTCGCCGGCCTCGCGGGCCGCAACCCCGTCGGCCTGGGCCGGCATCTGGCCGTGCACGGCCCGATGCCCGACGTCACGTCCGAGCTCGTCCGCGAGGTCACCCGCGCGGGGCTGCGTGGCCGCGGCGGCGCCGGCTTCCCCGCCGGGATCAAGCTGGCCGCCGTCGCCGAGGGCCGCCGCCCGGTGGTCATCGTCAACGGGACCGAGGGCGAGCCGATGAGCGCCAAGGACCGCTCGCTGCTGCGCCGCACGCCCCACCTCGTGCTCGACGGCGCTCTGGCCGCCGCCCGGGCCGTGGGCGCCCACGAGGTGCTGTTCTGCGCTTCGCCCCAGGCCAACGCGGTCGTCGCCGCCGCGCTGGCCGAGCGCGCCGCCGGCTCCCGCCGGGAGCCCCGCGTGACCGTGCTGGAGAGCGCCCCGGGATACGTCGCCGGCGAGGAGACCGCGGTGATCGCGCACCTGGAGGGCCGCGCCCCGCGCCCGCGCGTGACCCCGCCGCGCCCCGCGCAGCAGGGCTATCGCAAGCGTCCCACCCTGGTGCAGAACGTCGAGACGCTCGCCCACATCGGCCTCATCGCCCGGCACGGCGCGGAGTGGTTCCGCGAGCGCGGCACGAGCGACCGGCCCGGAACGACGCTGGTGACGATCTCCGGCGCGGTCCAGGCGCCGGGCGTCTACGAGGTCGCGTCCGGCATGCCGCTGGCCGATCTGTCGCGCCTCGCGGGTGGCCTGACCGAGCCGGCGCGCGCCCTGCTCGTGGGCGGGTACTTCGGCGCGTGGGTCGACGAGGACGGAGCGGGCATGACGCTCGACGATGCTGACCTGCGCCGCCACGGCGCCGCCGTCGGCGCCGGGGTCATCGTGGTGCTCGGCGCCTCGGCGTGCCCGGTGGCCGAGACGGCCCGCCTGGCCGGGTACATGGCCGGCGAGTCCGCCGGCCAGTGCGGCCCCTGCGTGCACGGCCTCGGATCGCTGGCCGGGGTGCTGGACCGCTTCGCGACCGCGCGGACCGTGCCCGGGGACGGCGAGCGGCTCGTCCGCTGGACGGAGATGGTCAGCGGCCGCGGCGCCTGCGCCCATCCCGACGGCGTGGCCCGGATGCTGGCCAGCGCGACCCGGCTGTTCCGCACCGAGCTCGAGGAGCACGCGCACCACGGGGCGTGCTCCGGGTGCGCCGCCCCCGCGACGCTGGTCCTTCCCGGCCCGAGCCGTGCGAGGGCGGCCGCGTGACCCGCCGGCCGACCGCGCCCCCGGGCGAGGAGCTCGTGCTCGATCCGATCGCCTGCACGGGACATGGGCTGTGCGCCGAGTTGCTGCCCGAGCGCATCGTCCTCGACGACTGGGGCTACCCGATGATCGACCCCCAGGTCCCGGCGAGCCTGCGCGAGCACGCGCTGCGCGCCGTCAAGGCCTGCCCGGCGCTGGCGCTGGCGTTGCGCCAGGCGCGGGCCGGCTGAGCGCAGCGCGGTCTCGTCGGGACCATCGGCCTACGATTCCCGCGTGCGCATCCTGCTGATCGAAGACGAGTCGGGCATCGTCGAGTTCGTGCGCAAGGCGTTGCGCGCCGAAGGCCATCAGGTCGACGTGTCCTGCGACGGCCTGGAGGGCGAGCGCCGCGCGCTGACCAGCGACGTCGACCTCGTGGTGCTCGACCGCCTCCTCCCCGGCCGGGAGGGCGTCGAGGTGCTCCGGGGCATCCGGGCGGCCAAGCCTGACCTGCCGGTGATCATGCTGACCGCGCTGGGAGAGGTCGGCGCGAAGGTCGAGGCGCTGGACGCCGGAGCGACCGACTACGTGACCAAGCCGTTCTCGGTCGACGAGCTGCTCGCCCGCGTGCGCGCCCATCTCCGGCGGCCGTCGCAGCCGGAAGCCACGCGCCTGAGCGCGGGGGGGATCGACGTCGACCTCCTGTCGCGCGAGGTCCACCGCGACGACGAGTCGGTGCGCCTGTCCGCCAAGGAGTTCGAGCTGCTGGTGCACTTCATGCGCCACCCCAACCAGGTGCTCTCGCGCGAGCAGCTGCTCAGCGGCGTCTGGGGCTATGACTTCGAGCCGCAGACCAACGTCGTAGAGGTGTACGTCGGGTACCTGCGCAGGAAGCTCGGGCGCCCGGACCGGCCGGTTCCGATCGACACCATCCGGTCGGCGGGCTACCGGTTCACCGTTCGGTGAGCTCGCTCGCCGGCCTGCGACTGCGCATCACGCTGCTGGTCGCCGGCGTCGTCGCGGTCTGCCTCGGTGCGGGGTTCCTCGCGGTCTACCGCGGCACCGCCACGCGGCTGGGCGACAGCACCGATCACGGCCTCCACGAGGATATGGCCGCGATGCGAGCAGCCGTCCCCGCGCGGTCGTCGGCCCAGATCGAGCGCGCCGCGCGCGACTACATCGCGCGCCAGGGGCTGCGGGCGACCAGGCACGTGCTGTTCGTCACGCCGCCGGGGGGCACGCCGATCACCAACGAGCCGGAGCTGCTGAACACCGCCGCCGACTCCGACGATTCACCCGCCCAGCTCCACGAGGAGGCCGAGGACGCGCGCGCGGTGCTCGGCGCGCCCGCCGGCCTCAGCAAGCGGGTGCTTCCCGGCGTCGGCCCGGTCCGCCTGCTCGTGACCGACGTGCCCACCGCGGGCGGGACCGCGCGCTTCGGCGTCGCCGAGCCGACCGGTCCCGCCGAGCGTGCCGAGAGCACGGTCAAGAACGCCTTCCTGCTCGCCGGCGCGCTCGGCATGCTCGCCGCGCTGGGCGGGGGCCTCCTCGTGGCATCGCGCATCTCCGCGCCGTTGCGCCGCATGGCGCGGGTGGCGGCGCGCGTGGACGCGGGGGACCTCACCCCGCGCATGGAGCTCGGCGGCCCGCACGACGAGGTCCGCGTGCTCGCGCACTCCTTCGATCAGATGCTCGAGCGCCTCGAGGGCGCGTTCGCCCGGCAGAACGCGTTCGTGGCCGATGCCTCACACGAGCTGCGCACGCCGTTGACGATCGCGCGCGGACAGCTCGAGGTCCTGGCGATGAGCGACCACCCCAGCCGCCAGGAGATCCGCCACGTCGAGGGCGTCGTGCGCACCGAGATCGACCGGATGGCGCGGCTGGTCGAGGATCTGCTGCTCCTGACCCACGCCGGTGAGGACGGCTTCCTGCGCCCGGAGCCGATCGACCTCCCCGAGTTCCTGCGCGGCATCGCGGACAGCATGCGCCCGACGGTCGCCGACCGGCGGCTGGAGCTCGGCGCGATCCCGCCCATCGTGCTGGACGCCGACCCCGATCGCATGGCGCAGGCGCTGCGCAACCTGCTCAGCAACGCCATCGCCCACGTCGAGCCCGGAGGGCTGGCGCGGCTGAGCGCCGAGGCCCGCGGCGAGCGCGTGCGCCTCATCGTCGACGACGACGGCCCGGGCATCCCGGCCGGCGCGCGCGGCCGTATCTTCGACCGCTTCGCGCGCCTCGACGCCAGCCGCGCACGCGACGGCGGCGGGGCGGGTCTCGGCCTGTCGATCGTCAAGGTGATCGCCGTGGCGCACGGCGGCGGCGTCTGGGCGGAGGACTCCCCGCAGGGCGGTGCGCGGTTCATCCTGGAGCTCCGCATCAACGGCCGCTGATGGTGCCCCGGCATGCCGGGGCATCGCGGTGGGTAGCGCGGCGCCATGACCGAGCAACGCACGCCCGAGGAGCTGGAGCAGCTGCTCCTGCACGACCTCGACCGCCTCGGGGATCGCCTGGCCGACGAGAAGTTCTGCCGCGAGCTCTACCGGGGGCTCACCGAGCGCCGGTGGTTCCCGCCCGACGCGCGCGCCGGTGAGCACGTCGCCTTGAGCTGGAAGCGCGCAGAGGAGCTGATCAACGAGCTGCGCGTCAAGCGCGGGCGCCCGCCGATGGTGCTGGCGCAGACCGGCGGTGAGGGGCAGTTGGACCCGACGGTCGCCGAGGAGCTCGGCCGCCTCGGCTGGCGCTCGGAGCCGTTGGACACCTCCGAGCACGACCCCGCCCACCTCGACAGCCACGAGGACCCGCCGCAGGCCAAGGGCGACCCGCACGCCGCGCGCACGGGCGTCGTGCCCGGAGTCCCGGGCGACCGCAGATCGGACTGACGAGCCGCGAGCGACCGGTCGCCCGGACTGGGGACGACGCGGATGCGACCGGATGGCCGGGCTCCTACGTTGCCTTCCGATGACTCGGAAGCAGAGCGAGGAGCCCCGCCGCGAGCTGGCCTACCGGGTGGCCGAGGGGCTCGAGGTGCAGCTCCTGTGGAGGGCGTCGGACGACTCGGTGGCGGTGGTCGTCCACCCGTCCCGGGCCGGCGCGTCCTTCGAGTTCCGCGTCGAGCCGGACCACGCCCTCAACGCGTTTCGTCATCCCTACCTGTACGCGGCGCTCCGGCGGATCCACGACGAGCGGTCTCGCCGGGCAGCGTGAGTCAGCGATCCGGCTGCTCGGCGCCAGGCTGAGGCGCGGTCTGCTGAGGCCCCGTCAGCCACGAGGGCATCGCTCCGATCGAGCGAAGGTGCTCGGTCGTGGACTGCGAGGCGCACTGCTCGCGGGCGAGCAGGAGCCGGCTGCGCGTCGAGTCGAGGTCGACCTCGACAGACGTGGCGGAGGAGGGGTGACGGTCCATCGATGGTCCTCAATCCAGGTCGGGTGGGAGCTCCCATGTTCGCCGCCGCCGGGGCACTTGCCAGCTGGTCCGTCGGCCAGTCCAGGCTGGCAAGCGCCACCAGGCGACGGCACCAGCCGCACGGCGGGCCAGAGGCCCGCCGTGCGCCGGCGTCGGTCAGGCTCGCTCAGGGGGGCGGACCGGGCGAGCGCTGCCGACCATCACCGCCCGACGGACGCGAGGTTCGCCTGGACGTACGAGGCGACCGTCCCGCCTCGTAGCACGAAGGCGAGTCCTCCACCGCAGCCGGCGACGTTTCCTAGGGGGTTGGGGGAGCTGTGCATCGGACCGTTGGCCCCCCACGGCCCGTCGACGCCGTAGGGACCGCTTGGGCCGAGCGGGCCGGGGTCGACGACGCCGTTGAGGCAGACGTCGGCCGAGTTGCCGCCACCGGGCGTGAGCTGGCCGAGCCCCGCCAGCGGTCCGGCGGCGCTTGCGGCGGCGACTGGAGCGCCTACCGCCACGACGCCGATGACGGCCGCCATAGCGGTGAGACGCTTTGCGATGAACATGGGGGTGACGAACCTCCTGGTGCACGGCGGTCGGGGCTGCCGCCGAACATTCGATCTCCGCGCGCACTCGTGCTCTGCGCCGCCCCGAGGGTTGTCGGTCGTGCACTTCATGATCAGATCGTCCGCTGTGGAGACCGCCGCCGGACCTGGTCTGCGAGCCGATCTCGACTGACCCTGTGGCAGGATCCTCAGTGGAACTTCACGATGTCGACCTTGAGGTCGCTGATCCCGAAGTCCTCGCCGGCCTTGGTGCACGAATTGGCGAGCGACGCCGTGAGGTGATGCGTCGTGGAGCTCGAGGGCTCCATGACCGCCATGACGGCGATCGGCATCGACACGGTGCCGGACGGCGGCGCCGTCGGCGCCACGGCGAAGGTCGCGGGAGCGCCGTCGACCTGGAGGATGAGGGAGTTGCCGAACGACCCGGTGCAGGCCGAAGGCGTCTTGATCGTCACGCTGCCGGTCACCAGGTCGACGTCACCGGGGTCCTGGTTCCACGTCCCGCTGTCGACGGGAACGCTCGTCGTGGCTCCGTGCGGTGCCGTGACCGACGCGGTCGCGCGCGCGCGCGCGATGATCGAAGCGCTGCCGTCGGCGCCGGCGCGACCCGCCGGCCCGACCGGACCGGCCGGACCCGTCGCGTCGCGACCCGCCTTGCCCCCGGCCGCTCCCTTGGAGCCGTTCGCCAGGTCGGCGAGCGTTCCCGCGGCGAGGTCGGCCTTGGTGACGGTACCGTTGACGATGTTCGCTCCGTCGACGCTGTTCGCCGCGAGCTTGGTGTGGGTGACGGCGCCGCGAGCGAGTGCGCGGTTGGTGACGCTGCCGGGGGTGAGGCTGACCGCCGCATAGGACGTGCCTCCCAGGGCGGCGAAGAGCGCGATGTAGCCCACGACGTTGTGCTTGACATGGGCGATGAACCTGCGGTGCATGAGGATCCTTTCGACGGACCGGGCGGATCGGATGGGATGCATCGCGCCCGGGCAAAGCGGAGCCCGGGCGGCACGCGACACCCTGCCCCCCGGTGGCGCGCCCCGGAACTGCCCCTCTTGCCAGAGAGCGCCCGGTCACCGGTCCCCGGACGCGCCGACCACACCGGCGCGAGGTCCAGGACGGACGGTCCCGACGGCGGGTGGTCCCGGGCGCCGCCGGCGTCCATCGTTTGGTGGAACCCCGGGCGGAGCCGCCGCTCGACCACAAAGGAGATGGACCACATGTTGTCCCTGAGACAGCGCTCCGCCGGCGTGGCTGCCGCCCTTGCCGCGCTGGCCGTCGCCGCGCCTGTCGCCGGCGCGGGCGCCCAGGCGCCCGCCATGCCGGCCATGCCCGCCATGCCGGCCATGCCCGCCATGCCGGCCCTGCCGGCGGCCCTGACGAGCCCCGGCAGCCTGACGATCCCCAACGACCTGTGCCCGACGATCCCGGGATTCCTGAACTTCGGCCCGACCGGTCCGCTCGGACCGCTCGGCGCGTACGGACCGACCGGCAACGCCAACAACCTGCCGACCGGGTGTGCGGCGTGGAACCTCAGCCCGAGCGGTCCCCTGGGACCGCACGGCGTCCTGAATCCGGGCCACTGACCCGGACGGACCGCTGAAGCAGCGCCGCCCGGGGCGACGCTGCTTCAGGCTGCCGGGAGCGGGGCCGCGGGAGCCGACCGCGTCGCGAGCCAGGCGGCCACATCGGGCCAGATCTCCCGGCGTGCCCTGGAGCCCGCCATGAGGCCGATGTGGCCGCCCGGTCGATCGAAGTGCTCGACGTCGGAGCTGCCGGTGAGGTCCAGGAGCGGTTGGGAGTTGCTCGGCGGCGCGATGTGGTCGGCGCGCGCGGTGACGACGAGCAGCGGCTGCTCGATGCGCGCGAGGTCGACGCGACGGCCCCGCAGCCTCAGGCGGCCGCGGACCAGCCGGTTCTCCTTGTACAGCCAGGTGACCCATTCGCGGAACGCGCGCGCCGGGAACGCCGGGTTGTCGGCGATCCACTTCGCCATCGACTGGTAGCCCTCGCGGTCGGCCGTTCCGTCGTACACGGACTCCGCGAGCCGGCGATAGCTGGTCCACAGATTCGTCACCGGCTTCATCAGCTTGTTCGCGATGTCGATCGTGACGCCGGGCACCGCGGGCCATCCGTCGGTGACGTGCTCGACATCGAAGTGGTCGGGTCCGACCCACTTGCTGTACAGCGACTCACTGGTGTCGATCGGGGTCGTCAGGAGCACCAGGTTGCGCGCCGGGCTGCGCGGGCCCTCGAGCGCCGCGTGCATGGCGCACAGCGTTCCGCCGATGCACCAGCCCACGAGGGTGACCTCGTCGACGCCGGACGAGCGCCTGACCTCGCGCATCGCCCACGGGAGCGCGTCGCACACGTAGTACTCGAGCCCGGTGTCGCGGTCTTCGGGGCCTGGCTGGCCCCAGTCCAGGAGATAGACGTCGAAGCCCTCGGCCAGGAGGTACTCGATGAACGAGTGCCCGGGCCGCAGATCGAAGATGTGCGGCCGGTTGATCAGCGCGAAGACGAGCAGGACCGGTACCGCGTGGCGGCGGTCGCCGGAGCGGTAGCGGTACAGCGTGGTCTTGCGGTGCGCCCAGACGACGTCCTTCGGCGTGACCGCGATGCGCGCATCGCCGGTCGTGAGCAGGATGTTCGCGGTCTCGACGGCCGCCGACGCCAGCCGCGCGCCGGGCGGCCCGGTCACGCGGCATCCCCGGCCGTGAGCCGGGGGTGGCGGAGGGCCTGGATCTCCTCCTGGGCGTCGCCGAGGGCCTCGACCTGCTGGACGAGGGCCTCCAGCTTGTCGTCGATGCCGTTCAGGTGGCGCTCGAGGCGGTGGATGTCGGCACGTCCGGCCAGCCGGAGGTTCCGCAGGGTGAGATCCCACAGATCCGCGTTGACGGTCGTGAGCGCCACGGCGTTCTCCGCGGCCAAGGCGAGCAGTTGCGAGAAGCCCTGGCCCGCGACGAGCTGCTCCATGCCTGCGGCCATCCGGCCCTCGGCGTCGGCCATCGCCCGGCGGACGCTGTCGGGCGCCGGCCAGGCGCCGTTGGTGAACTGGGTCGCCATGCTCGTCAGTCCGCGTTCAGCAGCTCGCCGCGATGGGCGATCAGCACGTCGCGAAGCGGGCGTGCATTGCGCCCGGTCAGGTTCTCGAACGCGGGATCGATCACGTCGAAGTAGTTCTCCCGCGTCGCGACCCCGAGGTTGACGATCGCACGCGCGACCGCCTTCGGGGTCCCCAGGCGGGTCAACGCCCAGGTGAGGCGCCGGTCGCCGATGGGGATCACCTCGACGGGACGCCCGCTGATCTCGCTGAACAGTCCGGCGATGTCGGATTGAGAGAGCGCCTCCGGACCGGTGACGTCGTAGATGTTGCCCTCGTGCCCGTCGGACGTGAGCACGGCGACCGCCGCCTCGGCGCAGTCCTGGCGCGAGATCGGGACGATGCGCCCGTCGCCCGCGTTGGTCACCAGCTTGCCGTAGTCGACGGCGATCGCGCCCAGCGGAACCTGCAGGTCGGCATACGCGCCGTAGCGGAGGATCGTCCACGCCATGCCGCTGGACATCAGCAGCTCTTCCGTCTCGTGATGCTCACGCGCGACGTCGCCGGTCGGGTGGTCGGGCACCGGATTGGTGAGCGACGTGTAGACGACGTGCCGGAGGCCGGCACCGGCCGCCGCCTCGAGCGCCGCACGGTGCTGATGGGTGCGCCCGCCGATGTTGTTGGTGCTGATGAGGAGCATCCGCTCCCCTCCCGCGAAGGCCTCGGGCAGCGACTGGGGGTCGTCGAAGTCCCCGTACCGGACTTCGGCGCCACGCTCGGCGAGATCAGTCAGCGCGTGCGGGCGGCGGGTGATCAGGATGATCTTGTCCGCGGAGGCGCGATCGAGCAGCTCCAGCGCGACGAGGCGCCCAAGCTGGCCGGAAGCGCCGGTGACGATGAGATTCATCGGCGGTGTCCCTTTCTGTACTCGCTGTCGGTACTAGGAGTCGGCTTCGGCGCCGTCGGGCGCTTCGGCCGGCGTTGCCGCGACCGTCGAGATGCCTGCTGAGTGCGCAAGCGCGATCGCCTCGGTGCGGGAGTGCACCTCGAGCTTGTGGAGGATGTTGGAGACGTGGAACTTGACCGTCCGCACGGTGATGAACAGGCGGTCCGCGATGTCCCGGTTGCGCAGGCCCGTGACCATGAGCTCGAGGACCTCGCGCTCCCGGGCGCGCAGCTCCGAGATGCGCTGGGCCGCGGGCGACTCCGGCGCGGGGGCGAGATCGTGCAGCGGCAGGCGGCAGACCAGCGCGGTGCCCCATCCAGGGGCCACGTCGAGCTCGACGTCGCCGCGCAGCGCGGCGACGCGCCGGCGCATCAGCGCCAGCTCCGGGAGCACGGCGCCGCCGGGGTTCACGTCGCCGGCGCCGTTGTCGCAGATGCTGATGGTGAGCGTGTCCTCGGTGAGCTCCCACTGGATGCGGAGCTTGTCGGCGCCGATCTGGAGGGTGGCCTGGAGCGCGGCGACGCGCGTCGCCGCGCGTGCGGCTTGCGCGATCGCCCACGGCACCCGCGCGTCCTCGGGGGAGCGCAGCCCGGCGATGAGCCGGAGGCCCGAAGGCCGCGCGATGCTGCGGGCCTCGGCCTGGGCCTCGGCGAACTCCGTTGCCAGCGGGACGTAGAGGGACGAGTCGTCGCGCCTGGCGGTGGCCTGGATGTCCAGGAGCGCCCGTGACGCGACGTCGATGGCTTCGGCGATCGCCGGCTCGACCGTGCGTCGCGCGCCGGACGTCGCATCCGTCGGACGGATCGCCCGGCGCAGGCCCTGCAGCAGCGTGCTCAACGTCGCGGTGTGGCGGCTCTGAAGCTCCCACCGGACTCGTTCGCGCTCCTGGCTGATGGCACGCGAGAACGCCAGCGTCCCGGCCGAGGGATCTTCACCGATCTGGCGCTCGCGGGCGGCGACGAGCATGGCCACCAGGACGGCGGCGCGCTCCTGCGACGGCTGGACCGCGAAGGGGCCGTGCGACCCGAGCACCAGCGCCACCGTCGAGCCGGCCGAGCAGGCCAGCCAGCCGACCGTGCGCAGCCCTCCGACCACGTCGGGCATGGTCAGGCGGACGGCGCCGTCCTGCGGCACGGTCCCGTGCGGCTCTCCGATCAGCGTGTCCCACGCGACGCCGGCCAGCCGCTCGCGCAACCCGCGGGAGGCGGCGATCTGGACCGGGAACGTGGGAGACCGAGGCGTCACGAGGACCAGCGCGTCATGGCCCAGCACGGGATCCAGCGCGGCTCGTGCCCTGTCGGCGACCTCGTCGCCCGCGGCCGCGACCACATCGGCGACGGCCTTGAGCTCGATCGCGTCGGGCTGGACGTGATGCTCCTGGCGCAGGCTCACCACCCGGGCGGCCGCGCCACGCGGGCCGGGATCGGTCATCGAGGTCGGACGGTGAGCTGCATCGGCCATGGCCTGGATGCTGGCGGACATCCGGCCGTTCGTCATCGGCCCAGGGGCCACTTTCGTGCTGCGCGGTCTGGCGCAGATCGGCGGTCCGACTGCACCCAGCGCGGTACGTCGCGGGGGGCCGGGAGGTCGTGCGGCTAGTCGACGCTGGCACAACGGCCAAATGTCCTGAGGACCGGTAGGCAGCACGCTTTGTCGTGCCGCAATCCGGCATCGACCAGAAAAGGACGGCCTGACTTGCCCTACGCCAGCCGCGGTGCCTTCGAGCTCTACTACGAGAGCACGGGAGCCGGGATGCCGGCCCTGCTCATCAATGGGCAGGCCATGACGCTTGCCACGTGGTGGCGAACGGTGCCCGTCCTGGCTCAGTCGTTCCGCGTCCTCACGTTCGACCAGCGCGACATGGGTCGCAGCGGACACTCGCCCTGGCCGTACACCGTCTCGCAGATGGCCGCTGACGCGATCGCCGTGCTCGACGCGGCCGACGTGGAGCGCGCGCACATATACGGCATGTCGCTGGGTGGAATGGTGGCCCAGGAGGTTGCCCTGATGTACCCGGACCGCGTGGAGGCGCTCGTCCTCGGCGCCACGACGGCGGGCGGACCCGGCACCATCCTGGCCCGTCCCGAGCCGCTCGGCTTCTTCGTCCGGGCCGGCGCCATGGGTTCCGAGGAGGCCGAATGGGCCGCCGTTCCCTACAACTACGCCGAGGAGACGCGTCGCCTGCACGGCGACCGCATCGCCGAGGACATCGCCCGCCGCGTCCTCGACACCACCGACGCCCTGGGCTACATCCACCAGGTGGGCGCCGCCGCGGGGCACAACACCGTGGGCCGGTTGCACGAGATAGCGGCCCCGACGCTGGTCGTCCACGGTGAGGACGACGTCGTCATCCCTCCCTCCAACGGGCGCCTGCTGGCGCAGGCCATTCCGGGTGCGGAGCTGAAGGTGTGGCCGGGCGCCGGCCATCTCTTCATGACCGACGAGCCGCGCGCGGACCGGCACATCGCAACGTTCCTGAAGCGCCACACGCTGAGCGCCTCCCGGCGCCCTCCGCGTTCGGCTCCGGGCACCAGCGCCTGGAGCGCCGCGTCCTGAGTCGGAGTGGCCGGCCTCGGCCGCGAGTGACCGAGGCCGAGGCCCGAGGCCGGAAGACGACCTAGCGGGCTAGTGGCCCTTCTCGCAACGTTTCGCCGGAAATGCCGGGCGCCGATCACCGCCAGGCTGTGTCCTCACTCGCGGCAATGGCGCTGCCATTGCTCGCTCGCTGCGTCCTTGCCTGACGGCGCCGGCATCCCGGCATTTCCTGGCGAACGTCACGAGAAGGACCACTAGATCTTCCGGAAGCGCCACGTCGCGAGGCTCGCGGCGACGATGAGGATGCCCACCGACCAGGCGAGCGCGTACAGCGCCGGGCGTGCCGCCGAGCCCGTGCCCTCCATCAGCGCCCGTAGGGCGTTGACGACCTTGGTCACCGGCTGGCCGTCGGCGAACGTCCGCAGCCACGGGGGCATCGTCGCCGTCGACGTGAACGTCGACGCGGCGAAGACGAACGGGAACGTCAGGAGGAAGGCGGCGAGCTGCGCGGTCTCCGTGTGGCGCACCGCGAGGGCGAGGAGCGCGAACAGCCACGAGCACGCGTAGCCGAAGAAGATCGCGATCCCGAGGCCGGCGGCCACCTCGAGGACACCGGTGTGCATCCGGAACCCGACGAGGAGGCCGACACCGATCAGCAGCGCCACCGTATACGTGAGGCGGATGACGTCGGCGATCGTGCGGCTCGCCAGGATGGCGCCGCGCTGCGTCGGCAGCGAGCGGAAGCGGTCGGTGATCCCCTTCGACATGTCGTCGGCCATCCCGACGGCGGTCGACGAGGCGCCGAAGATGACGGTCTGCACGAGGATCCCGGGGATCAGGTAGTCGACGTAGCTGGGGTAGCCGGGCACCCGGATCGAGCCGCCGAACACGTAGCGGAACAGCAACACGAACATGATCGGCATGACCGCCGAGAGCACGAGGAGCTGCGGCGTGCGGCGGGTGATGAGCAGATGGCGCCGCGTCATGAGCCATGTGTCGCGCACGAAGGCGCCCGGGCCATGTGCGCGGACGGTTCCCGGCGCGGCCACGGCGGGCGCCCGGTTGAGCGGCACGGCGCTCATACGACCACCCGCTCGGACGTCACAGGCCCTTTGGTCGGCGGCGCGGATCCGTGCGGCTCACGAGAGCTCGTGAGCGCGAGGAAGACATCGTCCAGCGACGGGCGGCGCAGGCTGATGTCGTCGATCTGGAGCCCCGACTCGTCGATGCGCCGTGCGGCGGCCAGCAGCGTTGCCACCCGGTCGGCGGTCGGCAGCGTCACGCGCTGCTCGCGCACATCGGCCACGGGCGGCCCCGAGCCGAGTCCCGACAGGACGTGGACGAGCCGGTCCAGGTCGCCGAAGCTCGCCGATCGCACCTCGAGCACATCACCGCCGACGCGCTGCTTGAGCTCGCCCGGCGAGCCCTCGGCGATCATGCGGCCGCGCTCGATGACGGCGACGCGGTCGGCCAGTCGGTCGGCCTCCTCCAGATACTGGGTGGTCAGCAGGAGGGTCGTCCCCTCGCGCACGAGCTCGCCGATGAACTTCCACAGCTCGATGCGCGTGCCGGGGTCCAGACCGGTCGTGGGCTCGTCCATGATGAGGACCAGCGGGCGGCCGACCAGGCTCGCGCCGAGGTCGAGCCGGCGCCGCATTCCGCCCGAGTAGGTGAGCACCAGGCGATCGGCGGCGGCCGTGAGGTTCAGGCGCTCGAGGACCTCGCTCGCCCGCGTCTCCGCCTCGTGCCGGCGCAGGCCGTAGAGACGGCCGACGAGCTCGAGGTTCTCGCGGCCGGTGAGCATCTCGTCCACCGCGGCGTACTGGCCCGCGAGCCCGATGCGCGAGCGGACGGTCTGGGGGTCGCGCAGGACGTCGGCGCCGGCGATCCGGGCGCTTCCGACGTCGGGGGCCAGCAGGGTCGCCAGGATGCGCACGAGGGTCGTCTTGCCCGCGCCGTTCCGGCCGAGGAGGCCGAGCACCGTGCCGCGTTCGACCTCGAGGTCGACGCCGGCCAGGGCCACCGTCGAGCCGAACGACTTCACCAGCGCTTCGGCTGTGATCATCGGGGGGTCGCTCATCTCGGCTCCTTGGTCGCGGGTCAGGAGATGCTGCGGTCGAGGTCGTTGCTCGGCCGGCGCCGGTGGCGAGCGCGTGGTCGAGGACGACTCGTGGTTGGTATCGCTGCCGGTGCGAAGATCAACGGCGCCTCGCGGAAGAGGGCTTCGTCCATCTCGCGAAGGTCAGGGGCCAGGCTGGGGCGGAAGCCCATGTGGGCAAGGACATCGGCCTCGAGGTCGAGCCCCGGCGCGATCTCGGCGAGCTCCAGGCCCGCCGGGCCCAGGCGCAGGACGCACCGCTCGGTGATGTAGAGGACCTCTTGCCCCCGGGTGCGGGCCTGCGCACCGCTGAACGTGACGTGCCCCACGCGGGGGACGAACTTGGACGTCCCGGGCCGGATGACGCGGAGCCGCCCCTCGCCGACCTCGAGCTCCGCGCCCGCGGCGAACGTGCCCATGAAGCACACCGCGCGCGCGCTCTGGCTGATGTTGATGAACCCGCCGGCGCCGGGGAACCGCGAGCCGAACCGGCTGACGTTCACGTTCCCTTCGCCGTCGACCTCGGCGAGGCCGAGGAACGCCTGGTCCAGGCCCCCGCCGTCGTAGAAGTCGAACTGATAGGGCTGGTCGACGATCGCCTCGACGTTCGCCGCGGCGCCGAAGCTCCCGCCGCCCGCGGGCAGGCCGCCGATCCCGCCGGCCTCGACGGTGGGCGTGATCAGGGACAGCACCCCGGCCTCCTGTGCCACCGGGACGATGCCCTCCGGCATGCCGATGCCGAGATTCACCACCCCGCCCGGCTGCAGCTCGAACACGGCGCGGCGGGCGATGACCTTGCGCGCGTCCAGCGGCAGCCTGCGCAGCACGTCGGCGCCCGCGGTCGCCTCGCCCGTGTACGCCGGGTTGTAACGCTCGGCGAAGGTCTGGGGGTGGTTCGCCGGGGTTGCGACCACCACCGCGTCGACCAGGATCCCGGGGATCTGGACCTCGCGCGGGGAGAGCGTGTGGTGCGCGACGGTCTGCTCGACCTGCACGATGACCACGCCGCCGGAGTTCCGCGCCGCCTGGGCGATCGACAGCGCCTCGAGCGTGACCGCCTCGCGCTCCATCGTGATGTTGCCGGCGCTGTCGGTGGTCGTCCCGCGGAGGAACGCGACGTCGACGGGCATGCGCGGATAGAAGAGGTACTCCTCGTCGTCGAGCTCCAGCACGCGCACGATGTCCTGCGTCGTCCGCTCGTTGAGCCGGCCGCCCTCCAGCCGAGGATCCACGAACGTGCCCAGTCCGACCTTGGTGAGGAGGCCCGGGCGCCCGGCCGCGGTCTCGCGGTACAGGTGGGAGATCACGCCCTGGGGCAGGCAGTACGCCTCGATCCGGCCCTCCAGGGCCAGGCGGCCCATCGCGGGCGTCAGGCCCCAGTGGCCGCCGACCACGCGCCGCACGAGCCCTGCGTGGGCGAGGTGGTTGAGGCCGCGGCTCCCGCCGTCTCCCTGCCCTGCGGCATAGACGAGGGTGAGATCACGAGGCCCGCCCCGCTCGACGAAGCGCTCCTCGAGGGCGACGAGCAGCTCCTCGGGCACGCCGCAACCGACGAAGCCGCCCGTTGCGAGCGTGTCGCCGTCGGCGACCAGTGCCACAGCGGCCTGGGGCGTCATCAGCTTGTCGCTTCGCACCGCGGCCCTCATGCCTCGGCGAGCGCGGCGGCGATCGCGCTCGTCACCCTCCCGGCGCCGCGCCCCGGACCCAGGAGCACGCTGTAGTGATTGGTGTCGTCGACCTCTTCGACTCGGGTCTGCGGGTGGTCCGCGACGAACTCGTCGACCACGTCTCGCGGCAGCAGCGGATCGCCGTCGAGCAGTCCGCGCGGAGCGAGCAGGAGGCGCACCGGCGCCTGCACGTCCATCAGCGCCGTCCGCGTCGCGTCGTCGAGCAGCATCTCCCTCCCGTCGGTCCGCACCGCGGTCCCCGACGTGATGCTGCGAACCGCGTCCGGGCGCTTGGCGTCGCCGGCGCCGACCAGGTCATAGGTGAGGTAGGCCTCGATGTCGTCGTCCCACGGCCCCGCGAACGCGGGATGCAAGCGCCACATCATCAGGTAGTCGTCCTGCTTGGCGAACGTCACACCGAGCCGGGCGAGCGACGAGCCGAGGATCGCGCCGAGGAGCTCCTCGGGGTCCTCGTTGGGGGGGAGCGCGATCGGGAGGCCGCCGTCGACGAGGACGAGCGAGGACACGCGCTCGGGGTGCTCGGCCGCCAGGCGCGCCGCGACGTATGCACCCATGGAGTGACCGGCGAGCACCGCCGAGTCCACGCCGAAGAAGTCGAGGACCGCCAGGAGATCGGCGACGTGGGCGGCGATCCCGTACGGCTGCGGGAGCCCCGCGCTCCCGCCCCGCCCGCGCAGGTCCGGCACGAGGAGGCAGGCCGTCGTCGTCGCGGCGAGCTCACGCGCGACCGAGGCCCACGCCCGATGCGAAGCCGAGATGCCGTGGACGGCGAGCACGACGCCGTCGGCCTCCTCCACGGGCCGCCCGGCTCGCGCGACCATCAGGGTGCCGCCGGCAACCGGGACCTCGCAGGCGTCATCGAATGGATCGCTCATGTCCGGGCACAGCCTCCGGCTTCGAGAGGGTCAGGGGTGCTGGCCGGCGAGCCAGCGTCGACCGGCCGGAAGGTCCGTAGGCCGGGCTCGGGTTCCCGGCAAGCGGACGAGGCAGCCGCCGGCGGCGCGCCGCCGGCGGCTTCGATCCGCCGGTTACGGGGTCGTGGTCAGCGGCGCCACCACCGCTCCGTGGAGGCCGAACGGGCCAGCCGTCGACACCGCGAGCTGGAACGGGGCTCCGAGGGCGGTCAATCCGGCGTTCCAGCCGCCGACGGCCGCATCGGCCCCGGCGTTCCAGCCGCCGATCGCCGCCTGGGCCCCGGCCTGGAAGGGGGCGCTCGCCTGGTCGATCCCGGCCTTCCAGGTCGCGCCGTACGGGTTCTGGGTGTTCACGCTCGCGACGATCGCCGGCGGCCTGACGGGGACGGTCGCAGCGCCGGCCACGGCGACCGGACCGGCCGTAGCGATCATGGCCACGGCGGCGCCGACGCCTGCCGCGCGCTTGCTGATGGGCACCATCTTCTGTCTCCCTTCGAGGGACTCGTTGTCCCACCTAGCGTGGTCGCCGCAGCGCCTCGTGATGGCCGTCCCCGGGGACGGTCCTGCCTGGCGCAAGGGACGCGCCGGCGCTTGTCACGGAAGCTCGCGCACGACGATCGCGTTCGTTCCGCCCGAGGAGAACGTCCGCGGCCCGGCGGTGAGGACGACCCGGTCTCCGCTCGCCAGCGAGCCGAGCTCACCGGTGATGACGAGCGCCTGCTCGATCAGCTCCTTGGGCGAGCCGCCGACATCGACCGCGAGGGGCTGGACGCCCCACTCGAGCGTGAGCTGGTCGGCGACGACCGGATCGTGGGCGAGGGCCACGATCCGGGTGTCCGGGCGGAACTTCGCACAGGCGCGGACCGCGCCACCGGTCTCCGTCGGCACCACGAGGACGCGGGCTTCGAGCTCGTCGGCCAGCATGACGGCCGCGTGCATCACCGCGCGGGACGTGATGTCGCCGTGGAGCGCGACCCGGGCGCGGCCATGGATGACGGGGCTCTCCTCGGCAGCCGCGGCGACCAGCGACATCACGCGCACCGCCTCGACCGGGTGCCTCCCGATCCCGGTCTCCGCGGACAGCATGACGGCCGAGGTGCCGTCGATCACGGCGTTGGCCACGTCGGCGACCTCGGCGCGCGTGGGCTCCGGCGCATCGATCATCGACTCGAGCATCTGGGTGGCCGTGATGACGAACTTGCCCGCCTGGGTGGCCCGGGAGATCGTGTCCTTCTGCATCAGGGGCACGCGTGCCAGTCCGGCCGTGACCCCGAAGTCGCCGCGGGCGACCATGATCCCGTCGGCCGCGTCGACGATCTGGTCGAGGGCCTCGTACCCGTCGACGGTCTCGATCTTGGCCACGATCCGGGCCCGCGACCCGCCCGCGCGCAGGCGATCGCGGAGCTCCTCGATGTCGGCCGCCGACCGGACGAACGAGAGCGCGACGAAGTCGGCCCGGGCGGCCATGGCGGCGTCGAGGTCGGATACGTCCTTGTCCGTGACCGCCGGCAGCTCCGGCCGAGCGTGCACCACGCTGATGCCCTTGCGCGGCGCGATCGGACCGGCCGAGACGGCTCGTGCCAGGACCTCGTCCTCGTCGGTGCGCTCGACGGCGAAGCGGGGCACCCCGTCGCCGATCACGATCTCGGAGCGTTCGGTCACCAGACGGGCGAAGCCGGCGAAGTCGACGCCGGCGTGGCCGGGCGCGTCGGGCCGTCCACTCGAGCTGAACGTGATCGCCTCGCCGACGACGACGCGTCGCTCGGACGTGCCCTTCGAGAGGCGCAGCTTGGGCCCTTGAAGGTCGAAGAGCAGCCCGACCGGCCGTCCGGCGCGCTGCGCCGCCGCGCGGACCGCCTCCGCCCGGCGGATCAGGTCTTCGGTCGTTCCGTGCGAGCAGTTCAGGCGGGCGCAGTCGAGTCCCGCCGACACGAGGGCGTCGAGGATCCCGGGCGGGTCGGTCGCCGGTCCCAGCGTGGCCACGATCTTGGTCTTCCGGCGGCGCAGGTCGGGCACGCCGCCAGCGTGCCGGGATCTTCCCGGCCCGGCGCTGTCCCGCAGGGCGGAGCGGACCTGTCCCGCCGGTGCCGGACGCGCCCGCGGGGCACCGCCGGAAGGGCCACTAGGGACCACGACCGGGGACCGGGCCGCGCGGGTTCCCCGATGCGAGGCCCTCTGGTCGCTGGCACAGTCGGCGACAGTCGAGGGAGGACCGATACGCACCATGACCACGACCATTACGTCGCCGGCGACCCTGGCCGCGCGCGGGGCGCGGGCGCGGGCCGAGCTGCGCGACGTCGTCGCCCACGCCGCCGGCGCGGCGTCGGCCGCGCCCGACCACGAGCTGCTGGCGCTGGAAGCCCAGCTCGACGCCTGGAGCCGGCGACTGGCGGCCGTCCGCGCCCGCGTGGCGACCGCCGCCCCGGCCACGCGCCCGCTGCAGGCCGTCCCCGCGGCCGCCGGGCATGCGACGCCACCGGTCCTGGAGAGCCTCGACATCGACCGCGGCCTGCTGCGACTCAGCGGCCGGGACCTCCCGTTGACCCGACGTCACACGGAGATCGTGGTCCTGCTCGGGGCGCGCCGGACGGCGATGACCACGGAGGAGCTGGCGCTCGCGCTGTACGGCGAGCGCGGCAGGCCCGGGACCGTCCGCACCGAGCTCTTCCGCCTGCGCAAGCTGATGGGACCGTGGCTGAACGCCGGCCGTGACGGGCTCACGCTGTCGATCGATGCCGACTTCCTGACCGTTCAGGCCCATCTGCGCGCCGGCGATCCGCGGCGCGCCGCGGAGCAATACCCGGGCCCCCTGCTGCCGCGCTCCGAGGCGCCCGGCGTCGTCGAGCTGCGCGAGGAGCTCGACGCCTGGGTCCGCCGGGCGGTGATCGCCACCGAGGACCGGGAAGCCCTGTGGGCGTGGCTGGAGAGCAGCTCGGGTCGCGACGACCGGCCCGGTCTCAAGCGCTTCCTCGCGGACCTGCCCTTCGACGACCCGCGACGCGCGCTCGCCGCCAGCCGGCTGGGCCAGCTGCGCGCCACCCTGAGGATCGTGCGGTGAAGCACCTGGCGCTCTTCCTCGTCGCGGTGGTGGTCGTGAGCGCCGGGTTGGCCTACGCCGCTCGTACGCTTCGCCCCGGGCACCGCCACGGGCCGGGCGTGACCGTCCAGCGGCCGGCGCCGCCCAAGGTGGTGGCGCCGCCGCCGGCCACGGTCGTGAACTCGGCGCGTTGCAGGCCGCCGGCCCAGCACCCCGACCCGGTGATGCTCGTGCCGGGCACGTTCGCCGCGACGTCGTGGAGCACGATGGCGCCCGCCCTCGCCCGGCTCGGCTATTGCGTCTTCACCATCGACTACGGCAACGCGGGCACCGGCGACATCGCGCGATCGGCCCACCAGCTTGCGCGGGACGTGGACCGCATCCTGGCCCGGACGGGCGCCCATCGCGTGGCCATCGTCGGCCATTCGGAAGGGGGCATGATGCCGCGCTACTACATCAAGCGCCTCGGTGGAGCCCGCAAGGTCAGCGACCTCGTCGCGCTGTCGCCGTCCAACCACGGGACGACGAACCTGATGGCGCTGGTCGGCCAGCTCACCGGCTGCACCGCATGTGGCCAGCAGCTCGCGTGGGGCTCGACGTTCCTCGCTGGGCTCAACGCTGGAGTCGAGGCGCCTCCGCCCGTCGACTACACCGTCATCCAGACGCGCTTCGACGCGGTCGTCACCCCGTACGAGTCGGCCTTCCTTCGAGGTCCCCGCGCGCGCGTCACCAACGTCACGCTCCAGGATCGCTGTCCGGACGACGGCGTCGATCACCTCAACGTCCCGACGGATCCGGTCGCGCTGCAGTGGGTCGAGAACGCGCTCGCGGTCAACGGGCCCGCCCGGCCGGGGTTCAGACCGGTCTGCTGAGCAGCGCGCAGCCGCGGGGCCGGGCCCGCAGGCGCAGTGGGAACGTGCCGTTGGGACGACGACAAGCGTGATGGGGCTCGGGAGCATGGATCCGGACACCACCGCGGAGACCTCCCGTGCAGAACACGCCGTTGAATCTGCTGGACGAGCTGTACCTCGCCCTCGACCGCCGCGAGGAGCCCTGGGTCGTCCACGTGGAAGCCCGCGTGACCGGCCGGCTGGATCCCGATCGTCTCGCCGCGGCGCTGGCAGGCGCCGTCCAGCACCATCCGATCGCTCGTGCGCGGCTGGCCGAGTCGCGCAGGACCGATCGCAGCCACCGGTGGGAGATCCTCGACGATCTGAGCGAGGTGCCCCTGCACATCGCGGCGTGCGACGACGAGGCGATGCTCGACCAGGCGCGCGAGCGCCACTTCGCCTTCAGCCCCTCGCTGGACGTCGCGCCCCCGTTCGCGGTGCTCCTCGCGCATGTGCCGGATGGCGATGCGCTCGTCCTCAACATCAACCATGCGGCGGTCGACGGGATGGGTGCGGCCAGGCTGATGCGGTCGATCCTGCACGCCTACGCTCACGAGGAGGACCCCGACCCGCCCGTCGATCCGCTCGCCGTCCGCGACGTCCGGGAGCTCGCCGGCGCCGCGTCCGCGGCTGAGCGCATGGTGCGGGCTCGCGCGCTCGCCCGCCACGCGCTGACCCAGGCGGTGCCGGTCGCGCGGCTCGCGCGTGACGGCGGCGACGAGCGCGCCGCCTACGGGTTCGAGCTGCTCTCCTTCTTGCGGGACGAGACCGCGACGATCGTGGATCAGCGCCCGCCGGACGCGACGGTCAACGATCTGCTCGTGGCGGCGCTCGCGATGGCGATCACACGCTGGAACCACGAGCACGGCGTCCCCGCGGGGCGGGTCTCGATCTCGGTCCCGATGAACCTGCGGCCATGCGACTGGCGCACCGATGTCGTCGCCAACCTCGCGTCCTACGTGACCGTCTCGCTGGCGGCGCACGAGCACGAGACCCTTCCGGAAGCCATCGAGGCCACCCGCCGGCGCACCGCGACGATCAAGCGCGACGGCCTGGGCGGCATGGTGGTGGACCTCCTCGCCGGTCCGGCCACGCTGACCGTCGGGGCCAAGCGCCGCTTGCAGAACCTGATCGCGCTCACCGGCGATGTCGTCGTCGACACGGCGTCGCTCTCCAACCTCGGGGTCGTCGACGGCCTGCCGCCGCTCGGGGATGCCGGGGAGGTGCGCGGGCTGTGGTTGTCGCCGCCCGGCCGGATGCCGCTGGGGGCCTCGTTCGGCGTCCTGACGCTCGAGGGGAGGCTGCACGTCGCCCTGCGCTACCGCCATGCGCAGTTCGACCACGATGCCGCGAAGGCCTTCGCGGGCATCTACCGCGACGTGCTGCTCGCGGAGACCAGCGCAGCGGTGGGCGGCCGCTGATCCGATCGGCCCGGCAACGGCAATGTCGCTGCAACGCCGCCGGCGTACAACGGTGGAGCGATGATCGAACCTGCTGCTTCCATGACCCCGTCGACGATGCCCCCGTGGCCCGACCCGGCGACGCCGCCGCCCCTGGGGGCGGTGGGCCGGTTGCACCTCGTCGAGCCCGCCGAGTTCATGGCCGCTGACGACCTCGCAGCCCGCCGGGCCGCGCCGATCAGCGCCGTCATCGCCGACGGCCAGCGGCTGATACGCGCCGGGCTCCGGCGGCTGTTCGAAGATCAGCGCGACATCGCCGTCACCGGCGAGGCCGCGAGCGGCGACGAGCTCGTGGCCCTCGTGCGGAGGCTGCGCCCGGACGTCGTGGTGATCGACGTCGCGCTGCCCGGTCTCGACGGGTTCGAGGCGACCCGGCGGATCCTGGCTGAGTCGCCCTCCGGATCGATGGGTGTCGTGCTGCTGGTCGACAGCGCCGGCGACGAGAGCATGCTCGCCGCGCTCGAGGCGGGAGCCACCGGGGTTCTCGTCAAGGACAGCGAGGAGCTGGAGCTCCTGCGCGCGGTGCGCGTGGTCGCCGATGGTGGCGCGGTGCTCGACCCGGACGTGACCCGGCGGCTCATCGCCCGGTGCCTGTCCCAGGGTGCGAGTCCCGGGCGCGCGCCGGCCGAGCTGTCCGAGCTCACGCCACGCGAACGGGAGGTGATGGGGCTCGTGGCGGCCGGCCTGAGCAACGCCGAGATCGCCGAGCGCCTGGTGGTCACCCCGGCGACCGCCAAGACGCACGTGAGCCGCGCGCGGCGCAAGCTCGGTGCGCGCGACCGGGCACAGCTGGTGGTGTACGCCTTCGCGAGCGGGTTGGCCACCGCCGGTCCCGTCGCGGCGGAGTAGCGTCGCCCTGCAGCCGGCTGTCCCTCGGGACGGCTGGAACAAGGAGCATCCGGTCGCATCATCGGGCAGTCATGCTCGCGCTGCTGGCTCATTGCTCTGGTCTGCGGAGCCGCCGGCTCCTCGCTGCCGCGGCGCTGATCGTCGCCGTCGCCGTCGCCGTCGCGCTGAAAGCGGGCGCATCGGCTGACGCGGCGGACCGGTCCGGGCCGGGCGGCGCGTCGGCGCGGGGAGCCCTGGCTGCCGTACCCGCGCATGGCGGCCGGGCCGCTCAGGACGGGCAGGCGGGCCAGGACAACGGCGACGGCCAGGACGGGCAGGCGGGCAGGCATGGCGGCGACGGCCAGGACAACGGAGGCGGGGGCGGTGGCCAGGGCGATCAGCCGGGCGATCAGCCGGGCGGTCAGGCGACCCCGGGCTCGGGCGACCAGGGCCAACAGGACGGGGGCGGCGGAGGTGGTGATCCCGGGGCGCCGGCGAGTGGAGGCGCGCAAGGCGGTCAACCGCCTGCCATCCCGCAGCCTGCCGCCATCCCGCAGCCGGCCATCCCGCCGGCGCCCGTCGCGCCCGCCACGCCGGCGGTCCCCGCGATGCCCGAGGCACCGGCCGCGCGACGCCCGGCTCGTCCGCG
>JAOPZW010000036.1 GCA_025963905.1 Solirubrobacterales bacterium | reverse complement strand
TCCTCATCGCCGGGGACCTCAGCACTCTCCTGGCGCCGGGGACCAAGGTCCCGCTCGATCTCAAGCTGACCAACCCATCGAACTTCGACCTTCTGATCACCAATCTGGCCGTCGAGGTCGCCGAGGGGACGAGCAAGCCGAGCTGCAGCGGTACTCAGAACTTCAAGATCACCCAGTTCACCGGCGCGTACCCGGTCGTCCTGCACCCGGGGACCTCGCAGCTCAGCGCGCTCGTCCAAAGCTCGTCCAAGTGGCCACAGGTCGAGATGCTCGACCTGCCCCTTAACCAGGACGCCTGCCGCAACGCCACGATCACCCTTCGGTACTCAGGGAGCGCAACGAAGTGACCCGCCGCGTTAACAAGCTGCTCGGGCGACGTAGCGTCCGAATTCTGACGATCTCGCTCGCGATCGCGGCAATCGCTGGTAGCGCGTTCGCCTACTTCACGGCCAGCGGCAGCGGCTCCGCCCAGGCCACTGTCGGCACCCTAAATCCGCCCACGTCCGTGACAGCCTCGGCGACGGCGGGCAGCGGCACGGTCAGCGTGTCTTGGACCGCGCCGACCGGCGGCACGGCACCTTCCGGCTACTACGTCACGCGCGTCAACAACGCGGACAGCTCGACCGCGTACGCCTGCGGAATCAGCCCGAGCAGCACGACCGCTTCCACGTCCTGCTCGGACCCGAGCGTCCCGGACGGCGCCTACCACTACCTCGCGACGGCCGTCTACCACACGTGGACGGCAGTCTCCGGGTCGAGCAACCCCGTGACGGTCGTCAACGACAACACGCCGCCGTATGTCATCTCGATCGATCGCGCTGACTCGACACCCACGAAGGCTGCGACGGTGCGTTGGACGGTCAAGTTCAGCGAGAGCGTGACCGGCGTCGATAGCAGCGACTTCAACCTCGCCGGTGCCGGAGCGTCGGGGGCGTCGATCAGCGGCGTCAGCGGCAGCGGTGCCACCTTCACCGTCAGCGCTTCGACGGGCAGCGACGGCAGCCTCGGCCTCAACCTCGCCGACGACAACTCGATCAAGGACGCCGCGAACAACCCGCTCGGGACGAGCAGCGGGCCCGGCGACGGCAGCTTCACCGGGCAGGCGTACGCCGTCGACAAGACCGCGCCGACGGTGACGGTGAACCAGGCGGGGACGCAGGCGGATCCAACGAACGCCCTGCCCGTCCACTTCACCGCAGTGTTCAACGAGCCGGTGAACGGCTTGAGCGGCGGAGCGGTCACGCTTGGCGGCACTGCCGGCCACGGCAGCGCGACGGTGACCGTGACCCAGGTCAACGCCACGAACTACGACATCGCGGTTGCGGGATTGACCAGCGATGGCAGTATCGCCGCCTCCCTCGCGGCAGGCGCGACGACCGACGCCGCCGGGAATAACAGCGCCGCCTCCTCCAGCACCGACAACACCGTCGCCTACGACGTCACGGCGCCGGCGCCGACGCTTGTGGCGCCTGCCGACGGCAGCTTCACCAAGAACCAGAAGCCGACCTTCAGCGGTTCGTCGTCGACGGGCGCTGGTGATGTCCAGACGATCACCGTCAAGGTTTATAGCGGTGCGACGACCGGTGGATCGCTTGTGCAGACGCTGACGACGACCGCCTCGAGCGGCACTTGGTCGGTGGCGCCGTCGACGAACCTCGCTGAGGGCCAGTACACAGCGCAGGCGAGCCAGGACGACCAGGCTGGTAACACCGGCAACAGCACAGCCCACACCTTCACCGTCGACGTGACCGGCCCAACCGTCACAGTCACAAAGGTCAACGGGAACACCGTCACCCTCCCCTTCTACACCAACGTCAACGTGACCTCGATCGGCGGCACGTGCGAGAGTCTCACCGGGACCTCGGCGGTATCCTGGCTGATCAGCGGCACGGCGTCCCAGAGCGGAACCCAGGCTTGCGCCTCTAGCGCGTGGACTCAGTCTCTGACGACCGCGCTATCGACCGAGGGTACGTACAACCTATCCGCAACCCAGACCGATGCTGCTGGTAACTCTGGATCCTCGGGCTCGCAAGCGGTTATTATCGACAAGACGGCGCCGAGCGTTGCCTTCGCTGCGGGTGGCTGCACGGTCACGAACCCGCACTCGATCATATGTACTAATGGCACTCGCGGAACGACCGCGGCCGGTAGCACCACCTCGGCTGACGTGGCAACAGTCACTGTCTACTTCTGCAGTCAGAACGACTCAGCCAGCGGCGGCGACTGCACGCACCTCGTCGGAAATCCGCCCAACCCGGTCACGGCCACCAACGCCAGCCCAAACAAATGGAGCGTGCAGTCGTCAAACCTCGGGAACGGCACCTCCGCGTTCATCGAGGCGAAGCAGCTGGACGTGGCAGGCAATGTCACCCGCGTCTGGTATCCCACGATCGTCGGCCCGGCGTAGGACACCCTCTTCTCCCTCGCCGCCTGGCACCGTAGGGATCCCACACGCCTTCTCGTCGGCCGCGCATGGCACGCGTCCGATCTCCAGTGACCCAGAGCGTTTGGATGCGGGCAAGGTCGCCTGCTCGGCGTAAACCTGCGCGATGGCACCAGCCCCGTGGCGAACGCCCACGCGGCGCGCGGCACGGGACCATCCGGGCGGCCTGAGAAACTCGTCGGTGCGACGGGTCATCGGTACCCGGCGATACCCGACATCCAAGAGCTGAGGTTCTGCGCGCATGAAGCTCGAGCAATCCTTCTCCGTCGCTGCGCCCGTTGAGGAAGTGTGGGCGGCGCTCGTGGACATCGAGCGGGTGGCCGGCTGCCTTGCGGGGGCGCGGATCACGGATCGCATGGACGACGGATCGTTTGTGGGGACGCTCTCGTTGGAGGGGGCGGGGCGCGCGAGCGTCCATGACGGCGTGATGAAGCTCGACTCGCTGGATCCTGCCGCGCACTCGGTGACGATCAGCGTGAAGGGCGCCGACCGTGACGGCGCGGGCAGCGTCCGGGTGAGCCTCCTGGGCACCGCGCGGCACGACGGCGCAGGGACCGTCGTCGACGTCGCTGCCGACGTGACCCTCGACGGGCACCTCGAGGATCCGGTGGCCGGCAACGACCTCCTCGGGCGCCTGCTGGCCGAGTTCGCGGGCCGCCTCGGGGCGGACCTCGCCGCCGTCGCCGGCCAGAGTCCGCCGCCGCTCGCTGGGGTGCCCGTGCCGGGGCACCCGGCCGAGGACGAGCCGGTACCGCCGCCGATGCCGCCCCCGGCGCCTTCGCGCGAGGATCAGTACGCCGCGGTCTTCGGATCGGAGCCAGAGGAGCCGCGCGCGGTGCCCGCGCCGCCCGAACACCCCGCTCCGCACGGCGACCCGCTCATGCCGGAGCACCGGGAGCCACTGCCGCCGGCCGAGCCGCACCCCGAGCCGGTCGATCCCGCCCCGCCGCACGGCGATCCGCTCGCGAGGCCCGAGCCGGCAGCGTTCGCGAGCCCGCCTCCGCCCGAGTCGCCCGCCGCGATGCCGCCGCCACCGGCGCCCGCACCGCCGCCGCCCGACCCGCCCACCTCGCGACCGCCGGTCGACGACTCCGCGCCGACGCAGCGCGAGAGCATCCCGCCGCCGGGCTACCAGCGCGACGCGCCGGCGCCCCGGGCGAAGCCGAAGGCCGAGCGCGCGCCCGGTGCCGGGCTCGGCGCGCGGCTCAAGGCGCTCCTCGGTCGCAAGCGCTGAGCAGCGCCGATGTGACACGCCCCGCGCCTAGGCTTTACGGCCCCGGAAAAGAGGACTAGGCTCGCTCTCACTTAGCGGCCATAGCTGAGAGGAGAGGTATGAGCGCCTCTGTCCCCGTGCGCCTCACCGTCAACGGCACCGAGCACGAGCTCCAGGTGGAGCCCAGGCTGTTACTCGTGCATCTCATCCGGGACCGGCTCGGGTTGACCGGCACCCATGTGGGCTGTGACACCTCGAACTGCGGCGCGTGCACCCTGCACGTCGACGGCGAGGCGGTCAAGAGCTGCACCGTGCTCGCGGTCCAGGCCGACGGTGCGACCGTCAAGACGATCGAGGGCATGGCGAACGGGGACGCGCTCCACCCGCTGCAGGAGGCGTTCTGGAACGACCACGGGCTTCAGTGCGGTTACTGCACGCCGGGGATGATCATGGCCGCCGCCGACCTGCTCGCCCGCAACCCGGACCCGAGCGAGGACGAGATCCGCCACGGGCTGGAGGGCAACCTCTGCCGCTGCACGGGCTACCAGAACATCGTCAAGGCCGTGAAGGACGCGGCCGGGGAACTCCGGGCCGCGCAAGCGCAGCCCGTGACGCAGGAGGTCGTGTGATGGGCGCGGCGGGAGTCGAGGCCTTCGAACGCGCCGAGCCCGGCGGCAGCGGGTCCGTCGGCAAGCGGCTCAGGCGCAAGGAGGACCCGCGCCTGATCACCGGCCGCGCGACCTACGTGGATGATCTGCAGCTGCCCGGCACGCTCTACGCAGCGGTCGTCCGGTCGCCCGAGGCGCACGCGCGGATCACGTCGATCGACACGTCGGTCGCGCGGGAACGCCCCGGCGTCGAGGCCGTCTTCACGGGCGAGGATCTCGCCGACATGGCGGCGCCGTGCCCGATGGTCTGGGTGCCACCGGGCGTCGAGGTGCACGTACCGGATCACTGGCCGCTCGCGCGCGGCAAGGTCGGCTACGTCGGCCAGGCGGTGGGCGTGGTCCTCGGCCATGACAAGTACGGGGTCGTCGACGCCGCCGAGGACGTCGTCGTCGAGTACGACCCGCTCCCCGTGGTCGTGGACCCGGAGAAGGCGCTCGAGGACGGCGCGCCGATCATCCACGAGGAGTTCGGCACGAACAAGGTGTTCGAATGGTCGCTTCCGGGTGGCGACGTCGAGGCGGTGCTGGCCGAGTCCGACGTCGTGCTCGAACGGCGCATCGTCAACCACCGGACCGCGGGAGCGGCGATCGAGCCGCGCGGCGCGATGGCCGAGTGGCGCGAGGGCCGGCTCACGCTGTGGAGCTCGACCCAGATCCCGCACATCGCCCGGGTCGTCCTGTCGATCCAGCTCGGGATCTCCGAGGAGAAGATCCGCGTGGTCGCGCCCGAGGTCGGCGGCGGCTTCGGCTCCAAGCTGCAGGTCTACGGCGAAGAGGTGCTCGTCGCCTGGTGCGCGCGCAAGACCGGCAAGCCGGTGAAGTGGACCGCGACGCGATCGGACGACATGCTCACGACCCATCACGGGCGCGACCAGATCGACTACGTGCGCATGGGCGCCATGCGCGACGGGACGCTCACGGGGATCCATGTCAAGGTCATCCAGGACTGTGGCTCCTATCACCTGATCGAGGGCCCGGTGATCCCGACGTTCACGTCGTGCGTGATCAGCGGCGTCTACGACTTCAAGGCGGTGCAGACCGACATCGTCGGGGTCTTCACCAACAAGTTCACGACCGACGCGATCCGCGGGGCCGGGCGTCCGGAGGCGACCCACCTCATCGAGGTCTGCATCGACCAACTGGCGGACGAGCTGGGCATGGACCGCCTGGAGCTGCGGCGCAAGAACTTCATCCGGGAGTTCCCCAACGAGCGCCCGCACGGGTTCGTCTACGACTCGGGCGACTACGACGGGAC
>JAOPZW010000507.1 GCA_025963905.1 Solirubrobacterales bacterium | reverse complement strand
ACGCTCTCGGTGGCGCTGTTCCTCGCCGGCCTCGGGATCATCGTCCGCGGCGCCGCCTACGCCCTGCGCGCGGGCGCATCGGACCCCAGGGAGTTCCGCCGCATCGACGCCGCGTCGGCGGTCTCGTCGATCGTCACGCCCTTCGCGCTGGGAGCGGCCGTCGGCGGGGTGGCGTCCGGGCGCGTGCCCTACGGGAACGCCGCCGGGCATCTCTTCACGAGCTGGCTGAACCCGACGTCCATCCTCATCGGCGCCCTCGCGGTGGTGTTCTCGGCCTACCTTGCCGCCATCTACCTGGCGGCCGACGCGGTCCGCCGGGACGAGCCCGAGCTCGTGGAGCCGTTCCGCCGGCGGGCGCTCGGCGCCGGTCTGATCGCGGGCGCCCTCGCCATCGGCGGCCTGGTCGTGCTCCACGACGACGCGCACGGCCTCTATCGCGAGCTCGTGACGGGCGACGGCCTGCCGGCGCTCTTCGTCTCGGTCCTCGCGGGCATCACGACGTTCGGGCTCGTCGTGCGCCGGATGTTCGAGCCGGCGCGCTACACGGGCGCCCTGGCCGTCGCCGCGATCGTCGCGGGATGGGCGCTCGCCCAGCAGCCGCGATTCCTGCCGGGGCTGACGATCGAGCAGGCCGCGGCGCCCCACGACACGCTCGTGTCGCTCATCGTCGCGATCGTCGCCGGCGGGATCCTCCTGCTGCCGTCGCTCACGCTGTTGTTCCGGCTGACGCTCGGCGGGCGGCTGGGCTATGGCGGGGGCGGCGGCGAGGATGCGGTCCTTCGCCGGACGCCGCGCGGGCTGCTGCCGGCCTCGGCCGGAGGGCTCGTCGCGAGGGGCGCCGTCGCCTCCCTGGCGGCCGGGATCGGGCTGCTGACCATCGCCGACGCCGGGTGGGCCCATGCCGCCGGCGTCGTCGCGCTCTTCGCCTTCGTCGTCCTCGGGTTCCTGGCGACCGCTCCCGCGCTGCTCGAGGGAACCCCTACTGGTTCCAGCGGTCGGCGGTGACCTTGCCGTGGCGCCGGCTCTTCGCCCGCGGGCTCACGACGTCCGGAGGATCGCCTGGCCGGTACAGCTTGCGTTCGGTGTTGGCCGCAGCGCTCTTGCTGCGACGCCGGGCGAACCGCTTGCGGAACTCGCGCAGCTGCTCGAGGTCCACGGACCGTCGCATCGTCGCTCCTTTGTCATCGTGGCCTGGGTGCCACAGGAGATAGGGCGCCGCGACCGCGATTCAACCTCAACCGCTCGAGGCCGGAGCGAGCGGGATGTGGGTGTGGATGCGCGTCCCGTGCCCCGGGGGGCTCTCGATCGTGAGCGTGCCGTCGAGCGCCGAGACGCGGTCGTGCAGGCCGCGCAGGCCCGAGCCGGCCTCCGCGTCGGCGCCCCCGATGCCGTCGTCGGCCACCACGATCGTCAGCTCGCCGGAGGCGCGGCGCAACTGCACATGGGCGACCTGCGCCCCGGCGTACTTCGCCACGTTCGTCAGCGCTTCGGCCACCACGAAGTAGGCGGCCGCCTCGATCGGCGCGGCCAGGCGCTCGGCGCCGACGGCGATGTCGAGCTCGACCGGGAGCGGCGCGCGCCCCGCCAGTGCCTCGATGGCCGGCCCGAGTCCCTGGTCGGTGAGCATCGCGGGGTGGATGCCGCGCGCGAGCTCGCGCAGCTCGCTCAGGGCGGCTCTGAGCTGCTGGTCCAGATCGTCGACGAGCGGCAGGATGTGGGGCTGCTCGCGCAGGCGGTTCCGGAGCAGGCGCAGGCTCAGTGCGAGGCTCACCAGTTGCTGCTGGGCGCCGTCGTGCAGGTCGCGCTCCAGGCGCCGGCGCGCGGCATCCCCGGCCTCGACGATGCGCAGGCGCGAGACGCGCAGCTCCTCCACGCGCGCGCGCAGGTCGGCCTTGAGGCGCTCGTTGTCGATCGCGAGGGCGGCCGCGGCAGCCGCCGCCTGGACGAGCTCGGGGCCCATGTCGACCGCCGCGTCGTGGACGATCGCGGCGACCCGGCGTCCGTCGCGCTCGACCGCCGTCCACGCGCGGCCCGAGCCGCGGTCGGGCAGGGCCACCTGGTGGCCGGCCTCGTCGAAGAACGCGCCACGGTCGGGCAGCCAGTAGGCGATCGACAGCGTCTCGTCGCCGAGGCTCTCTGCGAGCATCTCGCGCACCGGGCCCCCGGGCGCCGTCCGTGGCACGAGCAGCCCGCGGGTGACCGTGCAGAGCACGGAATACAGCCCGTCGAGCACCGCGATCGCGACGACGGCGGCGGGGAGCGCCAGCGCGACGAGCAGCGCGCCGGCCGCCGGGCCGAGGGTGAGCGGCCCGACGTACTCGGTGCTGCCCGAGCCGATGATCCCCTGCGCGCCGAGCCCCAGGAGCCCGGCGGTCAGGATGACCGGCGCGAGGGCGGCGACGAGCGTGGCCGCGGCGAGCGGGGGCTTGACCGCCTGCAGCGCGACGAGCCGCCACAGCTGGCGGTCCGACAGCATGGCCAGCGAGCGCCGCCACGGGCCCCCGGTCGTGCGTGCCAGCGGCGGCAAGGCCGCGATGTGCGTGTCGAGGAACCGGTTGGCCGCACGGCGGTCGGCCTCGGCAAGTCGCGAGCAGGCGGCGGTCGCGGCGAGGAGCAGCGGCAGGCCGAGCCAGAGCACGCTGAGGGTCGCGCCCGCGATCACCCCGGCGAAGGCCAGGGCGCCCAGCGCCCCGAGTGGCACGCCGACGGCGATGAACGCGAGCGCGTGCGAGGCGCGCTCCAGTCGCCGGCCGAGTCCGAGCGACTCCGGCTCGACCCGGGCGTTCATGTCGGTGACCGCGGCCTCGCTCACGGCACGGCCTCCACGACGACGTCCCCGGTGCTGCTCAGCGCCTGGATCTGAAACGGCGCGTCGTCGACCGAGGTGATCCCGCTCAGGCGCCGGGTGCCGCGGTCGCTGCTGGCGTCGATCCGGTAGCGCCCGCGTGGGACGAGCGCGCGCACGTCGCCCGTGCGCGAGCGCAACACCATCCGCTCCGCGGCGCACGCCGCCGTCGCCTGCACGTCGCCCGTCTGGGACTGCGCGAGCAGTGAGAACCCGCAGAAGCCGGCCACGCTGATGTCGCCGTCGCGCGTGTCGATGCGGGCCGAGCCGCGCACGTCGTTGAAATGCACGTCGCCGGCGTTCGTCCGCACGGTCACGGGAACGTTGTCGGGAACCGTCACGCGGTAGCGCGAGGAGCAGATGCCGAGCACGATCTTGGGGCAGCGAGCGCGGATGCTCAGCACGCCGCCGCCGACGTCCCGGCGCACGATCGGCGCGTGGCCGAAGGCGAAGGAGTCCGTGTACTGGACGCGCACCGGACGTCCTTCGCCCCCGCCCATGATGTCGGCGTCGGCGTCGCCGAGGTCCAGCAGGACGCCGTTCAGCGAGCCGCTGACCACATAGGAGGTCACCCGATCCTCGCTCGACGTGGCCCACCACGCCCCGACCACGACGCCGAGCCCGGCGAGCACGAAGGCCGACGCGGCGACGAGCCGGCCCCACGCCGACAGGCTGCGGCTGGCGAGAGGGCCGAGGCGAGGCACCGCGTAACCGTAGCCCGGCGGCGGCCCGCGCCGTGAGAAGCCTGCCCCCGGGCGATTCTTACGGTCTTCTCACGCCGCGGTGGTGACATCGGCCGCGTTCCCCGGACGAAGGAGCATCTGTGCACCGCATGCTCAAGCGCAGGGTGGCAGTCGGCGCGGTGGGCCTCACCGCGCTGGCCGGCGGCGGCATCGCGTACGCCACCACCAAGGACCCCGGAGCGACCGACCGCAAGGCGCTCCTCGACGACGTGGCCAAGCGCCTGAACGTGGCCCCCAGCGACCTGCAGGCCGCCCTTCAGGGCGCCGCGTCCGATCAGCTCGACAAGGCCGTGGCGGCCGGACGGCTCACCAGGCCGCAGGCCGACGCCATGAAGCAGCGGCTCAAGGACGGCGGCGGGCTGCCGCTCATCGGCGGCGGCCGGCGGCTCGGGTTCGCCCACCCGGGGCGGTTCGGACCCGGCCGCGGCCTGCTCTTCGCCGGACCCGACGCGGCGGCGAAGTACCTCGGGCTCGACGCCGCCGCCCTCCGCGACCAGCTGGCCTCAGGCAAGTCGCTCGCCGACGTCGCCAAGGCCCAGGGCAAGGACGTCGCCGGGCTCGAGCAGGCGCTCGTCGACGCGGCCCAGTCCCGCCTCGACCAGGCGGTGGCCGACAAGCGGATCACCGAGCAGCAGCGCCAGTCGATCCTCGACCGGCTCAAGAGCCGCGTCGCCGACCTCGTCTCCGGCAAGCGTTCCACCCCGCCACCCCCACCGGCGCCGCCCCCGGGACACCCCTGAGGTGTCCCGGGGCGGTCCGCACTGACGGTCGGAGCCGGGCTGCGTGTCGGGCCTTCCGGAGCGGGGTAGCGCCCAGGGTGTACGCCAACGTCTCTCAGGAGGGCAGCATGGCCAGCGAGACCGAGACCGGCCAGATCACCGGCACGAAGGACAAGGACTACGACATCATCTGGTTCGTCGAGCAGTGCCTGAGCAACGTCCTGCGCCTCGAGATGTACAGCAAGGACGCCGAGCGCGACGGCGACACCGAGCTCGCCGAGTTCTTCCGCCGTGCGCAGGGTGAGAGCCGCAAGGGCGCCGAGCAGGGCAAGGAGATGCTGCGCAAGCGCCTGGTGGGTTGACCACCGGCCGCCGGTAGCCTGCCCCGATGCTCACCGCCGGCCTGCACCACATCCTGTTCTACGACTACGTCGAGGACATCGCCGAACGGCGCGGTCCCCATCGCGAGGCGCACCTCGCCCACCTCGGGCGCTGGCGCGACGAAGGGCGTCTGGTGGCGGGCGGTGCGATCGGCGTCCCGCCGGAGGGCGGCGTGCTCGTCTTCCGCGTCGAGGACCCGGCCGAGGTCGAGGCGTTCGCCGAGGCCGACCCCTACGTCGGGGCCGGCCTCGTCGCGTCGCGGCGGATCGTGCCGTGGAACGTCGTCGTCGCCTGACCGAACGCCGCCGCTAGGCGATCCGCCGCGCGCCCACGTAGTGCGCGCCCCAGTACCCCGTCGAGATCGGGTGCGTCATGACGCCGTGCGTCGTGGCCGACACAGCGGTCGTCGGGCTCGTCGCGAGGCCGACGTCCGAAGCGCCCGATCCGGCGGTGTCGAAGAACACCAGGTCGCCGGCCTGGATCGAGCCCTTCGGCACGGCGGTACCGACGCCGAACTGGGCGAAGCTCGAGCGGGGCACGCTGATGCCCGCCTGGCTCAGCGCCCACGACACCAGGCCCGAGCAGTCGAACGCGCTCGGGCCTGCGGCGGCCGCGCGGTAGGGGGAGCCGACCTTCGTGAGGGCGCTGGCGACGGCCGCCTGGACGCCCGAGGGCGCTGCCGGGACGGGCGCAGGGGTGGCCGACGGGTCGCCACCCGGGGCCGTTGAGATGCCGAGCGCCTGCAGGACCTGGGGGCCGGGCACCCCGTCGGCGGCCAGGCCGTGCTGGGTCTCGAAGGCGCGCAGGGCGGCCTTCGTCTGCGGGCCGATCACGCCGTCCGCGCTGACCCCGAGTGCGCGCTGCATCGCCTGCACCTGGCTGGGGGAGAGGCCGCCGGCGTCTGCGCCGGCGCTCCCGTTCGCGTCGCCGTTGCCCGTCGCGCCCGTCGAGTCGGCCCCGGTGCCGGGGGTGGAGCGGACCGCCGCCGCGCCCCCGCTCAGCCCCAGCGCGTTGGTGGTCAGCGGGCCCACGTGGCCGGTCGACGGCAGGCCGTGGCTGGCCTGGTAGGCCCTGACCGCCTGCTCGGTCCGGGGGCCGAACACGCCGTCGACCGTCACGCCGAGCGCCTGCTGGAGGGTCCGCACGCTCGAGCCGGTCGCGCCGCGGTCGAGGTTGAGGTCGCCCGACGTGGCCGCAGCGGCGGTGGCCGCCCCGCCGATCGCCATGGCGGTCAGGGCGACCGACAGCGGGGCGCCCCCGGCCGCGATCAGCCGCCCGCGCCGCGGAGCGTTGCGTCGTCGCACTGACCGCTCCAGCGAGACCTGCCAGTAGTCCACGACGCCGAGATCCCGCACTCCCGGAGGCTCGGCCAAGATCGCCCAGCCGTCGTCCGCGGGCAGGGGCATGCCCACGCTGTTGCGCACTGCGCTCATCCTTCGCGCTCCCTCGTTCTCGACTTGGATTCGTTCGCCTACGAGGTGAGCTGACGGGCTCGCGCCGACGCGCTACGCCGTGACATCACGGCGATTCGCCCCGGGTCCGGCGGTCCGCCGCCGTCCCCAGTGGTTCCCCCGCTCCCGCCGCCACGGAGGCGTGCGGGACTCGGCTTCGCGCACCATAACAACGGCTCCGGCGCATCGATTCGGTGGTCGCGAAAACGCTCTCCACCTCTCGCCGGCGGCGGCCTCGCGCGGCGAGTAGGACGCGGCGTTGCGCCGCCTCGTCGGGGGTCAGGCGGCGCGCTCGGCGAGCGCTCGCGCGGCCTCGGGCCGGCTGAGCGGCAGCCGTCCCCAGCGCGTGGCGCGGGCGAAGGCCATGAGCCGTTCGAAGTAGCCGTCGATCGCCGGCGCGCTGACGCCCTGGGGCTCGAGCAGCCGGCGGGCGCGGCGGTCGTCGAACGGCGCGCGGACGGTGAAGTACGGCGCGTAGGCGGTGAGCACCGGAGCGAAGTCGCCGTCGCCGGGAAGGGTGACGACGGGTCGCGCGCGTCGCAGCGTGCGGCACGCGAGGTCCAGGAGGTCGCCGTTGGTGGTCGCGCGGTTCCCGGCGACGAGGTGGTAGCGCTCGCCCGCGACGCCGCCCTCGGCGAGCGCCACCAGGGCGTCGGCGACGTAGTCGACCGGGACGATGTCCAGCAGTCCGTCCAGCGCGAGCGGCAGCGACGTCACGAGTCCCTTGTCGAACGCGCGCAGGGGCCCGTAGATGACGTTGAAGGACGGAGTCCAGCCGGTCTGCGAGTCGCCGACGACGATCGACGGCCGCGCGACGACGGTGGGCAGGTCCTCGGCGTCGGCGACGAGGCGCTCGCCCTCGTACTTCGACCGCTCGTACGGATTGCGGAACTCCTGCCCGCGATCGAGGTCGTCCTCGTGGAACGGCCCGACCGTCGCGCCCGCGACGTAGGCGGTCGACACGTGGACGACGCGCTCGAGCCGGCCGCCGTCGGCGATCGCGCGGCTCACGTCCAGCACGTGCCGCGTGCCGACCGTGTTGACGCGCAGCGCCTCGAGCATCGGCACGTCGAAGTTCACCGTCGCCGCGCAGTGCACGACGTGGGTGACCCGGCTGATCAGCCGCCGGTGGTCCAGGTCCGAAAGGCCGAGATCCGGTGCGGTGACGTCGCCCAGCACCGGGTTGAGGAGCGCCAGCTCGTCGGCGGTCGACTCGTAGCGCGAGCGGAAGGTGTCGTGGAGCCGCTCGTGGGCCTCGTCGAGGTCTCGGGCGCGGATCAGGCCGTGGACCTCATGCCCGCTCTGGATCAGGCGAACGGCGACTTCGGCGCCGACGAAGCCCGTGATCCCGGTGATGAAGAAGGTCATGCGCATCAGGTTGAACCCCTCGCGCCTGGCTGCCCAGGTGCATCCGGGATGAAACGCCATGGCGGGCGCCCTACATCGGGTCCATGCGCCGGCGCCGGATCGAACATGTGCCGAGACGTACATCGGCCTACCCCGTAACGGGGATGCCTGGCCCGGAAACAACTCGCCGGATCGTGACAGGAAGGCTCGCGGTCGGGCTCGACTCTCGAGGTGTGTGTGTCCGTGGTGCGACGCCTGTGGGTGACGGCGCTGTGCGCCGCCGTGCTGCCGTTCGCCGTCCCCGCGCCTGCCCGCGCGCAGTCCGCCGCGGCCTGCGCCGGCGCCGGCGCGGTGCCGGT
>JAOPZW010000477.1 GCA_025963905.1 Solirubrobacterales bacterium | reverse complement strand
GACTGCAGGGCCGCCAGGCGGGCGTCGACGTCGGCGAAGCCGCGCCGGGTGAAGGCGGAGAGGTCGTCGAGCGAGGCCGCCAGCGCCGCCAGCTGCTTGGCGTGCTGCTGGAGGATCGCCTCGATCTCGGCGGTGGACGGCTGCGACGAGCGCTTGGTGATGCGCAGGCCCGAGGCGCTCATGCGCGGGTAGAAGGAGCTGCGCGTCGAGCTGCCGATGCTCACCGTCGCCTTCAGCGCGTCGCCGACGCGCAGTCCGCCGGGGCGAACCACCGTGGCCGCCGGCGCGGCGATCCCCGCCGTCCGGGAGACGACGAAGACGCCCAGCGGCGAGCGCAGGTGCGCCGCGCGGGCGCTCTTGCTCGACAGGACGACGGGGACGACCGAGCTCGCGCCGGCGACGTAGGGCGAGCCCACGACCTGGGCGGTGACGGGCTCGCCCTTGGCGAGCGCGGACGCGGGGGACAGCGCGAGGGCGAGTGCAGCAGCGAGCGGGACGAACGAGCGGGGGGTCATTTCGCCTTCCTTCCTGGGGACCCGTCCCTGATCGACGGACGGGACGCCCCGCTTCGGCGTCCGGACCAGGAACTGGACGGGTGTGCGACCGCCGGGGCGACGCTCCCGACCGCTCAGCGAGGGCTCCCGGCCGCTCGTCGTCGCCGCCGCACGTGCACGCGGCGATGGCCCTCCGCCGCCGATGTCCGACCGGACCGGACCCCTCCTAAGATCCGCCGCCCCAAGCCTTCAAGGAGCGAAGCATGAGGCACGTCCCGGCCTTCCCGCATCGCGCTCGCCGCGGTCGCCGCGCTCACGCTGTCAGCGGCCGCCTCCGCCGACGCGCTCGCAACCGCCAACACCGTCCCCACCGGGCTCGTCTGCATGACGTACGACGCGCAGTCGGGAGTGGCCATGCCGCGCTTCGGCTACGACAACACGGGCGTCGCCATCGAGAACATCCCTGCCGGCGACCTCAGCCTCTTCCAGCCCAACCCGTACGACCGTTCCCAGCCCAACCAATTCATCCCGGGCAACGGAACGTTCGACACGTCGATCAGCGCAACCAGCCTGCCCATGATCTGGTCGATCAACAACGTGAACGCCGACACGGGCCCGCTCACCGGCTCGGACGTGGTGTTCGATCGTCCATGTCCCGAGCGTCGGCCCAGCATCACGGCGGTCTCTCCCGTGGGGCTGGCGCCCGGCGGTGGACCGCAGCGCGTGACGGTCTTCGGACAGGGGCTGAAGGACGCGACGGTCTCGGTGAGTGGCAGCGGTGTGGCGGTCGCCGCGCCGGGCTCGACCACCGAGCAGCGCATCGACGCGACCGTCACTCCGGCGTCCGACGCCGCTGCCGGCCCGCGGGACGTCATCGTCACCGCCCCGAACGGCTACGCGGTGGGTTGCCGCGGCTGCCTGCTGCTCGACGGGGGCGCGAGCACGGTGGGTCCGGTGGGGCCCGCCGGGCTGAAGGGTGACACCGGCCCCCAGGGAGCCGCCGGTCCCGGCGGTCCGGCGGGTCCGGCCGGTTCGACGGGTCCGGCCGGGGGGGACGCCGCCGCGTCGGTCACGCACGCGTCGGGCCGGGCCGTCCGCCTCGGCCGGGACGGCAACGCGTCCGCTTCAACAACCTGCCCCGCGGGCTACAGCGCCATCTCGGGCGGCTACGACATCACCGGCGCGGGCCACACACGAGACGTGGACGTGATCGCCACGCACGCCGATGGCACCAGCGGCTGGACGGTGCGGGTGCGGACGAGCCGCTCCGGCGCGAGCCAGCAGTTGATCGTGTCCGTGAGCTGCCTGAAGTGAGGCATCCGCCGGCGTGGCCCGCCCGGTTGGGGCGAGCGCCCGGCGTCGCGTCGACGCCGGGCGCCCGCCACCGGTGCGTTGTCACGCCGGCATCTCCGCCTGCATCACCCCGAGCTGCTGGAGCATCGACACCATGTCGAGCTGGGTCCAGTGCTCGACCAGGCGGCCGTCCGCCAGGCGCGAGATGTCCATGCCATGGATCTCGACGTGGCGGTTGGTGGCCGGGATGCCCATGAACTCACCCTCCTGGGTCCCGGTGCACGACCAGCGTTCGACAACCTTGTCGCCGGCGACGATCTGGTCCTCGATCTCCGTGTGGAAGTCGGGGAAGGCCTGATGCAGGCCACGGATCATCGCCTTCAAGCCCTCGCGGTCGGGTGCCGTCCCGGGCATCGGATCGTGCTCGACGAAGTCGTCGGCGACGAGCTCGTCGAGGACGTCGACATCACCGCCGTTGAACGCCTCCTCGTTGATCCGGTCGACGACGGTGGCGTTGTCCATGAGGATCTCCCTCTGGTCGCGGGTGGGGCTGAACCGGGGGATTAAGGGTGCAGCAGCCCTGCCAGGATCACCGGATCGAGCGCGCTCTCCTCGTCGAAGGCCTCGTCGTCGAGGAGCGTGTAGGCGAGCATCGGATAGGAGGCGCCGAGCTCGGCCACAAGGTCGGCGAGGTCGGGCAGCGCGTAGCCGCAGGGGGCGTTCGGCGCGGGGGGTCCCATGGGGGTCGCGGGAAGCGTCATGACGCCATGGTGCCGCGTGGCGCGCCTGCCATGTGAACGTTCGACGGATCGCCGGTGAACGTCGATATCGTGCCGCCGATGAGCACAGACACCGAGCAGTCCACGCGACTCCACGGCGGGCGCCTGGTCGCGCGGCGCCTCAAGGCCCACGGGGTGACGAAGCTCTTCACGCTGTCGGGTGGGCACCTGTTCTCGATCTTCGACGGCTGCCGGGAAGAGGGCATCGACATCGTCGACGTGCGTCACGAGTCGGCCGCCACCTTCGCCGCCGAAGGCTGGGCGAAGGTCACCCGCCGCCCCGGCGTCGCGGCGCTCACCGCCGGCCCGGGCGTGACCAACGGGATGAGCGCGATGGCCTCGGCGCAGCAGAACAACAGCCCGATCGTCGTGCTCGGCGGGCGCGCCCCGGCAATGCGCTGGGGACAGGGCTCGCTGCAGGAGATCGACCACGTGCCGTTCGTGCGCCCGCTGACCAAGCTCGCGGCGACCGCCGAGAGCACGGCGGAGATCCCCGGGCTGGTGGACGAGGCGCTCATCACCGCGATGACGCCGCACTCCGGCCCGGCGTTCGTGGACTTCCCGCTGGACTACGTGTTCATGGAGGCGGAGGAGCCCGAGAGCGGCGCGCAGCTGCCCGACGCGGCGCGCGGGCCTGCGCCCGACGGCGCCGCGCTCGAGCGCGCGGTGGCGCTGCTACGCGACGCCGAGCGCCCGGTGATCATGGCCGGCACGAACCTCTACTGGGGTCACGGCGAGCAAGCGCTGCTGGAGCTTGCGCAGGAGCTGCGCATCCCGGTCTTCCTCAACGGCCTGGCGCGCGGCTGCGTCCCGGCCGACCACGAGCTCTTCTTCTCCCGGGCGCGCGGCAACGGCCTCAAGGGCGCCGACGTCGCGCTCGTCGTCGGGGTGCCGATGGACTTCCGCCTGGGCTTCGGCCAGTCGATCGGCGAGGACACCGAGATCGTCGTCATCGATCGCGCCGAGCCGCTGCGCGACCACCCGCGCAGGGTGGCCGCCGAGCTCTACGGCGGGCTGAGCGCGATCCTCGACGCCCTGCGCACGGGCGCGGCGGGCGGCACCGACTCGAGTGCGTGGGTGCGCGACCTGCGCGCCGCCGAGGACGAGAAGCGCGCGGCCGAGCGCGCCGAGCTCGACGACGACCGCGGGCCGCTGCACCCGATGCGCCTGTACAAGGAGCTCGGCGAGATGCTCGACCGCAACGCGATCGTCATCGGCGACGGCGGCGACTACGTCTCCTACGCCGGGCGCGTCATCGACTCCTACGAGCCCGGCTGCTGGCTCGACCCCGGGCCGTTCGGCTGCTTGGGCTGCGGGCCGGGCTACGCGCTGGCGGCCAAGCTCGCGCACCCCGACCGCCAGGTCGTCCTGCTGCTGGGCGACGGCGCGTTCGGCTTCAGCGGGATGGAGTTCGACACGCTGGCCCGCCATGGCGTGAACGTCGTCGGGGTGATGGGCAACAACGGCATCTGGGCGCTGGAGAAGCACCCGATGGAGTTCCTCTACGGCTACTCCGTCGCCGCCGACCTGCGGCCCGGCACGCGCTACGACCAGGTCGTCGAGGCGCTGGGCGGCCACGGCGAGCTCGTCGACCGGCCCGCCGACGTCAAGCCGGCGCTGGCGCGCGCGTTCGAGTCGGGCAGGCCGGCGCTGGTGAACGTGCTGACCGATCCGACGGTCGTCTATCCCCGCAAGTCGAACCTGGCGTAGGGCGCAGCTGGACCGCCGCTCGGAGGCCGAGCGCCTCCTCGCGCTGCAGCGCGTCGCCTACGAGCGCGAGGCGCGGCTGGTCGGCTTCGCCGCCCTGCCGCCGCTGCGCGAGTCGGTGGAGGAGCTGCAGGCGTGCGGGGAGGACGTGTGGCTGTGCGAGGAGGCGGGCGAGCTCGTCGGCGCGGTCGGGGTGGAGGACGCCGGCGAGGCGCTGCTGATCGCGCGGCTCATGGTTCACCCGGACGCGATGCGGCGCGGCGTCGGGACCGCGCTCGTGCAGCGGGTGCTGGCGCGGGCGGACGGGCGGGCCGTGCACGCCGGCACGGCGGCGGCCAACGCGCCGGCGCTGGCGCTCTACGAGCGGCTCGGGTTCCGGTGGGTCGGGGAGCGCTCGGTGGGGCCGGGGCTGGCGTACGTCGACCTCGTCCGCGACGCGGCCTGATCCCGAAACGCCGGAAGCCGCCCCGAGGGGCGGCTTCCAAACTTGGTCCCGACAGGACGGGCAGGGGTACGTGCCTTGCCAGAGACCGTTTCTGTGCGGTTCGAGCGGCGGGAGGCGCCGATTCGATGCGGCTTCGCTCGAACCTATGACGCGGACATCGGAGGCGATCACGCCAACTCGGCTTCGAGCACCCCCTTTGCCAGCTGAACGATTCTCACTACGCGCCGAGGGGGTGCACATAGAACATTCGGCTACGCCGCACACCAGAAGTGATGACGGAAGAAACCGGTGCAATCAGTCGCTGCGCGAAACGCTCGCAAGCTGCAGAGCCGCGCCCCGCAGGATGTCATGCTCGGAGACCTCGAATGCGCCGAGTTCGAAGGCCCGAAGCGCCTCGATGAGGAGCACTGCGCCGGCGACGATCGTGGGCGCGCGGTCGGGGTGCAGGCCCGTCACGTGGCGGCGCTCGTCGTCGGTCATCGCGGCCAGGCGGTGCAGCAGCTCCTCGGCGCGCTCGATGCTCACGCGGTGGCCGTGGACGCGCTCGGGGTCGTAGGGGTCGAGCTCGAGGTCGATCGCGCCGAGCGAGGTGGCGGTGCCGGCCACGGCGATCGCGTGGGTGACGCCTTCGCGCACCCCGGCGGGGACGCCGGCGGCGATGATCCGGCGGGCGTCGGCGGCGAGCTCCTCGAGCTCCTCGGGTCGCGGTGGGTCCGAGGCGATGTGGCGCTCGCTCTGGCGCACGACGCCGGCCTGCGTGGAGACGTGGAAGGCGACGTCGCGCCCGCTGCCGACGATGAACTCCGTCGAGCCGCCGCCGACGTCGATGACGACCAGCGGGTCGCCGTCGCGGGCCTGGTCGTCGCGCTCGCTGGTGGCGCCCATGAAGGTGAGGCGCGCCTCCTGCTCGCCGGGGATCGTGTGGGCGTCGAGGTCGTAGCGCTCGCGCACCCGCCGGGTGAACTCGGGGCCGTTGGCCGCGTCGCGGACGGCGCTGGTCAGCACCGCGATGTTGGGCCCCGCGCCGTGGGCGTCGATCGCCCGGCGGTAGTCGTCGAGGGTCGCGAAGACGCGCTCCATCGCCTCGTCGGCCAGGCGGCCGGTCG
>JAOPZW010000376.1 GCA_025963905.1 Solirubrobacterales bacterium | reverse complement strand
TCCTCATCGCCGGGGACCTCAGCACTCTCCTGGCGCCGGGGACCAAGGTCCCGCTCGATCTCAAGCTGACCAACCCATCGAACTTCGACCTTCTGATCACCAATCTGGCCGTCGAGGTCGCCGAGGGCACGAGCAAGCCGAGCTGCAGCGGTACTCAGAACTTCAAGATCACGCAATTCACCGGCGCGTACCCGGTCATCCTCCACCCGGGGACCTCGCAGCTCAGCGCGCTCGTCGCGAGCTCCTTGAAGTGGCCGCAAGTCGAGATGCTCGACCTGCCCCTTAACCAGGACGTCTGCCGCAACGCCACGATCACCCTCCGCTACAGCGGGAGCGCAACAAAGTGACCCGCCAGCGCCTCCTCAAGATCTTCGTGCCCGTGCTCGCCATCCTTGGGGTGTCAGCGGTCGCGTTTGCGTACTGGACGACCGCGGGCGCCGGCAGCGCCTCGGGCAGCGTCGCAACGCTGAACGCTCCGACCAACGTCGAGGCCACCGGCGGGACGAACCTCGCTCACGTCTCGTGGACGGGGTCGACGCTCAGCACCGGAACGCCCGCGCAGGGCTACTACGTCCAGCGCTACAGCGGCACGTCTTCGCCGGCCGCGGCATGCGGCACCGATCCCGCGACCCCCGGGACGTACATTGGGCACACGTCCGGGACCATCACGTGCACCGACAGCGGCGTCGCGCCCGGCACGTACACCTACAAGGTGACTGCGGTCTATCGGAGCTGGACGGCGCAGAGCATTGCCAGCGGATCGGCCACCGTCACGAACCCAGTCCTCGACCACTTCGCGTTGACCGCATCGACGACGACGCCGACGGCCGGCATTGGCGGCGCGCTGACGATCACGGCCAAGGACCTGAGCAACAACACGATCACCTCCTACGGCGGCGATAAGAGCCTCACCTTCAGTGGCGCGGGCGACGCCGCGGATGGCACGCACCCGACGGTCACCGACAAGACCGGGGTCGCCGTAATCTTCGGAACCGCGACGACGATCACGTTCAGCAACGGCGTCGCGACCACCGCCGGCTCCGCCAACGGCGTCATGAGGCTCTACAAGGCGGAGACCGCGAGCATCGTCGTCGGCGCCGGTTCGATCAGCAGCACGGTCCTGTCGGTCACCGTGAGCCCGGCCGCGTTGAACGGCTTCACGGTGGCGACGCCCGCGACGCAGACCGTGGGCCAGTCGTTCAGCGAGAGCATCAAGGCGATCGACACCTGGGGGAACGCCGCGAGCGGTTGGATCTCGGCGACGAAGTGCGTGACGTTCTCGGGGCCGGCGAACAGCCCGAACAACACGGCGCCGGCCTATCCGGCTCCCGGCGGCTCCTGCTCGGTCGGTCAGAGCGACCTCAACTTCGACGGGTCCGGTCAGGCGACGGTGAGCATCACGCTGTACAAGGCCTCGACGACGACGACGCTCACCGTGACCGACACGACCCCTGCGTTGAAGACGGGTTCGTCGAGCCAGTTCACGGTCAGTCCGGCGGCGGCGTCTGCGCTGGCGTTCTCGACGCAGCCTGGTTCGGCGACGGCGGGGTCGGCGTTTGGTCAGCAGCCGGTGGTCAGGACGCAGGACAGCTTCGGCAACAACTCGACGGTCGGCCTCGGCGCCAATCGGACCGTGACGGTCTCGATCGCCTCGGGGACGGGCACGTTGCAGGGCACGGCGACGCTCGATATCGGAACGGCGGCGGGTAACGGGACGGTGACGTTCACGAGCCTGCGGATCGACACTGCTGGGGGGAAGACGCTACAGGCGGCGGCCGCGGCCGGCAGCCCGACGCTGGCGAACGCGACCAGCAACTCCTTCACGGTCAGTCCGGCGGCGGCGTCTGCGCTGGCGTTCTCGACGCAGCCTGGTTCGGCGACGGCGGGGGCGGCGTTTGGTCAGCAGCCGGTCGTGAAGACGCAGGACAGCTTCGGCAACGACTCGACGGTCGGTCTCGGTGCGAGTCGCAATGTGACGGTCTCGATTGCCTCGGGGGCGGGGCCGTTGCAGGGGACGGCGATGCTCGATATCGGTACGGCGGCGGGGAACGGGACGGTGACGTTCACGAGTCTGCGGATCGACGCGGCGGGGATCAAGACGTTGCAGGCGGCGGCTGCGGCCGGCAGCCCGACGCTGGCGAACGCGACCAGCACCTCGTTCACGGTCAGTCCGGCTTCGGCCAACCGGCTCGCGTTCACGACCTCACCGGCCGGGGCTCCGACTATCACCGGTGGCATCGCCTTCGCGACACAGCCTGTGGTCACGGTTCAGGATCAGTTCGGCAACACCGTCACGACTGACAATGGCGTCGTCACCCTGTCGATCACGTCCGGCACCGGTACGAGCGGCGCCGCGCTTACCTGCACGACGAACCCGCTCAGCGCAACCAGCGGCGTCGCGAGTTTCGGGGGATGCAAAATCGACAAGTCGGGCACCGGATACACGCTCACCGCCGCCCGGTCGGGGCTCACCTCTGACGTGAGCAGCGCCTTCAACGTGGGAGCCGGCTCGGCCACGAGGTTGGTGCTCAGCGCCTCGGCGACGACCCTCACCGCCGGCGGGACGACCAGCCTCACGATCACCGCAGTCGATGCCGGCGGCAACACGGCCACCGGCTACACGCTCGACGCGACCCTGACCTTCGGCGGCGCCGGCACGGCCCCCGATAGCACGACGAAGCCCACCGTCACCAGCAAGACCGGCACCGCGGTCGCCTTCGGGACCGCCGAGACGATTACCTTCACCAACGGCGTCGCCCAGGTCTCCGGCTCGAACAATGGCGTGATGACGCTGTACAAGGCAGAGACCGCTAGCGTGACCGTGAGCGACGGATCGATCAACAACAACGCCAGCCCGCTCTCTGTGACCGTGAATGTCGGGTCTGCGGCGAAGCTGGCTTGGACCCCGAACTCGACGAGCTCGCTAGGCACGCCGTCCCCTAACCCCTGCTACTTCACATGCACCTACAGCAGCGGCTTCGGCAACCAAAACACCTGGACCGCGAACGTCAGCATCACTGACAGCGCCGGCAACATCGTCTCCAGTGTCGGCGCCGGCCACGACGTCACCGTCACCAAGAGCGGCCTCGGCAACGGCAGCATCACACCGGCCAGCCCGGCGACGCTGACGATGCCCGCGACGGGACCCGCGACTTCCTCAAACTTCGTGAAGTTCACCGGCGGCAACGGACAGTCCTGGACGAACACGCTCACCGCAGCGAGCACCGGGTTCACGACGACCGCCACATTCTCGAAGTAACCGTCGCACTTCGCGCGTCAAGCTCAGCGCGTCACCGCGATGGTCGCTGTTAGAGCGCAGGATGGACGGACCGTCGTTGTCGCACGTTGGATGAGGCCGAGAGGTCCGCGCTGGTTTCGCCCAACCGCTCCGGTCGAGAAGAAGGCGCCGCTCCGGCCCTCGGCATGGGACCATCCGGTGCGCCTGAGAGGCTCGTCAGTGCGACGGGTCATCGGTACCCGGCGATACCCGACACCGAAGAGCTGAGGTCCTGCGCGCATGAAGCTCGAGCAATCCTTCTCCGTCGCTGCGCCCGTCGAGGAGGTGTGGGCGGCGCTCGTGGACATCGAGCGGGTGGCCGGCTGCCTTGCGGGGGCGCGGATCACCGATCGCATGGACGACGGAGCGTTTGTGGGGACGCTCTCGTTGGAGGGGGCGGGGCCCGCGAGCGTTCATGACGGCGTGATGAAGCTCGACTCGCTGGATCCTGCCGCGCACTCGGTGACGATCAGCGTGAAGGGCGCCGATCGTGACGGCGTGGGCAGCGTCCGGGCGAGCCTGCTGTGCACCGCGCGGCACGACGGCGCGGGGACCGTCGTCGACGTCGCTGCCGACGTGACACTCGACGGGCACCTCGAGGATCCGGTGGCCGGCGACGAGCTCCTCGGGCGCCTGCTGGCCGAGTTCGCGGGTCGCCTCGGGGCGGACCTCGCCGCGGTCGCCGGCCAGGGGCCGCCGGCGTTCACTGCGGTGCCGACGCCGGGGCTGCCGGCGCAGGACGAGGCGCAGCCGGCGCCGATCCCGCCGCCGGCGCCTTCGCGCGAGGACCAGTACGCGTCGGTCTTCGGCTCGGAGCCAGAGGAGCCGCGCGCGGTGCCCGCGCCGCCCGAACACCCCGCTCCGCACGGCGACCCGCTCATGCCGGAGCACCGGGAGCCGCTCCCGCCGGCGGAGCCGCATGCCGAGCCGGTCGATCCCGCCCCGCCGCACGGCGATCCGCTGACGAGCCCCGAGGCGGCCGCCTACCCCGGCCCGGCCTCTCCCGAT
>JAOPZW010000445.1 GCA_025963905.1 Solirubrobacterales bacterium | reverse complement strand
CCGGCGGCTCGCTGCTGCCCGAGCGCCGGGCGTCGGCCGGCGTGGGCGCCGCCCGGCCGCCCGTCGGCGGCTCGCAGTACGCGCCGCGCTTCCACTTCCTCACCGGCGCCCTGCTGGCGTTCGGCGCCGCCGCCGTGGCCGCCCTCGTGCTCATCGTCGTGGACCCCGGGAAGTCAGGCGGGCCCGCCAAGGACTGGTCGAGCTGGCACCCCGACACCGGCGGCAACACGGGCGCCACCGAGATCGCCGACCACGTCAGCCCCCAGTACCGCTTCACGAGCGGCCGGCAGCTCGTGTCGGTGGAGGCCAGCCCGCTGCAGATCGAGGGCGTCCCGCTCTCCGTCGCGATCCGCGAGACGGCCGCCGCGGGCGGCGCCATCCGCGTCTTCGCCGACGGCGGGCTGATCTACCGGCTCTGCGGCCTGGGGCCCTACTGCTCGATCATCCAGGGCAAGCCCTCGCGCGAGCGCCACCTGCTGCTGCGCCGCGAGGCACTCGAGCTCGCGCTCTACAGCTTCCGCTACCTCGCCGACGTCAACCAGGTCGTGGTGTTCATGCCGCCGCCGCCGGGCCAGAAGCCGAACCAGGCGGTGTTCTTCCGCAGGGGCGACGTCGAGCCCGAGATGCACCGTCCGTTGACGCAGTCGCTCGCCGCGCGCGTCCCGACGGTGCGCAACGTGACGCTGTCGCCGGACGCCACGCTCGTCGATCAGATCACGTCGCCCAAGCAATTCAGCTACACGCTGACGCCGGGCAACACCGAGAACCGCGGCTTCCTGGTCCTCGACCCGCTGACCGACGCCCAGGCCAACGCGCCCGCGACGCCGGCCAAGCCGGCGAAGAAGGCGTCGAAGAAGCGGTCCACCGGCACCACGAACTAGCCGCCGCCCTTCGGGGCGGCGGCCTGGCCGCCTCCGGGAAAGCCGCCGCCGCCCCCGAAGCCGCCGCGCCCGAAACCGCCGGCCCCTCCGAAGCCGCCGCCCGCCCCGGCCGCCGTGGCGGACACGCGCGTCGCCGTGACGGTTCCGTCCTTCGCGGTCGAGCCCTGGACGACCACGGTGTCCCCCGGATGGACGGCCCGCACGGTGCTGCCCGCGGTGCGGACGATCTTCGACGTGTTGGTGGTCCGCACGCGCACGGTGGTGCCCGAGGAGTCCTTGACGTAGAGCACGCCGCCGTTCGCGCTCGACACCGTCCCGACCGTGGGCGCCCCGGCGCCGCCACCGCCGGCGGCGCCTGGCGGGCCGCCCCCCGCGGCTCCCGCCGCCCGGAACCCGCCGGCACCGCCGGGTCCCGCCCCAGCCCCCGCCCCAGCCCCCGCTGCCGCGAGGGGACCACCGGCCGCGCTCGCCGTCCCGCCCTGGTGCTTCTGGATCTCGACGCCTCCGATGAAGCCCAGGCCGGCGAGCAGCACGGCGGCCAGCGCCCCGGTGAGGGGGGTGACCAGCCGTCTGCGCGGGCGGGGCGGCAGCTCGTCGCCCGGGTCGTACCACTCCTCCTCGTCGGCGGGCTCGCGGACGGCGGTCGTCGGCTCAGGCATGGTGGATCTCCTGGTGGGGGGCGTCGGGCTGGCTCATTCGAAGCGCAGCGCCTCGATGGGGCTGAGGCGGGCCGCGCGGACCGCCGGGTAGGTGCCGAAGAACAGCCCCGACAGGACGGCGGCGCCAAAGGCGAGGAAGACCGAGTAGAGCGCGATCGCCGGCGTCACCCCCGCGATGCGGAACTGGCTCCCGGCGATGCCGGCGATCACGCCGACGATGCCGCCGAAGACCGACACGAGCACGGCCTCGGTCAGGAACTGGTTGAGGATGTCGGAGCGACGCGCGCCGATGGCCTTGCGGATGCCGATCTCCCGCGTGCGCTCGGTGACGCTGACGAGCATGATGTTCATCACGCCGATCCCGCCGACGAGGAGCGAGATGGCGGCGACCGCACCGAGCAGCGTGGTGAAGACGCTGGTGCTCTGATCGGACACCGCGCGGACGGACGCCTGGTTCGTGACCTGGAAGCCAGGGTTGGTGGGGTCGCTGACGTGGTGGCGCTGCAGGAGGATCGACGTGACCTCCGCCTGCGCCGCGTCGAGCGCGCCGCCGGACGTCGCCTGGACGGTGATCGAGTCGACCGACCCGTACCCCGTGATCGCGTCCTGCACGGTCGTGAGCGGCGCGAGCACGACGTCGTCCTGGTCCTGGAAGCCGTTGGAGCCCTTGGGGGCCGTGACGCCGACGACCTGGAACGTCGTCCCGCCGATGCGCACCGACTGGCCGACGGGGTCCTGGCCGCTGAACAGGTTCTGCACGACGGTCGGCCCGAGCACGACCGAACGGCTGTGGCGCTTGACGTCGTCGGCCGTGAGCAGCCGACCCGAGGCGGCCTTGTAGTCGTGGGCCTGCAGGTAGCCCGCTGTCGTCCCCAGCGTGCTGGCGGGCGAGTACGTCACCGACCCGTTGACGAGCGTCGTGGAGTTGGCGGTGACGGCGGGCGCGGCGAGCTTGACGTCGGGCGCGTTGAAGCGGTCCTGCACGGCCGCGGCGTCCTTCGTGGTCAGCGTCACGCCGCCGCCCGCGCCACCGCCGGCGCGGAAGAACCCCGGCCCGCCGGGGCCGTTCTGCGCGCGGACGATGAGGACATTGGTGCCAAGGGCATCGATGCCCGCCTGCACCGCCCGCTTCGAGCCGTTGCCCACGGCGATCAGGATGATCACCGACGCGACCCCGATCGTGAGCCCCAGGATCGTCAGCCCGGAGCGCAGCTTGTTCGCCGAGATCCCGGCCAGCGCGACGCGAAGCGTCTCCCGCGCGTTCACGCCGCCGCCTGCGCCGTCACACGGTCCTCGAGGATGCGCCCGTCGCCGAGACGCACCACGCGCCGGGCGCGCGCGGCGACGTCGACCTCGTGCGTGATGAGCACGACGGTGCGGCCGTCGTCGTTGAGGTCGTCGAGGATCTGCAGCACGTCGGCGGTCGAGTGGGAGTCCAGGTTCCCGGTCGGCTCGTCGGCGAGGATGAGCGACGGGTTGCAGACGATCGCCCGCGCGACCGCGACGCGCTGCTGCTGTCCGCCCGACAGCTCGGAGGGATAGTGCTCCATCCGGTCGCCCATGCCGACGGCCTGCAGCGCATCGACCGCGCGCCGGTGGCGCTCGGCGCGCCCGAGGCCCGCGTACGCCAGCGGCAGCTCCACGTTGGACAGCGCCGACGTGCGCGGGACGAGGTTGAAGCTCTGGAAGATGAAGCCGATCTTGCGGTTGCGCAGATCGGAAAGGTCGTCCTCCGCGATGTGACGCACGTCGATCCCGTCGAGCCGGTACTCGCCCGCCGTCGGCGTGTCGAGGCAGCCGATGATGTTCATCAGCGTCGACTTGCCGCTTCCCGAGCTGCCCATGATCGCGACGTGCTCGCCGTTGGCGATGCTCAGCGTCACGTCGTCCAGCGCGCGCACGATCACGTCCTCGCTGGGCCGGTAGGTGCGTGACGCCCGCCGGATGTCGATCACCGGCGGCCGCGGGCGAGCGGCGCCGCTCATGGCTTGCCGCCGCCCGGCGCTTGCCCTCCGCCTCCGCCGCCGCCGAGCCCCCCGCCGCCTCCCCTGAACCCGCCGCCGCCGCCGAACCCGCCGCCTCCGCCGAACCCGCCGCCGCCGAACCGGCCGCCCAAGCCGGTGGCGCCCGCCGCGGACCCACCGGCCGCCCTCGAGCCTGCGGCGGCGCTCGTCGACGTGACGAGCACCTGATCGCCGGCGCTGAGCCCGCTGGTGATGATCGTGCTCGAGTCGCCGGCGGTTCCCGTCTGGACGTCCTGGCGGATCCGCTTGCCGTTGCGCACGACCGTGACCGTCGAGCCCTGCAGGGCCTGGGTGGGGACGGACACGCCGCTGTCCTGCGCGGTGCTGATGTCGGCCGAGGCGCTCATGCCGGCCTTCAGCTGGCTGGCGGTCTGGTCGAGGGTGAGCGAGACCGGATAGCTCACCGCGCTGCTCGTCCCGCTCGAACTGGAGGACGCCAGGACGCCGATCGAGGTCACGTGCGCCGCGAACTGCTGACCCTCGGCAGCATTGACGGTCACCGTCGCCGCCTGGCCGACCTTGACCTTGCCGATGTCGGACTCGGTCAACGAGACGTCCATCTTGAAGTGGCTCAGCTGCGCCAGGACGATGAAGCCGGAGCTGCTGGAGCTCGGTGAGCTGCCGGACCCGCCGCCTCCCGCGCCGGCGCCGGCGCCCGCTCCGCCGCTCGCGCCCGAGGAGGACGAGGACGAGGACGACCCGCCCCCGACGCTGTCGCCGACCTGTCCGTTGATGGCCGCGACCGTCCCGCTCAGCGGGGCGTGCAGCCTGGTCTCCTCCAGCGCGGTCTCCGCGTTGCGCAGGGTGAGCTGGGCGCTGTCCACGGCCGCCTGGGCGCTCGCGACGCTGATCGTGGGCGCGGAACCGCCCGAGCCGCCCGAGGTGCCGGAGCCACCCGACTTGCCCGAGCTGCCGGAGCTGCCGGATCCGGCGCTCGGCGCGGCGGTCTTCGTCGTCGTCTTCTTTGCCGGCGCGGGCGTCTTCGGCGCCGTCTTCTTGGGTGGCGTGGCCTTCTTCGTCGTCGTCGGCTTGGGTGTCGTGGACGGCGTCGTCGTCGTCGGGGGTGTCGCGGACGGCGTCGTCGTCGTCGGCGGCGCGGGTGTCGCCGACGGTGACGTGGTCGTCGCCGGAGGCGTCGCAGTCGCGGCCATGGCCAGGAGGGCCACCTTGGCCGTCGTTGCCGCCGTGGTCGCGGCGGTGGCGGTCGTGGAGGTCGAGCTGGACGCCGCCGCCGTCTCGGCGCTCGTGAGCGTGTCCTGCGCAGACTGCAGATCCGCCTTGGCCTTGGCGAGGGCCACCTCGGCCGCGGCGGGGTCGATCTCGGCCAGGACCTCACCGGCGCTGACGTGCTCACCGACCTTCGCGCGGATGATCGTCACCGTCCCGCTGGTGCCGAAGTCGACGTTCGCCTGGTTGGCCGGGCTCAGGCTGCCGGTGCCGGAGACCGTCGTCTGCACGACGCCGCGCGTGGCGGTGACGAGCTGCTCGCGGACCGTCGCGGCGGCGGGTGAGCCCACCACCGAGATGGCGATGACCACGACAGGGACGGTGGCCACCCCGAGCACGAGCGCCGCCGGGGACCAGAGGGCGTGGGCGCGAGGGGCCATCGGCTGCTCAGCTCGTCGTCTGCGTCTGCGAAGGACCGGCGGGGCCACCCTGCCCGGGGGCAGGAAGGGTGACCCCGCACGCCTTGAGGGCCTTCTGGAGCTTCGGGGACCGGGCGAAGCCCTGGCCGGGACGGCGGCCGCCGGGCGGCGGCGCTCCGCTGCCGGGCGGCTGCCCGTAGCCCGGAGCCCCCCCGCCGGGCGGCGCCCCCCCGCTGCCGCCCGGCCGGTTGCCACGGGCGGGCAACGTCACACCCTGCTTCTGGAGGCATGCCCTGATCTTCGGATCGGCGGCAAAGCCGCCGAACCCCCGCCGCCCCTGCGCGGCCTGGGTGCTGACCGAGCCGGTCGAGCTCGAACCGCCCCCGCACGCGGCGAGGACGACGGCGAGCACCAAGCATGCAAGCGCGAGGGAGACAGGACGCAGGGGCACAGATCGAGGCAAGAGGATCTCCGGTCGGTGTCAGGCGCAGGGCACGTTCACCCTGCGTCGAGCAGTCAAGCGCCGAGCCGTAAGAGAGCACTAAGAACCTGGAGCATGCCCCTCGCATGACTCCACAGCTCCAGGTAGGTGAGCACGAGGCGGCCGATCACCAGGACGTCGCCATCATGCAGCTCCGCGTCGGGCGTGCGCCGCCCGTTGACGAAGACGCCGTTCGTGCTGCGGTCGTCGAAGATCCGCGTCGTCCCGCCCCGCCGCACGATGATCGCGTGACGCCGCGACACCGTGCTGTCGTCGAAGCTCAGCGATGCCCCCGCCCCGCGCCCGATGTGCGTCACATCGCCGCTGAGCGGCAGCAGCACACCATCGCGGTCGCCACCCTCCGCAAGGAGGTAGTGCCCGGGAGGGCAGTCCTTCGACGGAATGCCACGGCTGCGGTCGCGGTGGCTGAGATAGGGCAGCGCATCGACCTGGTCTGTCGCGTGAGCGCCGGCGGAGGCGGGTGTGGTGGTGGCGGACATGGCTCCATTGGAGCCGGTCCAGGTGAGAGGCTCCTAGGAATCCACTGGGTGCGGCGGGCCGTTCCGGGCCCCGGCCTGCGTGCGGTCGACCGCGGCGCGCGCCTCGACCTCGTACGGGTTCTCGTAATAGCCGGAGCGGTCGCCCCAGAACGTCGACGGCTTGACGTAGGACAACCACAGCCGCACCCACTCGTGCTGGCCCTGCCAGACGTGCACCGCCTCATGGGCCGGGAGCGATTCGTCGACCTGGTCGAGCGGCTCGCGCAGCAGGATCGTGCTCCAGATCGTGTAGCCGTCGAAACGGCGAAACCACGGCAGCCGGAACAGCCACGGCACGTGCAGGATGCGCACCCGGCTCGTGTCGAGGGGACGCGGGTAGAGCGCGAGGGGCTCGATGCGGCGCCAGGCCCGCTCGATGGCAGCCGTCTCGGCTTCGCCGCGCGGCGGGAGGATCACGTTCGCTCGCCCTTCCGTGGCTCCCACCCGGCGCACTCGAGGACGGGCACCCGCGGATAGCGCGGGTACTCGGGCTGCTCGCGCGAGCGACGGCAGAGGCTGAACGTCGAGCCGCGCGTGTTGTGCACGAGCTGCTGGTGGACGCAGCTGTCGCACAGGCCGAAGCGGGGGTGGGTCGCCACGTGCCAAGTATCGCCCCCACCCGAGATCGTTGAGGGAGCAACTACGATAGGCGGGTGAGTACGTTCGTGCGCCTCCTCGGCTTCCTGCGCCCGTATCGCGGTGGCGTGATCGCCAGCGCCGTGCTGGCGGCGCTGGCGATGGGCGCCACGGTCGCGATCCCGTGGCTGACCGGCCGCGCGATCGACCAGGTGCGCAGCGGCGACAAGGCCGCCCTGCGCGACCTCGCGATCGCCGTCGCTGCGGCCGGCGTGCTGCGCCTGGCGCTGACCGTCGCGCGGCGCCTGGTCGCCGGACGCGTCTCGCTGGGCGTCGAGCTCGACCTGCGCCGGCGCATGTACGCGCACCTGCAGTCGCTCGAGCTGGCCTTCTTCGACCGCCAGCAGACCGGCCAGCTGATGTCGCGGGCGACCGTCGACCTCCAGTCGGTGCGCTTCTTCCTGGGCTACGGCCTCGTCTTCATGCTGCAGTCGGCGCTGACCATCGTGCTCGCGGCAGCGGCGATGTTCGCGGTCCAGCCCAAGCTCGCCGCGATCTCGCTGATCCCCGTCCCGTTCGTGGTCCTGATCGCCCACCGCTATGGCCGGCACTCGCGCCCGGCGATCCAGGAGGTCCAGCAGCGCATAGCCGAGCTGACTGCCGAGGTCGAGGAGAACATCTCCGGCGTCCGCGTCGTGAAGTCGTTCGCGCGCGAGGACCGCCAGCTGGACCGCTTCCGCACGCAGGTCGGGCGCGTCTTCGACCAGGCCATGATCAGCACGCACCTGCAGGCGCTCTACAACCCGCTCATCGGCTTCCTCCCCCAGGTCGGCCTGGCCGCGATCCTGTTCTTCGGCGGCCGCCAGGTCATCAACGGCTCGCTGACGATCGGCGGCTTCACCGCGTTCTACACCTACCTGCTGATGCTCCTGTCGCCCATGCGCACGCTGGGCATCTCCCTGGGCATGGCCCAGCGCGCGACCGCCTCGGGCGCGCGGGTCTTCCAGATCCTCGATCGGGCGCCCCTGATCGTCGACGCGCCCGGCGCGCAGCCGCTGCCCGAGGGCTCCGGCCGCGTGGAGCTGCGCGACGTGACGGTGCACTACGACGGGGCTTCCACGCCGGCGCTCGAAGACGCCTCGCTGGTCGTGGAAGCGGGCAGCACGGTGGCGCTCGTGGGCGCCACCGGCTCGGGCAAGACGACGCTCGTCCAGCTCGTGCCGCGCCTGTACGACCCCGCCGCGGGCATCGTGCTCGTCGACGGCGCCGACGTGCGCGACGTGCAGGTCGCGTCCCTGCGGGCGCAGGTCGCCGTCGTCGACGACGCGCCCTTCCTGTTCTCCGCCTCGGTCCGCGAGAACATCGCCTACGCGCGCGCCGACGCGACCGACGACGAGATCGAGGCCGCCGCGCGCCGCGCGCAGGCCCACGACTTCATCACCCGGCTGCCCGACGGCTACGACACCCGCGTCGGCGAGCGCGGGCTGACCCTCAGCGGCGGCCAGCGCCAGCGCGTGGCGATCGCCCGCGCGTTCCTGGCCGATCCCCGGATCCTGATCCTCGACGACGCGACCTCGAGCGTCGACGCCTCCACCGAGCAGGAGATCAAGGAGGCGCTGCGCGAGGTGATGGCGGGCCGCACGACGTTCGTCATCGCCCACCGGCTGTCGACGATCGCGCTGGCTCAGGAGATCATCGTGCTCGAGCACGGCCGGATCGTCGCCCACGGCGCCCACGACGAGCTGCTGGAGCACAGCGGGCTCTATCGCGAGATCGTCGAGAAGGGACTGCCCGACCAGGTGTTCCTGACCCGCAAGCCGCGCGAGCGGGAGGTCGCCGGGCTGTGAGCAAGTGGTCCACCAAGGGCACCGAGGCCGCCCGCGCCGCCACCCGGCGCGACGACCTGCGCCGCCGCCTGCGCGGCACGGGCGGGCGTGGCCGCAAGCTGCGCGGCCTGCTCGTGCTGCTGAGCCCGTACCGCGCACGCGTCATCGCGATGTTCGTCGCGCTGATCGCCGGCACGGCGGCCTCGCTGGCCCCCGCCCCGCTGGCCAAGGCCGCCATCGACAACGGGATCACGCCCGGCGACATCCATGCCCTGGACCTGATCGTGGCCGCCTTCGTGGGCAGCGCGCTGCTCGTCTGGGTGGCCACCTACGCCCAGACCTACCTCGTCGGCTGGGTCGGCCAGCGCGCCCTGGCCGACCTGCGGGTTCAGATCTTCCGCCACCTGCAGGAGATGCCCGTCGGCTTCTACGAGCGCCGGCCCGCCGGCGTCCTCATCTCGCGCATGACCAACGACGTCGAAGCCCTGGACTCGCTGGTGACCGACAGCGTCGTGACGCTCTTCCAGGCCTCGCTGACGCTCGTCGGAACGCTGGTCATCCTCTTCCTCTTCGACGTCCAGCTGGCGCTGCTGACGCTCCTGATCTTCCCGGTGATGGCGATCGCCTCGCTGGCGTTCCGGATCGCGTCCGCCGACGCCTACCGCCGCACCCGCGAGACGATCGGCGCGATGACCGGCTACCTGCAGGAGTCGCTGTCGGGCATCCGCGTCGTGCGCGCCTTCGCCCAGGAGCCGCGCCACCTGCGCACCTTCGACGAGCTCAACCACACGAACCGCGACGCCAACATGGTCACGGTGAACCTGAACGCCGCGTACTTCCCGGGCGTCGAGTTCATCAGCGCGCTGGCGACGGTCGGGATCCTGCTCTTCGGCGGCTACCAGGCGATCTCCGGCCACATCACGGTCGGCGTGCTCGTGGGGTTCCTCGCGGCGCTCAACGGGTTCTTCGACCCGATCGGACAGCTGTCGCAGGTCTACACCACCTACCAGTCGGGGATGGCGGCGCTGGACAAGATCTTCGAGCTGCTCGACGAGCGCCCGAGCCTGGCCGACGCGCCCGACGCCATCGCCCTCGACACGCTGCGCGGCGAGATCGCCTTCGACCACGTCTCCTTCGGCTACGGCAGCGGCGACGACCACACGCTGGCGCTGGACGACGTCTCGCTCGTCGTCCCGCCGGGGCAGACGGTCGCGCTCGTGGGCGCGACGGGCGCCGGCAAGTCGACGTTCGCCAAGCTCGTCGCGCGCTTCTACGACCCGACGGCGGGCCGGATCCTCGTCGACGGGCACGACCTGCGCGGGGTGACCGCCGCGTCGCTGCGCTCGCAGATGGGCATCGTGCCCCAGGAGGCCTTCCTGTTCAGCGGCACGATCGCCGACAACATCGGCTTCGGGCGCCCCAACGCCACGCTCGAGGAGATCGAGGCGGCGACCCGCACGGTCGGCGCCTGGGACTTCGTCGAGCGCCTGCCCGCCGGACTGGAGACCGAGGTCGGCGAGCGCGGCGTGCAGCTGTCGGCCGGCCAGCGCCAGCTCGTGGCCTTCGCGCGCGCCCTCGTGGCCGATCCCCGGATCCTCGTCCTCGACGAGGCGACCTCGAATGTCGACATCCACACCGAGGGCCGCATCGAGGCCGGCATGCGCCGCCTCCTGGCGGGTCGCACGGCGATCGTCATCGCCCACCGCCTGTCCACCATTCGCCAGTCGGGGCGGATCGTCGTGCTCTCCGGCGGCCGCATCGTGGAACAGGGCACCCACGACGAGCTCATCGACGCCGAGGGCGCCTACTTCCGTCTCTACCGCGACTGGGCGGAGCAGGCGGCTGCCGCGTAGTGGCCACTTGGGTCCGCCCGCTATCCTGCACGGTCCCGTTGCGGGGTCGTCTAATGGCAAGACGCCTGCCTCTGGAGCAGGTTATCGGGGTTCGAGTCCCTGCCCCGCAGCTGAAGCAGATCGGCCCCGTGAGGGGCCGTCTTTCATCGCGACCGCGCATGAGGGGCCTTCAGCGGTCGCTCTGCAGGCGCTCCGCCTCCGCCGCCCGGGCGGCAAGGTCTGCGCGGAGCTCGCCGGCGAGCAGCGCGGCGCCGTCGTGTGCGGCCCGGGCCAGGTCCTCGGCGTACTCCGCCGGCCCCCCGGAACGCGTCGCGGCGAGCACGGCGGGGTCGACCGCGATCGGGATCCCGGCGGCGACCGCGAGGACGAGTGCGTCGCTGGGCCGTGCGTCGACCGCCGTGCCGTCGTCGAGCACCACCTCGGCGTAGAAGATCGCGGCGTCGAGGCGCGTGATGCGCACCGAGGCGGGCGCGCGCCCGCACGCGTGCAGGAGCGACAGCGCCAGCGCGTGGGCGCTGGGGCGCGGCAGCTCGACGTGCTCGAGGCCGACGACCAGGGCCTCGGCCTCGGGCGCGCCGATCCAGATCGGCAGCTCGGACTCTGCGGTGGCGAGGACCACCACGTGGCGCCCGGCGGGCGTCCGGCGCACGTCGACGATGCGGGCAGGGACGGCGGTCTGGGGCATGGGGCTCTCCTCGGGGGTGTCGGGGATCGTGGTCAGCCGCGTCCGCAGGGCGGCCCGCGCCTTGTGCAGGCGGGTGCGCACCGCGCCTGCCGCGGTGCCGAGGCGCGCGGCGATGGTGGCCTGGGGCAGGTCGGCGAGGTGGAAGAGGACGACCGCATCGCGCTGACCAGCCGGCAGGGCGGAGATCGCAGCCGCCAGCTCGCCGGCGCGCTCGCGAGCCAGCAACCGCTCGGCCGGGTCGTCGCGATGATCGGCCGCGTCGTCCGGGAGCGACCCGTCGCGCGTGAGCCGCTCGGGACTCGCGGCGCGCTCGCGCAGCACGCGCAACGAGAGCACGCGACCGATGCCCGCCAGCCAGGCGCCGAAGCGCGCGGGCTCCTGCAGCCGGTCGAGCTGGAGCCACGCCACGAGCGCGGCGTCCTGGGCAACGTCCGCGGCCGCCGCCGGATCGCCGAGGCTGCGCACGCACGTCCGCAGCAGGCGCCCGCGGTGGCGCTCCAGGAGCGCCGTGTAGGCCTCGGGGTCCCCCGCCCGGGCACGAGCCACCAGCGATCGGTCGGTCTCGGGCATCACCAGCAGAGTCGCTCCCCGGAGCGCAAACGTCACCCAGCGCCGCCGGAGAGCTAACCCGGGCGCCCCCCGACGGGCGGGCCGACCTCGAGCGGCTCAGTGTGCACGACGACCTCGACCACCTCGGGGACCTCGTCGCGGACCCGCCGCTTCACGGCCGCCGCGCTGGCGTGCGCGTCGCCGAGCTCCTGCGAGCCCGGCAGGCCGATGGTGACGAGGCCGACCAGACCCTGGTCGCCCCGCACGACGCGCACCTCGAGGGGGTCGCGGCCGGTGATCTCGCGCACCGTGGCGGCGATGGCGTGCTCCGCCTGGGCTCCCTCGGCGCCGCGCAGGCGCTCGGCGCTCGCCGGGCCGGCCAGCGGCTCGATGTGGGTGTCCACCCGGCTGAGCTCCGGGACGGCGGCCTGGATCGCCCGCTCCACCTCGCTGGCGATCGCGTGAGCGTCGTCGAGGCTGCGGTCCGGCGGCAGCTTCAGGTGCAGGGAGAGCTCGTCGCGCCCGTCGATCCTGGTCACGACGACGTTGTGGATCTCGCGAACGCCGCGGACGGTGAGCGCCGCGCCGTTCACGCGCTCGCGCAGGTCCGCCGTCGCCAGGCTGGGCTCGACGTGGACGAGGACGTCGCTGGACGGCAGGACGCCGCGAACGGCGTCCTCGACCGCGTCGGCGACCGCGTGACCCTGGCCGACGGCCGCGTCGGCGTTGATCCCCACCACCACGTCGACGAAGTAGCGCCCGCCGGCCTCGCGCACCCGCAGCCGGCGCAGGTCGATCCCGGGCTCGGCCGCCTCGATCGCCGCCCGCGCCGCGGCCTCGGCGTCGGCCGGGGAGCGGTCCATGAGCACGTTGACGTTCTGGCGCATCAGCCGTATCGCGGCGCTCACGACCAGCACGGCGACGATGAGCGCGGCGATGGCATCGGCCGCGGGATGCCCGGCGCGGACCGCCAGCAGGCCCGCGAGCACCGCCGTCGAGCCCAGCAGGGTCAGAGCCGAAGTGCAGCGCGTTGGACGCGAGCGCCGCGCTCTCGTAGCGGCGAGCCGCGCGCCACGAGACGGTCGCCCGGCCGGCGTCGATCAGCATGACGACGACGAGCACCGCGATCGCGTACCACGGGGCCGTGACGTGTCCGTGCCGGGCCTCGGTGAGGCGGTAGATCGACTGGCCGGCGATCGCGACGCTGACGAGGACGAGGAACGAGGCCTCGCCCAGCGCCGCGAGGTGCTCGGCCTTGCCGTGACCGAACGGATGGTCGCGGTCGGGCGGGCGGCCGGCCACCCTGACGGCGAAGAACGTCAGCAGCGCGGCGACGAGGTCGGTGCCCGAGTGCAGCGCTTCGGCGATCAGGCCGAGGCTGCCGGTGACCAGGCCGGTGACGAGCTTGAGCGCGACCAGCGCCGCGGCGGCGACGACCGACAGCAGCGCCGTGCGCTGCTGCGGGGTCATGCTCGAGCGGGTCGGCGCGGCCTCCACCGTTGGACCGTACCCACACCCGGCGAGCGCGGCGGCGTGCCGACACCAACTCCATTGGCTGCACGGTCAACGTCGCCCTCGACGTCCTGGGCCGCGACCTGCACGCCTCGATCAGCACCATCCAGTGGACGGTCACGGCGTACCTCCTCGGCCTCGCCGCCGTCATCCCCGCGTCGGGATGGACCGCCCAGCCCTTCGGAGCGCGGCGGGTCTATCTCCTATCTCGTGCTCGGCGCCGTCCTGCTGGTGCGCGGCCTGGGCATCGGATCGTCCATGATGCCGACCATGGTCGCCGCCTACGCCGTCCTCCGCCCCCGCAACGTCCCCGACGCGACGCCGCAGCTCAACATGCTCCAGCGCGTCGGTGGCTCGATGGGCACGGCGATCCTCGCCACGGTCCTGCACGGCCGCCTGGGGCCGGCCGCCCACGCCGGGCCCCACGTCATCCCCGGCGCCTTCGCCGCCACCTACTGGTGGGCGATCGCCGTCACCGCGGTCGCCGTGATACCGGCCTTCGTCCTGCTGCGCGTCGAGCGCCGGCCGCGCACGATCGCCGAGCACCGGCGCGTCCGCGCACCCGAGGCGGACGCCGCGGCGTGAGCGACGACCTCGCCACGCTGCGCGAGTCCTTCTACTCGCTGCTGGCCGCCCAGCGGCGCCTGCGCGGGCGCGACGCGGTCCAGAAGGGCGAGCTGAGCTTCGCCCAGTACCGGCTCCTGCGAAGGCTCGCCGAGGCGCCCGAGGGACTGCCCGCCGGGCGCCTGGCCGTGCTCGCGGAGGTCTCGTCGGCGACGATCACGCAGATGCTCGACGGCCTGGAGAAGGCCGGCATCGCGCAGCGCACGCGCGACGGGGACGACCGGCGCGTCGTCGTCGTCGCGCTGACACCCGAGGGCCGGCGCCTCCAGGCGTGCAAGGAGGACGAGCTGCGCCGGCGCTGGGAGGCAGCCTTCGCCGACGCCGGCGAGGACGAGCTGCGCATCGGGCGCGACGTCCTCATGCGGCTCGCCGGCTTCTACGACGAGCTCTGAGGCGGCGGATCCGCGCGTCCCGGCTCAGCCGGGGGTCGCGGCGCCGCTCGTGAACAGCGCGGTGATGCTCTCCTCCAGGCCCGGGTCGAGCACCAGCAGGACCTCGTCGCCGGCATCGATGACGGTGTCCGCCTTGGGCACGAACCCCCGGCCTTCCCGCAGCACGGAGATGATCAGGGCGCCTTCGGGGAGCCTCACGTCGGCCACCGTGGAGCCGGCCGCGGGCGAGCCTTCGACCACCTCGACCTCGATGATCTCGAGCTGCTCGTCGCGCAGGTCGAGCAGGTGCACGAGGCCGTAGGACGGCACCTCGTGCTCGATCAGGCGCAGGATCAGGTCGGTGGCCGACACCACGGGCTGGACGCCCAGCAGCTCGAAATAGCGCCGGTTGCGCGGGTTGTTGACCCGGGCGATGATCCGGTCGCAGAGGTACTTCTCCTTGGCGATCTGGCAGATGAGGAGGTTGTCCTCGTCGTCGCCGGTGACGGCGATCACCAGGTCGGCGC
>JAOPZW010000441.1 GCA_025963905.1 Solirubrobacterales bacterium | reverse complement strand
CGCCCGACCAGGCCCAGGAGGCCATCGCGTTCGTGCGCGCCCTCGTCGCCGACCGCGACCGCGAGCAGGCCCGGCGCACGCGCATCCTCTACGGCGGCAGCGTCAAGCCCGACAACGCCGCCGAGCTCCTGAACCTGCCCGACGTCGACGGCGCCCTTGTGGGCGGCGCCTCGCTGGAGGTCGAGTCGCTGGCCGCGATCGTGGACGCGGCGCGGGCGGTCGCGCGGACATGAGCGAGCTGCCGGCCGGCTCGGTCTGCCTGGTCATCCTCGATGGCTGGGGACTCGCTGAGCCCGGGCCCGGCAACGCCGTCGAGCTGGCCGACACGCCGGTCTTCGACGACCTGTGGGCGCGCTTCCCGCACACGCAGCTCACCGCGGGCGGGCGCGCCGTCGGGCTCCCCGAGGGCCAGATGGGGAACTCCGAGGTCGGCCACCTGAACCTCGGTGCGGGCAGCGTCGTGCGCCAGGACCTGACGCGGATCGACGACGCCGTCGAGAACGGCGAGCTCGCCGCGAACCCCGTCCTGCGGGAGGCGCTGACGGCGGCCCCGCGCGTGCATCTCATCGGCCTCGTCAGCGACGGCGGAGTGCACTCGTCCGACCGCCACCTGCGGGCGCTCATCGAGCTGGGCGCCCAGCTGGGCACCGAGGAGCTCGTCGTGCACGCGTTCACCGACGGGCGCGACACGCTGCCCACGGCCGGCGCCGGCTACGTCGACGAGGTCGAGAGCTGGTGCCGGCAGGCCGGCAACGCCCGCGTCGGCTCGGTCGTCGGGCGCTACTTCGCGATGGACCGCGACAAGCGCTGGGACCGCACGCAGAAGGCGCTGGACCTCCTGCAGGAGGGTCGTGGCGAGCATCACGCCGCCACGGCGCGCGAAGCGGTGCAGGCCGCCTACGACCGGGGCGAGACCGACGAGTTCGTCGCGCCCACGACGGTCGGCGACGAGGCGCGCATCCGGCCCCAGGACAGCGTCCTGGCGTTCAACTTCCGCCCCGATCGGATGCGCCAGCTCACCGAGAAGCTCGGTCCGGCCGTCGCGCGCTACACCACGCTGGCGGAGTACGAGGAGGGCTGGCCCTACCCGGTGGCCTTCCCGCCCGAGCGGCCCGAGATCACGCTGCCGGAGGTCGTCGCGCAGGACGGCGGTCGCCAGCTGCACGTCGCCGAGACCGAGAAGTACGCGCACGTGACGTACTTCTTCGGCGGGGGGGAGGAGGAGCCCTACGCCGGCGAGCGCCGCGAGCTCGTGCCGTCACCGCGCGACGTGCCGACCTACGACCACAAGCCCGAGATGAGCGCTCGCGAGGCGGCCGCCGCGTTCGTCGCGGCGTGGGCCGAGGACCGGCCCCGGTTCGGGATCATCAACTTCGCCAACGCGGACATGGTCGGCCACACCGGCGTCATCCCCGCCGCGGTCACCGCGATCGAGACGGTGGACGCCTGCCTGGCGCAGGTCGTCGAGGCGGTCACGGCGACCGGGGGCGTGTGCGTCGTCACCGCCGACCACGGCAACGCCGACCACATGCTCGAGCCGGACGGCTCACCCAACACCGCGCACTCGCTGAACCCCGTCCCGCTCGTCGTCACCATCGACGGGCTGGCGCTCCGCGACGGCGGCGTGCTCGCCGATGTGGCGCCGACGATCCTGGAGCTGCTGGGGATCGCCCAGCCCGCGGCGATGACGGGCCGTTCGCTGCTGCGGTCCTGAGATGTCGCGAGCGACCGAGGACCGCAACCGCCGCATGCTGCGCAGTCGCGACGCGATGGACCGCGCGTTCGCGCAGCCGCTCGACGTCCCGGCGCTCGCGCGCCTCGCCCACGCCTCGCCGGCGCATTTCAGCCGTCAGTTCCGCGCGACGTTCGGCGAGACGCCGCATCGCTACCTGCAGCGCCGCCGCGTGGAGCGCGCGATGGAGCTGCTGCGCGAGACCGAGCGTCCCGTGACGGAGATCTGCTTCGACGTCGGGTTCAACAGCGTGGGCACGTTCAGTCGCACGTTCCGCTCGGTCGTGGGCGAGTCTCCGTCGGCCTACCGCGCGCGTTTCGCGGGGAACGGCGTCGCCCTGCGCGTGCCGGCGTGCTGGGCGATGGCGTGGACGCGCCCGGCGGGGTAGCGAGCAGATTCGGAGAAGCGGGCCGCGAGGCGCTGGTCTACCGTGGCGGCCATGCTCAAGCGAATCAGCCACACCTTCCTCCACGTGCTCGACCAGGACGAGGCGCTCGACTTCTACGTCGGCAAGCTCGGCATGGTCGTGAACACCGACGCCGACCTGGGCGTCATGCGGTTTCTCACGGTGAGCTTTCCGGATCAGCCCGACGTCGAGCTCGTCCTGATGGCCCCAGGGCCGCCGGCGTACGACGATGCGACCGCTGCGCAGATCCGCGAGCTCGTGGCGAAGGGGGCCGCCGGCGGCGGCCTCATCTTCGAGACCGACGACTGCCGGGGCACCTACGAGGCGCTGCTGGCGGCGGGCGTCGAGTTCACGCAGGAGCCGACCGAGCGCTTCTACGGCATCGACTGCGGGCTGCGCGATCCCTTCGGGAACCCCATCCGCTTCACGCAGCCGCCGG
>JAOPZW010000404.1 GCA_025963905.1 Solirubrobacterales bacterium | reverse complement strand
ATCCGCTGCCCCAGCCGATCGCCGAGCTGCGCAGCTCGTTCTACCGCCGCCTCGCGCCGATCGCCAATGACTGGTGGCAGAAGCTCGGCCGGCAACCCGACGCGTTCCCGCTCGAGCACGCGGAGCTGCTCGAGCGCTGCCACGCCGCCGGCCAGCTGCGCCCCACCCCGCTGATCCTGCGCTACGGCGCGGGCGACTGGAACGCGCCGCACCAAGACCTCTATGGCGAGGTCGCCTTCCCGTTTCAGGTGCTGACGATCCTCTCGCGACCGAAGGTCGACTTCGAGGGCGGCCAGCTCGTGCTGATGGAACAGCGCCCGCGTGCCCAAAGTCGCGCCCACGTGCTCGAGCCCGAGCACGGCGCGTTCGTGATCTTCCCGACCCAGTACCGGCCCCAGCGGGGCTCGCGCGGATATCACCGCATCGGGATGCGCCACGGCGTCAGCACGATCACCAGCGGCTGGCGCACGGCGCTCGGGATCATCTTCCACGACGCCACCTAGATGAGTTGTTCCACGGCCGCGAGACCGTTCGACCCACGGCGCGGGGTCGTGGAACAACTCATCCAGGGCTCCGCGCCCGCTGGTACACCGAGTTCTGGGGCGCGGACTTCAACCCGTCCGTCATCGACGATCTCGCCGCCCCCGACATCCGCTTCGAGTACTCGCTGCACGCCCCGTGCCACGGTCGTGAAGAGGTGCAAGCGTGCGCCACCAAGTTCCGCGCAGCTTCCCCGACCTCGCCTTCTCGACTGGCGCCGACCGACTCTGAAAACCGCGTCTAAGCGCGCAGGTACGTCAGCACGGCCAGCACGCGCCGGTGGTCCTCGACCGTCGGCGGGAGGTGGAGCTTGGAGAAGATGCTGGTGACGTGCTTCTCGACGGCGCGCTCGGTGACGACGAGCTGCTCGGCGATGGCGTGGTTGGAGCGGCCCTCGGCCATGAGCGCCAGCACCTCGCGCTCGCGCGGGCTGATCTCGTGGAGCGGATCCTCGCGCCGGCGGCGGCCGAGCAGGCGCGAGACGACCTCGGGATCGAGCGCGCTGCCACCCTCGCCGACGCGCCTCACGGCATCGACGAAGCGGTCGAGGTCGGCGACACGATCCTTGAGCAGGTAGCCCATGCCCTCGGCGCTGTCGCTGAGGAGGTCCAGCGCGTAGCCCTCCTCGATGTACTGCGACAGGACCAGGACGCCGACGCCCGGGTGCTGGTCGCGGATCTCGGCGGCCGCCCGCAGGCCCTCGTCGGTGTGCGTCGGCGGCATCTTGACGTCGACGATCGCGATGTCGGGCTTGTGCGCGCCGACCTTGCGCAGCAGGTCCTCGGCGTCGCCGGCCTGTGCGACGACGTCGAGGCCGGCCTCCTCGAGCAGTCGCGCCACGCCCTCGCGCAGCAGCAGGGAGTCGTCGGCTAGGACGACACGCATGGGATGTTGGCCCGCACGAGCGTGCCCTCTCCGGGTGGGGAATGGACCTCGAGGCGCCCGTCGAGCGCGGCGACGCGATCGGCCAGGCCGCGCAAGCCCGTGCCACCTGTGGGGTCCGCGCCGCCGACGCCGTCGTCGCGGACCTCGACCACCGCGTAGCCGTCGTCGCGGCCGATCCGCACGCTCGCCTGCCGGGCGCCCGCGTACTTGACGGTGTTGGTGAGCGATTCGGCCACGACGAAGTAGGCGGCGGCCTCGACTGGCGCCGGCATGCGCTCCCCCGGAATCGCCTCGAGTTCGACGCGGAGCGGCGCGCGCTCGGCCAGCGCCTCCAACGCCGGTTCCAGGCCACGGTCGGTGAGAATAGCCGGATGGATGCCGCGCGCCAGCTCCCGTAGCTCTTCGAGCGCCTTTCGCAGCTCGTCGCGCGCGGCGTCCAGCAGCGCCCGGGCCGCCGCGGGGTCGGAGTCGAGCTTGCCCAGCGCCATGGCGATCTGCAGCGACAGCGCGACGAGCCGCTGCTGGGCGCCGTCGTGGAGGTCGCGCTCCAGGCGCCGGCGCTCGAACATCGAGACCTCCAGGAGCCGGGCGCGCGAGCTCTCGAGCTCCTCGACGCGGGCGCGCAGCTCCGCTTCGAGGCGCTCGTTCTCCAGGGCCAGGGCCGCCGACCCCGCGACGGCGCGGACGAGCTCGGGCTCGTCGAGCACCTGGGAGTCGTGGATGAAGGCGCCGATGCGCATGCCGTCGCGCTCGACCTCGGTCACCGCGCGGCCCGAGCCGGGCTCGGGGAGGTCCACGGGCTGGCCCTCGTAGGTGACGAAGCGCCCGGTCTTGGGGCGCCAGTAGACGAGCTGCAGGCCGCGATCGCCGAGCGCGTCGGCCAGCGCCTCGCGCAGGCCCTTGCGGCGGTCGGGATCGTTGAGGCGCTCGATGAGTTCCCCCACCGCCCCGGCCCGCGAGTAGCGGCTGCGCACGAGGCCCGCGAGGAACGCGTAGGGCATGACCGCGAAGGCGACCAGCGCCACCACGCCCGCGGCGGTCACGGTCCCCTCCGGTGCACCGGCGAAGTCGGCGACGGCGGCGCCGATGAGCACCGCGGCCAGGAAGAGCCCGTTCCACAGCATCGGCGCCTCCTGGCGGCGCTGGGCGGCGCTGGCGCGCCGGCGCTTTCCCAGGAGCAGCACGCCGGTCGCGATCAGCCCGACGCCGGCGACGAAGGCCCCGCTGTAGCCGAAGACGTCGGCGAGGTCGGGCCGCTGCGCGAGCGCCAGCGCGTCGCGCGGGAGCGTGCCCCTGAGCTGGTCGGTGGTGTTGGCGCCCAGCAGGAAGTAGGGCAGGCGCACGACGAGAACCGCCATGTAGCCGGCGACGACGATCGCGCGCTCGGCCGTCGTCTCCAGGCGCCCCGAGGGGAACGCCAGGACCATGTGGACGGCCACGACGACATACAGCGGGCTCAGGAACGACCCGATGGTGTAGATCGCGCTCGAGTTGGACTCGCTGAGCCCCGCGAGGAACCAGGCGAAACCGACGCCCGTCATCAGCAGGCCGAAGCGGCTGAGCGGGCGCCGGAACCAGGCGAACACGCCGACACCGATGAACGACAGGCCGATGATGGCCCCCAGCGACGCGGCGACCGCCTTGTCCGCCTCGTGCCGGCTGCTCACGGTGAACACGACGTCCAGCGCGGCGAAGACGACGCCCACGGCGAACAGCGCGATGAGCGCCCGCCGCAGCGCCGCCAATCAGATCAACTCCGCGAGCGCCGCCCCCGACAGCTCCCCCTTGGGGATGAAGCCGCGGGCCCCGCTGCCGAGCACCAGCGGCCCGAAGTCCGAGGAGTCGCGGCTGGACACGAGGACGACCGCAGGGGCGCCCGCCCGGCTGGTGATGCGTTCGGCGACGGAGAACCCGTCGAGGTCGGGGAGGTTGACGTCGAGCAGGACGAGGTCGGGCTCGAGCCTGCCCGCGGCGGTGATGCCGGTCTCCCCGTCCGGCGCCTCGCCCACGACGTCGTAGCCCTCCGCCTCGAGCAGCATGCGCGCCGTCGCGCGGAAGGTCGGATGGTCGTCGACGATGAGGACGGTCGTGCCCACGTTCACATGGTCGACCATCGGGCCTCCCCCCTGCATACGGGTACCTTCACACATCACCGGTTGGCGGAGTCATGCGCCCGCTGCCGCCGCGATGCGCGCGTACGCCGCGACCGGGTCGGGCTCGCTGAAGATCGCGGTGCCGGCGACGAACAGCGTCGCCCCGGCGTCGGCGCACGGGCCAGCGGTGGCGGCGTCGATCCCGCCGTCGACGATGAGGTCGGGCCCGTCGCCGATGAGCGCCCGCAGGCGGGCGATGCGGTCCAGCGAGGCGGGGATGAACGCCTGGCCGCCCCACCCGGGGTTGACGGTCATGCACAGGGCCTGGTCGACCTCGACCTCGCCGAAGACCTCCAGCGGCGTGGCGGGGTTGACGGCAAGGCCCGCCCGGCAGCCGGCGTCGCGCACGGCCTGGAGGGCGTAGTGCACGTGCGGAGTGGCCTCCGCATGGATCGAGATCGAGTCCGCCCCGGCGTCGGCGAAGGCGTCGACGTGGCGCTCTGGGCGCTCGACCATCAGGTGCACGTCGAGCGTGATGCCCTCCACCCCGCGCAGCGCGCTGACGACCTGCGGGCCCATGCTCAACGGCGGGACGAAGTGCCCGTCCATCACGTCGACATGGATCACGCGCGCCCCGGCGCCGACCACCTGCTCGACCTGCTCGCGCAGGCGGCCGAAATCGGCGGCCAGGACCGACGGGGCGATGCGGCGAGTCATATCTCCACGAGCATCGAGCCACCGCAGTGGTTGCACACGGTGGTGGCCGTGCTCGACATGCGCACGATCGTCGAATGCTCGCCGCAGTCGGGACAGACCGAGCGCAGCTCGAAGCGGTGCAGGCAGTTGACGCACCGGTAGCGCCCGGGAAGGTTCGAGGGCCGCAGCCAGGGCTCGGCGCAGCTGGGGCAGGTCAGGCCGAGGTCAACCATCGCGGGCAATATAGAACCCGTCGGTCCCGTCACGGTGCGGGAGGGTCTGGCGCCGGCTGGTTCCGCGCAGGCGTTCCTCGCGCGCAGAGATGGTGCAGGTCGAGTAGACGAGGGCCCCTTCCCCCGCGCCGGCGCGCAGATTGGCGCGTGCCGAGACGAGCATCGCGTCCTGGAGGGCGGCGAGGCGATCGATGCCCTCCGGCGTGGC
>JAOPZW010000380.1 GCA_025963905.1 Solirubrobacterales bacterium | reverse complement strand
GCGTGCGCGCGCAGCACGGCGCCGCGGAGCGGCGGCCCCGTCTCGATCGTGCGCCCGCCGAGCGTGGTGACCGCGATGCGGTGATGGGCGGGGGCGAACCGGGCGAGCAGTGCGGGACTGATGGCGCGGTTGGCCTCGAGCAGGTCGTCGACCGCCCCGGCCGCCGCGTCGGCCTCGCGCTCGAGCCGGCTGGTCGTGTCCTGGCGCACCCGCGCGGCCTCGACGAGGGCGAGCGGGACCCCGAGCACGACCACGGCCGCCAGCGAGATCAGGGCGGTCGAGAGGATGAGCCGCCGGCGCAAGGCTTAAGTCGTCTCGGTCATGGGTCGCGTGGCGCCGCGAAGGCCCTCAGGCCTCGAAGCGAAGCCCGACGCCGCGCACGGTGACGAGGCGGAGCGGGTCCTCGGCATCCTCGCCGAGCTTGCGCCGCAGCCAGGAGACGTGCATGTCGAGGGTCTTCGTGGATCCGAACCAGTTCTCGTCCCATACCTCGGCCATGATCCGCTCGCGGGTCACGACCCGGCCGGCCTCGCGGACCAGCAGCGCGAGGAGGTCGAACTCCTTGGGCGAGAGCTCGAGCTCGTCGTCGCCGCGCCACGCCTTGCGTGCGGCGACGTCGACGCGCACGTCGGCGGCCCGGAGGTGCTCGGCGGTCGCCTGGCGCAGCTGGGCGCGCACGCGGGCCAGCAGCTCGGCGAGCCGGAAGGGCTTGGTGATGTAGTCGTCGGCGCCGGCGTCGAGGCCGTTGACGGTGTCCATCTCGCCGTCCTGGGCGGTGAGGAAGACGATCGGCACCGCCGGGCGCCCCGCGCGGACGCGCTGGCAGACCTCGATGCCGTCCACCCCGGGGAGCCCGATGTCGAGGACGAGCAGGTCGTGCTCGCCACCGACGCCCGCCGCGACCGCCTCCGTGCCGGTGGTGACGGCCTCCACCTGGTGGCCCTCGCGCTCCAGCGCCCGCACGAGCGGGAGCCGGATCCCTTCGTCGTCCTCTGCGAGCAGGATCCGGGCCACAGCCTGATGGTAGGGGCGAGGTAGCGGCCGGGCGCCCATTGCCGAACCTTTGCCTGGGCCTGGCGTGGTGGTGACCCCCGGAGGGGAACCCTCCAGTCAGGCCCCCCAGACAAAGGAGACCATCGTGCCGTCCGACACCCGCCAGCCCGCGATCCACGCCACCGACCTCGTCCGCGACATCGCCGCCCGTGCCGTGACCGCGACTGGACTCGCGGGCATCGCCCTGATCCACCTCCTCGACTCGATCGGCAAGTACAGCGAGACGCGCTACCTGTTCTGGCTGTACGTCGCGCTCATGGTCGCCAGCCTCGTCACCGCGGCCGCGGTGCTCTTCACCCGGGCGCGCATCGCGTTCCTGGCCGCCGCCGGCCTGGCGGCCAGCGCTGCGATCGGCTACATCCTCAGCCGCTCGACCGGGCTCCCGAACGCCACCGGCGACATCGGCAACTGGACCGAGCCGCTCGGGCTCGCGAGCCTGTTCGTCGAGGGGACCGTCGTGGCGGTCGCCTCCAGCGCCTACGCGCTGGTCCCCGCCGTGCGCCGTCCCACGGTGGCCCGCGGTCATCGCGAGCTCGTGCTCGCCGACGTCGCCTGACGTCCCCGCCGATACCCTCACGCACCCGTGGACGGGTGCGTTGACCTCCGCCGCCGCCGGGCAGCCCGGCAACTGCTGCACCGGCCCGCCGGCGTCTCGCCGGCGGGTCTCGTGCGCGGGCTGCTCGCCGTGCAGGCCCAGGACCTGCGGGCGGCGCGGCTGGCGCTGCGCGCGCGGGGCGAGGGGCTGACCGCCGCCGGCGTGGACGCCGCGCTGACCGACGAGCGCTCGCTGGTCGTGGCGTGGCTGGGGCGCGGCACGCTGCATCTCGTCTGCCGTGAGGACCACCCGTGGCTCCTGGGGCTGACCGCCCCCGCCCACGCGGCGGCGAGCGCGCGGCGGCTGGGGCAGGAGGGCGTCTCGCCCAGCGACGCCGAGCGTGCCGTCGCGATCGTCGAGCGCGCGCTCGGCGCCGAGGGACCGCTCACGCGGCCCGAGCTCGGCGCGCGGATCGCGGCGCAGGGCATCCGCACCGAGGGCCAGGCGACCCCGCACCTCCTGATGCTCGCGGCGCTGCGCGGCATCGCGGTTCTCGGACCGCTGCGCGACGGAGCGCAGGCGTTCGCGCTCACCCGTGACTGGCTGGAAGCCCCGCCGCCCGTGCCGCTCACCGGCGCGGGGCGCGACGCCGCGCTGGCCGAGCTCGCCCGGCGCTACCTCGCCGGCCACGGCCCGGCGAGCGCCGCCGACCTCGCCGCCTGGTCGGGCCTGGCGTTGCGCGACGCCCGCGCCGGGCTGCAGGCGATCGCGCGCGAGCTCGCCGAGGTCGACGGCGGCCTGGTGGACCTGGCGGGAGGCGCGCCGGACGCCGCTCCCATCGCCCCGCGGCTGCTGCCGGCCTTCGATCCCTACCTGCTGGGCTGGAAGGACCGCGCGTTCGCGGTGCCCGCAGATCACGCCCGCCGTGTGCACCCGGGCGGCGGGATGCTGCGCGCGGTCGCCACCGACGATGGGCTGGTGACCGGCACCTGGGGCGCTCGGAGGCGGGGCGGGCGGCTCACGGTCGACGTCGAGCCGTTCGAGCGCCTCGAGCCCGCGGTGGCGGCGGCGCTGGAGGCGGAGGCCGCCGACGTGGCGCGGTTCGAGAGGTTGGAGGGGTGACGGGGCCGGCAGCGCGGCCTGGGCGCGAGATGCACGTCATGCGTGCATCTGTCGCCCAGCGACGATGCCGGCGGCCGCCGGGCCCCGCCCGGGGCGATGGCCGTCGCCCGGGGCCAGCATCTCGCGCAGCGTGATCGCGTTGCGCACGGCGAATCCCTCCCAGTCGTTGTTGAAGTAGGCGAAGACCTCGGCCTTGCGGCGCAACGCGTCGATGCGCGTCGCCCACTCGGCGAGCTCGGTGTGGGAGTAGTTGCCCCGGCGCCCGCGGGCGCCGTAGTGGAAGCGGATGAACGTCCAGTCGGTCGTCAGCTCGATCGGCTGGAAGCGGCGCTCGGGGTGGTCGCCGATCACCAGTGCGACGCCGTGCTCGCGCAGCAGGTCGAGCACCTCGGGCACGAACCAGCTGGGGTGGCGGAACTCGAAGCAGTGGCGCCCCGGCGGCAGGAGCTCCAGCGCGCCGGCCAGGCGATCGTCGTCGCGCGTGAACCACTCCGGCAGCTGCCACAGGACGGGCCCGAGCTTCCCCGACTCGACGAGCGGCTCGATGCGCTCGTAGAAGCGCCCGATGCCCTCCTCGATGCCGGCGAGCTTCTTCATGTGGATCAGGTAGCGGCTGGCCTTCAGCGCGAAGATGAAGTCCGGCGGGGTCTGCTCCACCCACCCGGCCACGGCGTCGCGGGAGGCCAGGCGGTAGAAGGTCGAGTTGACCTCCACGGTGTCGAACACCTGCGCGTAGCGCTCCAGCCAGCGGCGCTGTGGGAACCCGGGCGGGTAGAGGACGCCGCGCCAGCTGCGGTATTGCCAGCCGCTGCAGCCGACGCGGGCGGCCTTCACAGCATCTCGCCCAGCGCGCGGGCGTCGTCGAACAGCGTCTCGCGCAGGCGCTGGGCGTGCAGCGCGGCCGCCGGGTGGTACATCGGGAAGAGCGTCCGCCCGTCCTGCTCGACGGCGCGGCCGTGCGCCTCGGAGATCTTCAGCTCCGGTGCGAAGCGCGCCAGCGCGTGGCGCCCGAGCGGCACGATCACGCGCGGGCGCACGACGTCCAGCTGGGCCTCGAGCCACGGCAGGTGGTGGGCGACCTCGTCGGCCCGCGGATCGCGGTTGCCCGGCGGGCGCGCCTTGACGACGTTCGTGATGAAGACGTCCTCGCGCCGCAGCCCCGCGGCTTCGAGCAGCTGGTCGAGGAGCTTGCCCGCCGGGCCGACGAACGGCCGCCCGCTGCGATCCTCGCCGGCGCCGGGCGCCTCGCCCACCAGCACCACGCGCGCCTCCGCGGCGCCCTCGCCGGGCACGAGCCTGGTCGCCCGCTCGCAGATCTCGAACCCGCACGGGACGTGATCGCGGATGTCCGCGGCGATCGCGTCCAGCAGCGCCTGGCGGTCGTTCACGCAGCGACCTCCTGGCCCAGCAGCTCGCGCATGCGCCGGGCCGCCACCGGCGCGTCGGCGCCGCGGTTGTTGTTGAACATGACGCGCACGATGGACGCGTTCTCGGCGAGCTTGTGCGCGCGCTCGCCGAGCTCGCGCAGCTCGTCGTCGGCGTAGCGGTAGGCGAAGCGCTCGGCCACCGAGCGCCCGCGCGTGAAGCCCTCGAGGTTGCGTCCATGGGCGCGCAGGTAGGCGACGTCGTCGCGCGTGACCGCGTCGACCGGCGGGATGAGCGTCGGCGCCTTGCCCTGCGGCGCGTCGACGGCGACGAACGCCGCCCCGTGCGCCTCCAGCCAGTCCAGCGTGGACTCGATGCGCCGGCTGCCCAGCCACGCGCGGTGGCGGACCTCGACGGCGACGGGATGGGGGGCCAGCCGCGCCAGCAGCGGGGCCAGCTCGTCGAGCTCATGATCGCCGGGCCGGAACGCCGGCGACAGCTGTAGGAGGAACGTCGCGAGCTTGCCCGCCTCGGCGAGCGGGCGCGTCGTCTCCAGGATCCGGTCGGCCAGCGCCGCCTCGAGCTCCGGCGTCAGGCGCACCCGGCCGCGCTCGCTGACCTCGGCGCCTTCACGCAGGTCCGGCGGCAGCGCGTCCGGCGCGGCCGCATGGCGCGAGAGCAGGCGGTGCAGCTTGACGTCGAACGTGAAGCCGGCAGGCGTTACGGCCGCCCAGCGCTCGACCGTGCGCTCCGGCGGGACCGCGTAGAACGTGGAGTTGACCTCCACCGCCTCGAAGCGCTCGGCGTAGTAGGACAGACGGTCGCGCGCGGGCAGCCCAGGCGGGTACCACTCCTCTACGAAGCCAGGATCGGACCAGCTGGAGGTCCCGATGACGATGCGGCCGGCCATGACGCATGGCTACCCCGCGCAGCGTGGTGGACACTTCGCTGCCATGCGCGCCCGCTCGATCGTCCTGGCCGTCGCCGCCGGCCTCGCCATGGCCGACGCCTCGGTCGTCACGCTGGCGCTGCCCGAGATGCTGCGGGCGCTCAACACGACCGTCGAGGGCGTCGCCGCGGTGATCGGCGTCTACACGGCCGTCCTGGCGCTGGGCCACATCCCGCTCGGGCGCGCGGTGACGGCGCTGGGGACGCGGACAGTCGGCGCCGCGGGCTTCGCGCTCTTCGCGCTGGCCTCGATCGCCTGCGCCGGCGCCAATGACCTCACCGGCCTGCTGATCGCGCGCGGGGCCCAGGCGCTGGGCGGCTCGGCAGGGCTCGTCGCCGCCTTCGCCGTCATCGCCCACGGCGACGAGCGCCAGGCTCGGCGGCTGTGGATCGGGACGTCGGTGCTGGCCACGGCGATCGGCCCGGCGCTCGGCGGCGTGCTGACGCAGGCCTTCGACTGGCGGGCGATCTTCGTCACGCAGGCCCCGATCGCCGCCGCGGCCACGATCGCCTGCCTCGCGGGCCCAAGGGTCGCCGTGCCCGAGCGGGCGCCCGAGCGCCCGGCGACCCGGTTCGCCTGGCGCCCGGCGCTGGCGCTCGCGCTGGTGTCCGCCGCGCTGACGGCGGTGCTGTTCCTGCTCGTGCTGGTGCTCGTCGCGGGCTTCGGCGTCACGCCGCTGCGCGGCGCCGCGACGGTCACCGTCCTGCCCGTCGCCGCACTGATCGCCACCCGGATCGGCGGCGACCCGCGCGTCCGCGCCGCCGTCGGCTGCGCGCTGGTCGCCGCCGGCGTACTGGCGCTGGCCTGGCTGCCCGACGCGCGGCTGGCCTGGACGCTCGTGCCCCAGGCGGTCGCGGGCCTGGGCATGGGGCTCGCCCTGAAGGCGCTGGGCGGCGAGCTGCTGCCCGAGCGCACCGCACACGACGCCGCGCGCCTGCTCACGCTCCGCCACGCCGGGATCGCGCTGATCCTCGCGGTGCTGGCGCCGATCGTCGCCCACCAGCTCGACACGGCGACGGCCCACGCGCGCCAGCAGGGCGTCGCGCTCGTCCTCGATGCGCCGCTCCCGCCGACGCAGAAGATCGGCCTGGCCCCCGCGCTGCTCAAGGGCGTCCAGGCAAAGACCCCGCGGACCGGCCTGCAGGCCGCGATCGCGCGCGAGCGCCCGAAGTTCCAAGGGTCAGACCGCCAAACCTTCGACGGCATGGCCGGGCGCGCCGACGACACCCTCGTCGGCGCCATCGGCAAGGCGTTCCGGGTCGCCTTCCTCGTCACCGGCGCGCTGGCCTTGGTCGCGGCGCTGCTGCTCGTCCCGTGGGGCGCGAGAGCGAGCGCGGCGGCGCTGGTCGCCGCCGCGGTGGTCGTCGTCGCCCTGCCCGCGGGCTACTTCGCCCTGCACCGCGACATCGCCCCCGCGCCCGTCGCCATCCAGGACCCGTGTCACGCCCACCGCCAACTGCCCAACACGGGCGGGATCGCGGGCGCCCTGCAGGTGCAGGCGCTCAAGCTCCTCGACACCGCCGCCTGCAGGCTCGGATCCTCGCGCGAGGAGCTCGTGCTCGGCGTCGCCGACAAGGACGACGCGCGGCGCTTCAAGGAGAAGTACGGCGTCGACCCGCGCTCGGTGGTCGGCGTGCTCGGACGGCTGATCGGGGGCTGATCGCCGGATCTACACCTCAAGGTCGCCTCTCGTCGCCGACGTCCGGTGGCTTGGCCACGCCGGGCGCGGGGGGCGCGGGACCACCCGGGGGTGTGCGCGAGCTCTGGAAGCGGTGGCGGCGCAGGCGGGCGAGCTCCTGCCGGATGACCGACTCCCATGCGTCGCGTGTCCCGCGCAACGGGCGCCGGCCGGGGTCGTCGCCGGGCGGCGGCTGAATCGGGTTCGGCATGTCAAATCGCTACCCGGCCCCTCGGCATGGAGGCGGCGGTGGTCCGCGCACTGACGGCGGCGGCCGGCGGGTAGTCCATTTCCATGGCGGCCGGTTCGATCGAGCTTCCGGTGCGCTGCGGACGGCGCAGCGTGCGGATCACCCACCCCGACAAGCTGCTGTTCCCCGCCGACGGGATCACGAAGGCCGACCTCGCGTGCTACTACCGCGACGTCGCTCCCGCGATGGTCCCGCACGTGCGCGACCGGCCGATCACCATGCACCGCTTCAACCAGGGCATCGAGGGCCCGGGCTTCATGCAGAAGGAGATCCCCGCCGGGGCGCCCCATTGGGTGCGGCGCGTGCGGGTCCGCAAGGAGGGGGGCACGGTCTGCCACGCGCTGGCGGTCGACGCCCCGGCGCTTGTGTGGCTGGCCAACCAGAACTGCATCACGCCGCACGTGTGGACCAGTCGCGCCGATCGCCTGGGCGTGCCCGACCGCCTGGTCTTCGACCTCGACCCCGGCGCCGACGACGGCTGGCCGCTGGTCAAGCGCACGGCCGTGGAGCTGGGCGAGATCCTGCGCGAGGCCGGCTGTGAGCCCTTCGCCATGCTCACGGGGTCGCGCGGGATCCACGTCGTCGTCGCATTGCGGCGCGTGGCGTCCTACGACCGGGTCGGCGACGCGGCGCGCGCCGTCGCCGACGAGCTCGTCCTCCGCCGGCCGAAGGACCTGACGACCCAGTTCCTCAAGCGCGAGCGCCGGGGGCGCCTGTTCGTCGACGTGCTGCGCAACCGCTGGGCGCAGACCGTCGTGGCGCCCTACGCCCTGCGCGCGCTGCCCGGGGCGCCGGTGGCCACGCCGCTGCGCTGGGAGGAGCTCGAGGGCTCGGCCGTCGAGTCGTCCCGTCAGTGGGCGGTGGGGGACGTCCTCGACCGCCTGGAGCGCGACGGCGACGCGTGGACCGACATCGCGGGCACCGCGGGGGCATTGCCGCGGGTGTAGCCCCCGCGCGCGACAATGAGCACATGGCCGCGGAGAACGACTCGCTGAAGGGCCGCCTGCTGATCGCCTCGCCGACGATCGTCGACCCGAACTTCCGGCGCTCCGTGATCCTCATGACCGACCACGGCGACGAGGGCGCGATGGGTCTGATCCTCAACCGCGTGGCCGCCGCCACGGTGTCCGAGGCGGTGCCCGAGCTCGACTGGCTCGCCGATCCCGCCGAGCCCGTGCATGTCGGCGGCCCCGTCGCGGCGGGGTCGGTGATCGTGATCGCCGAGTTCGACGACCCAGCGCGAGCGGCGCTGCTCGTCGACGACGACCTCGGCTTCGTCCCCGCCGAGGTCGACGACCGCGAGGCCTTCGCCACGGGCCTGCGCCGGACCCGCGTGTTCGCCGGCCACGCGGGCTGGGGCCCGGGCCAGCTCGAGGCCGAGCTCGAGGAGAAGTCCTGGATCCTGGGGCCCGCCGA
>JAOPZW010000363.1 GCA_025963905.1 Solirubrobacterales bacterium | reverse complement strand
GGCGCATCTTGCCGGCGACGTGGCCGAGGACCACGTGATCGTTGTCGAGCTTCACGCGGAACATCGCGTTGGGGAGGGCCTCGACGACCTCACCCTCGAACTCGACCTTGTCTTCCTTTGCCATGTGCGCGAGACGGTAGCACCAGCCCGCCCGGCGCTACCGGCCCGGAGGCACGACGCCGCCGGTCTGGCCGGGCGGCGTGCCGCCCTGTCCCGGAGGGGTCGCCGTGGCGGGGGGCGGCTGCGGCGGCGACTGGTAGAACTGCGGCGGGTACTGCTGGCCGCCACCGGTGCCGTTGTCCTTCGTGCCGCCGCTCTGCGTGCCACGGTGCTTCTTGCCGCCGGTGGCAGGCCCGGTGGCGCCGGGATACGTGCCGCCCGGGTAGGTCGACGTCGGCGAGCCCGAGGTGTCGCTCGAGTACTGGCCGAAGAACGGCGCGGGCACGAACGGCACCCGGGGCTGGGGGAAGTCGCCGCAGTAGGAGCCGCGGGCCACCTTCATGTACTGGCCCCAGATCGTGGCCGGGATCGTGCCGCCCGTGATGCCGGGCATCTCGGCGCGGGAGTTCGCGTGGCCCAGCCATACCGCGGTCGCCAGCTTGGGCGTGAACCCGACGAACCAGGCGTCGGTGTTCTTGTCGGTCGTGCCCGTCTTGCCGGCCGCCGGGCAGCCGATGGCGGTCGCGTTGGGGAAGCCCGTGCCCCGCAGGATGTTGTCCTTGAGGATCTTCGTCGCCTCGTACGTGACGCCGTCGTCGAACGCCTTGTGGCGGCGCGGCTTGCCCAGGTCGTCGACGTGGCCGTCGGGGAACGTCACCTTGGTGATCGCGATCGGCCGGTTGCGCCAGCCGCCCGACGCGATCGTCGCGTACGCGTCCGCCATCTCCAGGGGGGACACGCCCTGGGTGAGGCCGCCCAGGCCCTCGGCGGGGTAGGCGTTCAGCTTCGTCTTGACGCCGAGGTCATAGGCGGTCTGCCTGACGGCATCGGGGCCGAGGTCGGCGTCGAGCTGCGCGTAGACGCTGTTGTCGGAGCGCAGGGTGGCCTCGACGAGGTTGATGCGCCCCTTGTAGGTGTCGTCGTAGGTCTTGACGGCGTACGTGGGCGCCGTCGGCAGCCAGCCCGCCGGCAGCGGCTTGGAGGTGTAGCTCGTGCTGCTGGGGTCGACGCCGCGCCGCAGCGCAGTCATGAGGACCATGACCTTGAAGGTCGAGCCGGGCTGGCGGTGGCCCTGGGCGGCGAGGTTGAACTTCGAGTCGCCGTACTTCGACGACGAGGCCATCGCCTTGATGTAGCCCGTCGCGGGGTCGATCGTGACGATCGCGGCCGAGCGGTCGGGGGCGCCGAGCTGACCGTCCATCGCCTTGCGCGCGGCCTGCTGCAGGCGCAGGTCGATCGTCGTGTCGATGCGCAGCCCGCCACGGCGCACCTTGTCGAGGCCGTACTTGTCGATGAGCTCCTGCTTGACGAAGTCGAAGAAGTAGCCCTCGCGGCGCTGGGTGTAGAAGCTGCTGTGCTGGACGCCCAGGCTCATGGCCTTCGTGCGGTCGGCCGTCGCCTGGGTGATGTAGCCCTGGTCCGCCATCCGCTGCAGGACGTCGTTGCGCCGTGCCAGTGCGCGGTTGGGTGCCAGGAAGGGGTTGTAGTCCGACGGCGCCTGGGGGAGGCCGGCGAGCAGCGCGGCCTCGCGCAGCTTGAGGTTGGCGGCGGGCTTGTTGAAGAAGATCCGCGCCGCCGCCTGGATGCCCACGGCGGTCTGGCCGCCCACGGTCCCGTACGGGACGCTGTTGAGGTACTTGTTGAGGATCCACAGCTTGCCCTGGCGGCCGGGGTGGATGTTCTCCAGGTCCTCGGCGAGCTTCGCCTCGCGGATCTTGCGCTTGTAGCCGGCGATCCCGGTGCGCACCTTCTCACCCGTGTAAAGGTTGCGCACGAGCTGCATGGTCAGCGTCGAGCCGCCCTGGACGTCGTGGCGGGACTCGAGGTTCTTGAGGGCGGCGCGCACGACGCCTTCGAAGTCCACGCCCTTGTGCTGGTAGAAGCGGCGATCCTCGACGGCGACCGTCGCGTCCTTGATGTTCTGGGGGATCTGGCTCGCGGGCACGGGCGTCCGCAGGATGTCGGCCTGGATGAAGCCCAGCCGGGTGCCGTCCGCCGCGTACACGCCCGAGGTCGCGCCGAGGTTGATCTGCTTGCGCGTCTCCAGCGACGGCGCGGTGGCCGCCACCGACACGACCCAGCCGACGGCGCTCAGGCCCGCGATGATCGTCCCGGCGAGCAGGACGCCGAGGGTCATGAAGATGATGCGGTGCGGGCCGCCCTTGCTGCGGCGCCGGCGCCTCTGTCGTTCGCGACGGGACATGGCTGGTGTTTGGCACGGCGCGGCGCCGGCCTGGAGGGGCACTGCCAGCGGGCGCACGTGGCCAAACCGGAGTCTAGAGTGGTCTTCGCCGGTCAGGCGCCGGCGCCTGCTCGGGGAACGCCGGCCTCGCGCACCGCGCGCAGCACACGGGCCCGGAGCTCCCCCTCGCGGCGCAGGCGCTCGGCGGGGACGACCGCGGCGCCCGAGACGAGGACGCGGACGCCGGCCTCGGTGATCTCGGCGATCCGCGCACCGGTGACGTCCTCGAGGTCCTCCAGGGCCTCGAGCGCCGCCGTCTCGTCCGCGTCTGGGGCCAGCCACAGCGACACCTCGAGGGCCACCGTCGGCGAGCGGATCGAGTCGTTGCGCAGGATGCCGGCCGCCAGGCGCTCGTTGGGAACGATCAGGCGCGCGTCGCTGCCGGTGCGCAGCCAGGTCGAGATGAGGCTGATGTCCTCCACCGTCCCGGTCTCGCCCTCGAACGTCACGAGGTCGCCGATCCGCAACGGCTGGGTGACGGCGAGGACCATGCCCGCCATCGCGTTGGCGAGGACCTGGCGCGCGGCGAAGCCGATCACGGCGGCGGCGATGGCGCTCGAGGCCAGGACGGTGCTGGCGATGCGATCGAGCTGTGCGAACTGGGCGAGGGCCAGGGCGACCCCGATCAGGATGATCACCGCGTCGATGACCCGGCGCAGGAAGCGCAGGCGGGTGTCGACGACCGGGCTCAGCCCGCCGCCGCCGAGGGCGACCGCGAGCCGCCGCCCGCGGCTGCTGAAGGCGCGGTTGACCGCGACGGCGAGGCCGATCGCCACGAGCAGCGTGATGACGGCCCTGATCTCGTTGCCGTAAGCGTGGGGGAAGCCGTTGGCTGCCAGGATGAGGGACGGCATGCGCGCTGACGCTATCCAAGCGACGTGGCTCCGGGTCGCGTGAGCGCGCCGCGGGCCGTCCTCCTGGACGCGCTGGGCACGCTCGTCGAGCTCGTGCCGCCATGGCCTGCGCTGGTGCGCGAGCTCGGCGCCCGCGGCGTGGTGGTGGCCGAGCGCGCCGCGCGCGCCGCGCTGCTGGCCGAGATCGCCTACTACCGCGCCCACCACGACGAGGCCGGCGATGTCGCCGCCCTCGCCGGCCTGCGTGCCCGCTGCGCCGACGTCCTGCGCGCGGCGCTGCCGCCGCCCGCGCGCGATCTCGCGTCCGCGGACGTCCTGGCGGCGCTCATGGCGTCGCTGGAGTTCCGGCCGTACCCCGAGGTCCCCGGGACGCTGGCGCGCCTGCGCGACGCAGGCGCGCGGCTGGTCGTCGTCAGCAACTGGGACGTGTCGCTGCACGAGGTGCTCGCCCGCACCGGGCTCGCCGCGCTGGTGGACGGTGCGATCACGTCGGCCGAGCTGGGCGCCGCCAAGCCGGCGCCCGCGATCTTCGCTCGGGCGCTAGAGCTCGCCGGGGGCGTCGCGCCGGACCGCGCGCTGCACGCGGGCGACAGCGTGGAGGCCGACGTCGCGGGAGCGCGCGCCGCCGGGATCGAGGCGGTGCTCGTCGTGCGCGATGGGACGCCGGCACCGGCGGGGGTGCGCATGATCCGCTCCCTGGCCGAGCTCGCCGCAGGCGGCGCGTAGAGTCTGAGTCCCGCATGGAGATCGTCTCGACGCCTCCCGGGGGGCGCTTCCCCTACGCGCACCCGGACCCGCTGCCGGAGCATCCGGAGCTGCCCGAAGGGGTCGAGCGCCGCGACGCCTGGCCGCGCTGGCGCCCGTGGACCGCGTGGCTGGCGCTGCTGGCGGGCTTTGCCGGCGCGATCTTCGCCGCCCTGATCATCGGCGTGATCGCGGCGGCGTTCGGATCGGACTTCACGCACCCGCCGCCGGCGGCGAACATCGCCGGGACCATCGCGCAGGACGTGTGCCTCGTCGGCGCCGCGCTGCTGTTCGCGCGCACCACCACCCCGCCGCGCCCGTGGCAGTTCGGCCTGCGCCGTACGCGCTTCTGGCCGGCGGTGGGCTGGGGGGTGCTGGCGTGGGGGGCGTTCTACCTCTTCACCTACCTGTGGGTGACGACCCTGGGCCTCCACACCGGCAAGGAGAAGCTGCCCGAGGAGCTCGGCGTCAACAGCAGCAACGTCGCGCTCGTCGCCGTGGCGGTGCTCGTCGCCGTCGTCGCGCCGGTCGCGGAGGAGTTCTTCTTCCGCGGGTACTTCTTCGCCGCTCTGCGCAACTGGAAGGGCGTCTGGCCCGCGGCGATCATCACCGGCGCCGTCTTCGGCTCGATCCACGCCGGCGGCACGGACGCCGCCTTCCTCGTGCCGCTGGCGTTCTTCGGCTTCTCGTTGTGCCTCCTGCGCGTCCGGACGGGATCGCTGTATCCCGGCATCGCCCTGCACTGCGCCAACAACTCGCTGGCGTTCGGCGTCTCCGAGCACTGGACGTGGCAGATCGCCGTCCTCTTCGCAGGCTCGCTCCTGGTGATCGCGCTCGCGGCGCTGGCGGTGGACCGCTGGTGGGCGCCGGCGCCCGGCCGGCCCCGCGTCGCGGCGTAGGATCGCGGCCCCCAGCGATCGTCCGCCGGCTGTCGCCGGGCGACGTGGTCGACGTCTACCGATAGTCCGTCGCGGTCTCGCGCGCGAGGAGGTCGAGCAGCGCGGGCATCCCGCCGCTGGCGTGGGCGGCCCGCTGGCGGTCGGCCCCGTTGCCCTCGCGCAGGATCCGCTCGACCTCCTCGAGCGCCGCGCCCGCGCCGGTCTCGCGCGCGAAGGGGCGGGCCTCCTCCAGCGCCGCCCGCGCGACCTCGCGCGCGGGGCGCAGCGCGCCGTCGTGGGGGAGGCGGGCGTCGAGCCCGTCGCGCGCGGCGGTGAAGCTGGCCTCCATGAGCGCTTCGCGCGGGGCCCAGGCCCGCGCCCCACGCTCGGCCTCCACGCGCGCGAGCGCGTGGATCAGCGCCGCCAGGCCGGCCACGCTCGACAGCGCGGATTGGCTGTCCATCGCGCGCACCTCCACCGTGCCGAGGTGCGGATGGGGCCGGATGTCCCACCACAGGAACGTGTAGTCGGGCAGGTCGCCGGCCTCCACCACGGCGGCGACCGTCTCCTCGTAGTCGGCGAAGTCGGCGAACGCGCGCGGGATCTCGGCACGCGGATAGCCGCGGAAGAGCTGAGCGCGCGCGGTGGCCAGGCCCGAGTCCTGCCCGTGCCAGAACGGCGAGTTCGCCGCGAGCGCCTGCAGCAGCGGCAGGCGCTCGCGCAGGCCGTTGCTCACCACGATCGCGGTCTCGGGGTCGGGCATCCCCACATGGACGTGGAGCGCGCAGGTCGGCGTGCGCATGACCAGGCCGCGCAGCTGGGAGGCGATCTTGCGATAGCGCCGGGCGGGCACGTGCTCCACGTCGCCGAAGGCGGCGTTGGGATGGATGCCGGCGCCGATCGCCGTGCCGCCGGCGGCGCGCAGGCGTCCGCGCAGCGCCGCGAGGGTTGCGACCGCCTCGGTCGCGCTCGCACAGACGGGTGAGGCGAGCTCGACGAGCGCCGAGTACGTGTCGGGATGAGCCGACCCGGTCGCCTCCGGGACCTCCATGCGCTCGAGGACGTCGACACCCGTGTGCACGAGCGCATGGGTCGCCGGGTCGACGAGGCTCAGCTCCTCCTCCACGCCGATGGCGAAGTCGGCTTCGACTCCGAAGCGCAGCGGCGCGAGTGATCGGGTCAAGCGCTGCCCCGGCTGAAGCGTGCGAGGAACCCCAGCCCGAAGCCGTAGAGCACGAGCGCGAGGAGCCACGGCACGCCGCGCGCGACCCACCGCCCCGCGCCGGCGGGCACGACCCATGCGACCGGCTTGACGAGCACGTCGTTGGCATCGTCGACCAGCTCGCGGCCGCGGGAATGCACGCGCTCGCGGGCGCGCTCCTGCGCGGGCGACGGATTGGCCGTGCCGGTCGCCCGATCCCCGGCGACCTGCGCGGTGCTCTGGTTGGACGCGGCGCGGCTCTCGTCGATGACGAACAGGCCGAAGCTCAGGGTGACGAGCGCGCACGCGAGGTAGGACGCGGCACGAAGGGGGCCTGCGAACACTGCGGATACAGTACGGCGTCGATGAGCGCCGCGGACCGCCTGATCGACGAGTTGCGTACCCACGCCCTCGTGATCGGAGAGGTCGTGCTGACGAGCGGCGCCACCGCGCAGTACTACGTCGACGCCAAGCGCGCGATCCTGCGCCCTGCCGGCTTCACCGCCCTCGCCGAGCTCGTCGCCGAGCGCGCCCGCGCCTGGGGTGCCACCGCCGTGGGTGGCACGACCATGGGCGCCGACCCCGTCGCCTGCGCCGCGCTGGCCGGCGGCGCCGACGTCAAGGCCTTCTTCGTGCGCAAGGAGACCAAGGCGCACGGCCTCCAGCGCCGGATCGAGGGCCCGCTCCTCGAGCCCGGCGATCGCTGCCTCATCGTCGAGGACGTCGTCACCACCGGCGGCTCGACGCTGCTGTCGATCGAGGCCGTTCGCGAGGCCGGCCACGAGATCGTGGGCGTCGTCGCGGTGCTCGACCGCCTCGCCGGCGGCGCCGAGCGGATCTCGAGCGCGGCCGGGGCGCCGTACGTCGCGCTGGCGACGATCGACGACGTCTACCCCGACCGGCCCGACGCGGCCTGATGTCGCACGGCCCACGCCCCGAGCTGGATTCGAACCAGCGGCCTACTCCTTAGGAGGGAGTCGCTCTATCCGGCTGAGCTATCGGGGCCCGTCCCGCAGGATACGGGCCCCGCGGAGCGAAACGACGCTCGCCAAGCCCCGCTTCGCGCACAGCGACAGCACCTCGCCGAACAGCCCAGCGATCGCGTCCTGGTGACGCGCGACGAACCTGGCGATCGTCGCGTGATCCGGACGCTGCTGCGCCGCCAACACGCGCAACGCAACGTCCTCCTCGCAGCCACGCTCGATCCGCCGCGACGACCTGGTCCCGCGCGCGTACGCGTAGAGCAACAACGCGACCATCATCGCCGGGTCATACGCAGGCCGGCTGCGCCCGTCGCGGCGATAGGCCGCATAGAACGCATCGAGATCCATCTCGGCGACCGCATCGAGCACGAACCACGCGAGGTGCCCCTCGGGCAGCCAGTCCCGGATGTCAGGCGGCATCAAAAACGACTGCTCGCGATCACAGACGACGAAGCGCTGGCCCATCACGAGATGGTCTTAAACCCGCCGGACGGCACCCCGACTTACGCGACAGCCTC
>JAOPZW010000360.1 GCA_025963905.1 Solirubrobacterales bacterium | reverse complement strand
GAGGCTGTCGCGTAAGTGTCCGGGGCGTGGTCGCCGAGAACGACGCTCGGAGGGGCTCAGTTTTGGCCGGCGCGGCGGCGGCGGGCGCCGCCGGGCGCTCAGGCAGCGGCTGTGGCGTGTCGGTGGAGCTTGAGGAGGTTGTGCGTGGCGGTGATCAGGCGCCATTCGGCCCTGACGGCGGCTCGGCCTCGTCGTCTGAAGCGGTCAATGCCGCGGTTGAACTTGGTGTTGGCGAACACCGGCTCGATGATCGCCTGGCGCTGGCCGTAGAGTTCGCCGCCGCGCTCGGTGGCGAGGACTCGCCGCATGAACGCGTAAAGGCCGCCGTCCCAGCCCGGGCGGGTGCCTTTTCGGCTCTTGGCGTCGGGCGGGATCAACACCTGGATCCCGCGATCGACGATGCGCTCCATCTGCTGCTGATGCCAGTAGCCGGCGTCGCCGAGCAACACCGCTGGGACGTCCGCGACCCCGGCCGCCGCGAGCTCGCGTTGGGCGGCGTCGAGCATCGGTTCGAGGTGTCCGAAGTCTGGCGCGACGGTCATCACCTCGGCGGCGATCACGATCTGATGCTCGTTGGCGACCGCCTGCGCGTTGTAGCCCTGCAGAAACCCTCGGCCGCGCGATCCCTTGACGACGTGCGAGTCGGGATCGGTCAGGTTGATCTGGCCCTGCGGCGTAGCCGGTGGCGTGTAGGGGTCCGGCGGGCGGCTGAAGCGGCGGCCGTCTTTCATGCGCCCCGATCGGTAGTGCTCGTAGGCGCGGTTGGCGCGCATCTCGGTCCAGAGCTCCTCGTCCAGGCGGCGCTTGGCCTCCTTGAGCCGCTTGCCGCGGCTGCGCGCAACCGGCCGCTCCTCCTTGGCACGCTGCTCCTCAAGCTGGCGCTTGGCTTCGCGCAGCCACGCCCGCCGGCCCTCGCCGGTGCGCAACTGCTCAGGCAGCTCGTCGCCGCGCGCGTCGCCGTAGAGCTCGTCCTCGGCGGCATCGACGATCTGGGCTTCTTCGAGGATTTCGCGGGCGATCTGCTCGTAATCGACATTGGCGTTGCGACTCGCGTTGCCCGGCAGCTTCGTCCCATCGACCGCGATCACCGTCCAGCTCGCGAATCGACATCTTGTAGACGCCATGGATTCGCGATCTGTACTGCCGGTACAAGTCGGCGGATCTCCCGCGATCACGACGTGGACAGGGACGACGAATCCGACCGGACTGGAGTAAAGTCGCCGCCAGCCCGGAAACGCGAGGGCCGAAAGCGGCGCGATCCACCCCCGAATCTGCCCGCTCGCACGACCGCACTTGGGAGAAGGACCCATCTTCGAGAGGGAAGACATCACGCGAGGCACGCTGTCGTGAGCACCGGCGCTGCCGAGATGCTCCAGGACACCGGCGGCACGATCACCGACGGGGCGGGGACGAGCCCCGCCGCGATCGCCGCCCGATCGCCGATCCAGCTCTTCTGGCGGCGCCTGCGCCACGACAAGGTCGCGCTCACCGCCGCGATCTTCATCGTCGTTCTGATCTTCATCGCGATCTTCGCCGGCCCGCTCATCAGCCTGACGGGCCAGCGGCCGCCCAACGAGCAATCGACGAAGTACCTCGACTCGTTCGGCTCGGCCTCCGGCCCCAGCAGCGCGAACTGGTTCGGGACCGACGCGCTCGGGCGCAGCGTCTTCAGCCGGGTCCTGGTGGGCGCGCAGGTCTCGCTGAAGGTCGCATTCATCTCCACCGCCGTCATCCTCGTCATCGGCGTCACGCTCGGCATGGTCGCCGGTTACTACCGCGGCTGGATCGACACGCTGCTGGCGCGCACGATGGACGTCATCCTCGCCTTCCCGGTCCTCCTGCTGGCACTCGGCCTGGGCGCGGCCTGCTCCTTCGGCAACGGGTGCATCCAGATCAACTACGACCGTGTCGGTCAGGTGGTCTTCGCCCTCGGCGTCGTGGGCGCTCTCGCGACGGTCGGCTGGCGCGGCCTGCGGCCGCCGCCCGAGGGCGTCGCGCCGCCCAAGCGCAAGGAGCTCGCGCTCGCCGCGCTGCCCTGGCTCGTGCTGATCGTCCCAGGCATCCTGCTCTGGCTCGTGATCAAGAAGACCACGGGCGCCCTCATCTCCCCGGGGCTGCCGGTCGTCATCTTCATCATCGCGCTGGCGGGCGTCCCGTACATGGCGCGCATCATCCGCGGCCAGGTGCTCTCGCTGCGCGAGAAGGAGTTCGTCGAGGCCGCCATGTCGCTCGGCGCGTCGGACTCGCGGATCATCTTCCGCCACATCCTTCCCAACCTCGTGGCACCGATCATCGTCTACACGACGCTGATCATCCCCACGAACATCCTGTTCGAGGCGGCCCTCTCGTTCCTGGGCGTCGGCGTTCAGCCGCCCACCGCGAGCTGGGGGTCGATGATCGCCGACGCGATCGAGATCTTCGACACCGCCTGGTGGTACATGACGTTCCCGGGCATTGCGCTCCTGCTGACCGTGCTGGCGTTCAACCTCGTCGGTGACGGCCTGCAGGACGCGCTGAACCCGCGGACAGGGCGCTGAGGAGCGCCCCGCAAGAAGGACATGGGAGGCAGCAAAGGTGCATACGTTCCAACAAGGAGGAGCACGAATGAAGAGGTCCCTCAAGTGGACCTTGGCCGCGAGCATGCTCGCGGCCCTGGCCATGTTCGTTGCCGCCTGCGGCAGCAGCAACAAGAGCAGCGGCGGCAGCAGCACGGCCGTTCAGACACAGCAGACGGTCCCCGCGACGGCCAAGCAGGGTGGAAAGCTCACCTACCTGGCCGCCGGCGACGTGGACTACGTCGACCCGGGCCAGACCTACTACACGTTCGGCTACATGGTGCTCTACGCCACCAACCGCACGCTCTACTCGTTCAAGCCCGATGACTCGGTGAACCCCGTCCCGGATCTGGCGACCGGCAAGCCCGAGATCTCGGCGGACAACAAGACGATCACGGTGCACATCAAGCCGGGCGTCAAGTTCTCGCCGCCCGTCAACCGCGAGGTCACCTCCAAGGACATCAAGTACGCCTTCGAGCGGTCGTTCACGAAGCAGGTCCCCAGCGGCTACGCCGGGACGTACTTCGGCTCGATCGTGGGCGCTCCGGCGAAGCCCAACACCGGGAACTACAAGCCGATCTCGGGCATCCAGACACCGGACGACCACACGATCGTCTTCAAGCTCAAGACGGCGGAGGCGCCGATGGTCTCACAGGCCCTCGTGATGCCCATCACGGCGCCGGTGCCCAAGGAGTACGCGCAGAAATTCGATCAGAAGAGCCCGTCGACCTATGACTCGCACGTGGTCTTCACCGGCCCGTACATGATCAAGAACGACAGCACGGGGAAGCTCGTCGGCCGCACGCCCGGCAAGACCATCGACATCGTCCGGAACCCCAACTGGTCGAAGTCGACGGACTACCGCCCCGCGTACCTCGACGAGGTCGTCATCGAGGAGGGCAACGCGGACCTGACCGTCGCCAGCCGCCGCGTGCTGAACGGCACGGCATCGCTGTGCTGCGACGCCGGCTCCCCGCCGGCGCCGGTGCTCAAGCAGGCGGTCTCCAGGAACAAGGACCAGCTCATCTTCGTCCCCTCCGGCGGCACCCGCTACATCGCGTTCAACACGAAGGTCAAGCCGTTCGACAACCTCAACGTCCGCAAGGCCATCATCGCCGGCATGGACCGAAACGCCCTGCGCCTCACGCGAGGCGGCGCGATCCTCGGTGACGTCGCCAGCGGCTGGATCCCGCCGGGGATCCCGGGCTTCGAGGAGGCCGGCGGCCTGAAGCAGAACACCGACCTGGACTACCTCGCGAAGCCGCAGGGCGATCCTGCGGTGGCGGCCAAGTACATGAACCTCGCCGCCAAGCAGGGCGTGCCCGTCCAGAACGGCAAGTACGCCGGCACGCAGAAGCTCCTGACCATCGCGACGAATGCCGACCCCGGCAAGAAGACCGCCGAGGTGGCACAGGGCCAGCTCCAGAACCTGGGCTTCAAGCTCAACTTCCGGATCGTCCCGCAGGACACGCTGTACACGAAGTTCTGCGGCGTGCCGAAGGCGAATGTCGCGATCTGCCCGAACGTCGGGTGGTTCAAGGACTTCGCCGACCCGCAGTCGATGCTCGATGCCACGTTCAATGGCAACAACATCCTCCAGCAGGGCAACGTCAACTGGCCCCAGCTGAACGACCCGGCGATCAACGCCGCCATGAAGAAGGCGTCGATCGTGCCGGTGGGCAAGGCCCGCAACGAGGCCTGGGCGAAGATCAACCACATGATCGCCGAGCAGGCCCCGGCCGTCCCGTGGATCTGGGACAAGACCGCGCTCGTGGCGTCCAAGGACGTGCAGGGCGTGGCCAACGGCTACTACACGACCCACGACCTCAGCTTCACCTCGATGAAGTAGGGACGTACCGGTCGCCGTAAGACACCAGGAGCACGGCCCCGCCGCCGACCGGCGGCGGGGCCCCTCCTAGCCCGCCACCTCATGATCCCCTTCATCATCCGCCGCCTCATCTGGATGGTCGCGCTGCTGCTGATCATCAGCTTCCTGACCTTCGTGATCTTCTACACGCTGCCGTCGGCCGATCCGGCGCTCCTGCGCGCCGGCAAGCAGCCCACCCCCGAGCTCGTGGCGACCATCCGCCAGCAGCTCGGCCTCGACAAGCCGTTCTACGTCCAGTACGTCAAGTACCTGGACCGGCTCGTCTTCCATTTCGACTTCGGCTACAGCTACCAGAACAACGTCTCGGTCAAGTCGCAGATCTTCGACCGCTTGCCCGCCACCGGCGCTCTCGCGCTGGGCGGCATGCTCGTGTGGCTCCTCGTCGGAATACCGATCGGGATCCTCGCCGCGCTGAAGCACGGCCGCTGGCCCGACAAGCTGGCCATGGGCGCCGCGCTCGTGGCGATCTCCGCCCCGGTCTACTGGCTGGGCCTGGTCTCGCTCTACCTCTTCTCCGACGAGCTCGGCAAGTTCCCGCTCTTCAAGGGCCAGGGGGCCTACCCGTCCAGCGGCAACATCTTCACCAACCCCGGGGCAGTCATCCCGGCGCTGATCCTGCCGTGCCTGGTGCTCGCGGCGTCGTTCGCCGCCGTCTACGCGCGCTTCATGCGCGGCAACCTCATCGAGGTGATGTCCGAGGACTACGTGCGCACGGCGCGCGCGAAGGGCCTGCGCGAGCGCCGCGTGGTGCTGCGCCACGGCGTGCGCTCGGCGATCACGCCGATCGTGACGATCCTCGGCCTCGATCTCGGGATCCTGCTGGGCGGGGCTATCCTCACCGAGAGCGTCTTCAACATCCCGGGCGTCGGGCGGCTCGCCTTCGACTCCATCCAGAAGAGCGACCTGCCCACGGTGCAGGGCACCGTGCTGATGGGCGCCTTCTTCATCATCCTGCTGAACCTGGTCGTGGATGTGATCTACGCGTTCCTCGACCCCCGAGTGAGGTACTAGCCCCGCCCATGCCGCTCCTCGAGGTCAAGGACCTCAAAGTCCACTTCCAGACCGAAGACGGCATCGTGCAGGCCGTCGACGGCGTCTCCTACACCGTCGACCCCGGTCGCGCCCTGGGCATCGTGGGCGAGTCGGGCTCGGGCAAGAGCGTCTCGTCGCTGACCGTCATGGGCCTGACGCGGTTCGCGGGCAACGCGAGGATCTCGGGCTCCGTGATCTTCGACGGCAAGGACCTGCTCGCCGCCTCGGACGAGGACATGCGCAGGCTTCGCGGCAACGACATCGCGATGATCTTCCAGGACCCGCTGTCGTCGCTGCACCCGTTCTACAAGGTCGGCGACCAACTCGTGGAGGCCATGCGGGCCCACCGCGACATCTCGAAGGCCAAGGCCCTGGACCGCGCCGTCGAGATGCTCGGCCTCGTCGGCATCCCCGAGCCGCGCCGCCGCGTCGACGCCTACCCGCACGAGTTCTCGGGCGGCATGCGCCAGCGCGTCATGATCGCGATGGCCCTCATCAACGAGCCCAAGCTCCTGATCGCCGACGAGCCCACGACGGCGCTCGACGTGACCGTCCAGGCCCAGATCCTCGACCTCATCCAGCGCCTGCAGCGCGAGCTCGACACCGCGATCGTGATGATCACCCACGACCTCGGCGTGGTCGCCGAGGTCGCCGACGACATCGCGGTCATGTACGCCGGGCGGATCGTGGAGTACGCGGACAAGGAGTCGATCTTCGCGGCGCCCGAGCACCCGTACACCTGGGGCCTGCTCAAGTCGATCCCGCGACTCGATCTGCCGCGCGACGAGCCGCTGGTCCCGATCCCCGGGCTCCCGCCGTCGCTCATCCACAAGCCGTCGGGCTGCTCGTTCCACCCGCGCTGCCCCTACGTCCAAGAGGCGCACAAGCGGATCGACCCGGCGCTCGAGCCGTCGGGCGCCAACGGCACGCACCTCGTCGCCTGCCTGCTCCCGCACGAGACGCGCCGCGCCCTCTGGGCCGCCCTGCAGCAGGGCGCGACCCCGAGCGAGGCACGCGCCCGGGTCGGCGTCGCGGAGGACACGCCGGTCCCCGCCCTCAGCCAGGAGCCACGGTCGTGAGCGCGCGCCAACCCCTGATCGAGGTCCGCGATCTCGTCAAGCATTTCCCCCTGACCAAGGGCATCATCCTGCAGAAGCAGGTCGGCGCGGTGAAGGCCGTCGACGGGATCAGCCTCGACATCAACGAGGGCGAGACGATCGGCCTCGTCGGCGAGTCGGGCTGCGGCAAGTCGACGACCGCCCGGCTGATCACCCGGCTGCTCGAGCCGACCAGCGGCTCGATCGTCTACCGGGGCGACGAGATCGCGCACAAGACCCGGCGCGAGCTCAAGCCGCTGCGCCGCGACATGCAGATGATCTTCCAGGACCCCTACTCGTCGCTGAACCCGCGCAAGACGGTCGGCTCGATCATCGGCGAGCCGTTCATCATCCACGCGATCGAGGAGGACGACGGCAAGCGCAAGCGCCTCGTCCAGGAGCTCATGGAGCAGGTGGGGCTCAACCCCGAGCACTACAACCGCTTCCCCCATGAGTTCTCCGGCGGCCAGCGCCAGCGCATCGGCGTCGCACGCGCGATCGCGCTCAAGCCCAAGCTCGTCGTGGCCGACGAGCCGGTCTCGGCGCTCGACGTCTCGATCCAGGCGCAGATCATCAACCTGCTCGGCCAGCTGCAGCGCGACCTCGGCCTGACGATCATCTTCATCGCCCACGACCTCAGCGTCGTGCGCCACGTGTGCGACCGGGTGGCGGTGATGTACCTGGGCAAGATCGTCGAGGTCGCCGAGGCCGACGACCTGTTCGATCACCCGCGCCATCCCTACACCGGCGCGCTGCTCAGCGCGGTCCCGGTGCCCGACCCGCGCCTGGCGCGCGAGAAGCAGCGCCAGGTGCTGAGCGGAGACGTCCCGTCGCCGACGAACCCGCCGGCCGCCTGCCGGTTCCACACGCGCTGCCCGAAATGCCAGGCGGTGTGCACGCAGGACGAGCCGATGCTGGAGCCCAAGGAGGGCGGCAACGTCGCCGCCTGCCACTTCCCGCTGACCGATCCCGAGATCGCCAAGCGGGTGCCGACCGCCGCTGCGTGAG
>JAOPZW010000303.1 GCA_025963905.1 Solirubrobacterales bacterium | reverse complement strand
ACGACGACGTGGGAGGGCGCCCACCACCCCCCTGGATCGCCTCCCGGCTGGCCCGAATAGCTCCCCCACTTCGACGGTCGCAGGCCACCCGTGAAATCGTCGAAGAACACGCGGTGCCAGCCGGCGGTGGCAGCGGCCGGGCCGCCGTGCCCGAGCGGCCGGGCGACGGCGAGAGCAGCGAGCGTCCCGACCAGCACGGCAACGAGGGCAACGCGACCGGCGAGCCCACCACGCGGGAACAGGCTCAGTCGAAGAATCCGCTCCATGGTCAGAGCACCGCCAAGATCGGGTCCACGTTCCTGCGCTCCCACAGCCGATACCGATACCCGGCCGGCGAGGGCTGCTGCCGAGCGTGCAGCGCGACGTGCCGCAACCAGTACAGCAGCAGCGCGTTCCGGTCCGACAGGGATCCATCGCGGCGCCACACGGCGTAGCGGTCGAGCAGGCGCTGCTCCTGCGGTGACCATGCGGCGCCGGTCAGCTGTCGCCGGATGACCTGCCCCAGCTCCTCGCCGCTGACGAGCCGCCGGGTGTAGAGCAGGAGATGGAGCAGGTCGTGAAGCGGGAGCTCGAGCGGTGCTGCGCGATCCCAGTCGACGATGCCGACGGGCGCCGAACGCTCGACCGAGAAGAGGAGGTTCCCGAGCCAGTAGTCCCCGTGGATCCAGGCGGCGAAGAACATTCCGCCGCCCAGCGACTCGTGCAGCTCGGCGCGCAGCCGCTCGAGCGCGGGCGCCACGGACCTGCGGCGGCCACCGTGTCGCAAGAGCTCGTCGACGGGCTCGTCGACCCATCGCCGCGCGAGACCGGCGTCGCAGAACACCCTCGTCGCCGTGGTCCGATGCAGGACATCGATCGTCTCGGCCGCCGTCTCCAACATGACCCCGCGGGCGGCCGCGTGCTTGACCCGGTCCTGGATCGGGCCTCCGATCAGGGCGGCGTCGATCCGGTAGGACTGGACGCCCACCTGACCCGAGGTGCAGGGACGCGGGATGAGGTCGCGCCAGGCGCCGAGCCGTAGGTCGGCGCGGAGAGCGGTGAGGGCGCCCGTCTCCCGCTCGAGTCCATCGACCGCCTCGGCGCTCATCGGCATCTTGACGACCAGGCAGGGCGGCTCGTGGACCGGGGCGAGCATGAGCACCGCCATGTCGGTGGAGGTCAGCTGAGCACGCACGACGACGGCCCTGAGGGCGCCGCGAGGCAGCGAACGCGACTCGGTGGCGAGAATCCGCGGCACCAGGGCGCAGGCGTCCGCCAAGCGGTGGCGGTTCCGGGCGCGACATCCGCCAGGCGCCGCTCTGATCGATCGTCCCCGAGCCGGCCGCCTGAGCGTTCGCGTCGGTGCCCTCATGCGTGCGAGCGGCCTCCTCGCCAGCGGTTGGCGAGATCCCGCCACACGATCGCGGTGATCTCCGCCCGCACCGTCTCCGGGCCAACGGCCGCGTCGACGAGCTCGAACGAGGGCACCCGGCCGGCGAGGCCGGCGTAGAACCGCCGCTCCGACTCGAGCTCGTCCGGCTCGTCTTCCTGCTTGCGTCCGTAGGCGACGTCGCCGGGAACGTCGAGGACGACGAGGGCCTCGGCCGGAGGGACCACGTGGGCCAGGAGCCAGAAGTACGGCCGCTTCGCGGCCACGAGCGGCGGCGCCGCCGGGAGTCGCGCCTCGTACACGTAGCGGTCGTAGATGACCAGCCGCCCCCGCAGCTGGTGGTACTGGGCGAGGAGATAGCGACACCAGATCCGCGCCGGCCGGGTCACCACCTCGGCCGTCTGTCGCGCCGGGCTGCCGCCGGCGGCTTTCCAGACGCCCATGTAGACGATGCGGGACTCGAACGGGAAGGACCGCTGCACAGCGGCCGCCGCGGTGGACTTGCCGACGCCGTTGGGACCGAGCAGGGCGAGATTCACTCCCCTGCGGCGCGGGACGAGGAACGGCTTGCGAGCCGTCGCGACGACGTGCTTCGAGCACGCGCGCCACCGCTCGTGCACGGGTCGGTGTCGCCTCAGCTCGGCGGCCAGCCGTCCCCCGAGCTCGTCGAGCGTCTCCCACGCTCCGGCCCGCACCGCATCCTCGAAGGGTTGCGGCGTCAATCGCCCTCCCGCGGCCCCGCACGCCGCGCGGCCGATGGGCGAGCGCGAGCCGGTAGCAACGAGCTGCTGCAGCGGGCCACGGTAATGGGACGCCACGCGCCGCTTGTCGAGCAGGCAATGCAGCAGCAGCAGCCAGAACGCGTCCTCGTCGGCGGGCAGCGCGATCCCGTCGAGAAGCTGCCGGCGGGCGAGGACCTGTCCGGCGGTGTCCGCCAGCTCCCAGGAGCGCGGAGCGCGGAACGACACCGTGGTCGTCACATCCAGCACGAGCCAGCGGTCGGACGGCCGATCGTAGGAGACGAGGAGCAGATCGGGTGCGGACTCCCAGCCGGGAACCGGTACGAAGCCGAGTCCGGCCGCCACCTCGCGCAGGGCATCGGCGTCGGCGGGCGACACCAGGATGTCCACGTCGCCCGTCGGCGCCGCCAGGCTCGACGGCCGCCGCAGGAGCGTCCACAGCAGACCCCGCTCCTCAAGGTCGGTGAAGAGCCGGCGGAGGACCGGGTGCGCCGGCGCCGCCACGGCGATCGCCGCGCTCATCGCACGCCTCCCGGGTTCGCGGATACGGCCTGGGGGGACCAGCCGCCGAGCGAGCTCCGCCAGGTCAGGAGCAGCCCTGCCGCGACGAGGCACTGGCTGCCCAGCCATGCGATACCGGCGCCCGAGACGCCGTAGGCGTGCAGCAGCGGGGTGACGAGGCCCAGCGAGAGCACCGCCTCGGTGCCGGTCGCGATCACCGCCCTGCGCAGGCGCCGCTGGACGCGGGCCACGCTCACGGCAAGGGCGAGGACGAAGTTCGGCAGCGCCGCGAGGCCCAGCAGGCGGAGCACCGTCGTGCTCTTCGCCGCGTAGTCCGGGCCGAAGAGGGACAGCAGGTGCGGGGCGAGGACGACGAGGAGGACGACGGACGGAACCAGGACCCGCAGCCCCTGCACCGCCGCCTTGCGCGTGAGGGCCGGCAACGCGGCCCGATCCTGCGTCCCGTGCAGCATGAGCGACGTCCCGATGTTCAGTGCGAAGGCGTAGAGCGGCAGAGCCACGGCGTAGGCCAGCGCGTAGTAGGCGTTCGTGGTGGCGCCGGCGACCGCCGTGACGATCACGGGCATCAGATTGGTCGCCGAGAGCCATGCGACGGAGCACATGTAGTCGGCGGCGAAGTACCGCGCGAAGGCCCGGTCGCGGAAGCTCAGCGCGGCCTCCCCCACCTGCCGCGATGCCGGGCGCATGAGCCGCGCGAAGATCGCGACGTTCACCCCCACGACCGACACGAGCATCGCGATCGTCCAAGACACGAAGATCCCGTACAGCGGCGCCAGGGTGGCCACGGCGATCAGCAGGCCGACCTTCAGGAGCGAGAAGACGGCGTTCTCGACCGGCACCCACACCGCCCGGCCGAGCGCCGTCAGCACGCTGTCCTGGATGACGAACAGGCACCACGCGAGCGTGGAGAAGAGGAACCAGGCCTGCAGGCCGCCGTCTGAGCGGAGGAAGCTCAATCGCGGAGCCCATGCCCCGACCCCGACCATGAAGACCGCGCCGGCGCCCAGTGCCAGGACGCCGGCCACCGCGTAGGACCAGGTGACGCGCCGCCGCGTGCGGCGCCCGCTCTCCGGCAGGAACCGGACGAGGATGTTCGGGAGGTTCAGGCTCGCGATGCCGGCGAGGAACATCATGGTGGAGATCAGCACGGAGTTGAGCCCGACGGCGTACGCGCTGTAGGTCTTGGCGGCGACGATCCAGTACAGGAGCCCGCCTGCGGCGGTGAAGGCCGAGCTGACGGCGAGCGCGTATCCATCCCGGTGAAGCGGGATGCGAACGTGCTCGAGCAGCCGGTTCCGCAGCCGCCGCGTCGGCGGGGGCGATCGCGCCAAGGCGGCTGCGAGGACGTCAGTGCTTCGCATCTCGCCCGACCTCGTGGCGCTCGGACCCGGCCGAGAGGCGCGCCTGGCGGCGTCCTTCCCTGAAGACGCCCGCCACGAAGGCGCCCCCGGTGATCAGCAGCGACAGCAGGATGGCGCCGGCGCCCATCACGAAGCGGCCATCACGCCGGCGAATGCCGTCGCGGAGCAGTCGCGGCACCGCCTCGACGACGAGACCGCGCGCGTAGCTGCGCTCCGGGCCCAGCGCGGGCTGCAGGTAGAGCCGGTGCAGGCGCCCCTTCGCCAGCCCCTCGCTGAGCGAGCGCCGGACGAGCAGTCGCCAGGAGATGCGCGACGCGGGCACGAAATGGCGGACACGCGCGGTCGGCACGTAGCGGATCCGACCCGGGCCATGGGCGCGCTCGAGGCGCAGCGACAACTCGGTCTCATCGCAGGTCTCCAGCGCGTTCCCCCGCTTGCCGAACCCGGTCGCGAAGCTCCCGACGGCGATGAGCTCCTTGCGGCGGAACGCCATGTTGCACCCGATGGGATTGCGGATGGGACCGGCGTCCTCGCGATGCCCCCGGTAGGTGCAGCCGACGATCCACAGCAGCTCGTCGCGCAGCCACCGGCGCTCGGCGCCCCAGTCGGGCACGACGGGGCCGCCCACGCCAAGGACCCGATCGTCGGCTTCGAGCGCGTCCATCAACGAGGACAGCCACTGCGGCTCGCCGGCCGCGTCGTCGTCGACGAAGGCGACGACATCCGAGGTCGCCGCCTGGATCCCGACGTTCCTCGCCTCCGAGAGGCCCGGCCGCTCGGTCTCCAGCAGGCGCACCGACTCCGGGAGCGCAGCGGCCAGCTCCGCCTTGAGCGACGGGTTGCTGTCGACGATCACGAAGAGCTCGTCGGGACGTCGCGTCCCCGCGAGCAGGGAGTCGACGCACGTCTCCAGGAGCGTTGCGCGATCGTGACTCGCCGTGCAGACGACCACGGAG
>JAOPZW010000297.1 GCA_025963905.1 Solirubrobacterales bacterium | reverse complement strand
TCGTCGAGAACGTCTCCTGGCAGTCGATCTTCTTCCTCAACGTCCCGATCGCCTTCGTCGCGGTGTTCGTCACGCTGTTCGCCGCCCGCGAGTCGCGCGACGAGACCTCGACGCACCACGTCGACCTTCCGGGTGTCGCCACGGTCACGGTCGGACTCGCGGCGCTCGTGCTGGCGCTCGTCGAGGGCAACTCCTGGGGCTGGGGATCGGCCTCGATCATCGCCCTGCTCGCCGTCTCGGTCCTGTCGTTCGCCGCGTTCGTCGCCGCGGAGCGCCGCAGCCCCGAGCCGATGGTCGACTTCCGCTTCTTCCGCAGCCGCTCGTTCCTGGGGGCCAACGTCGTCGCGTTCATCGTCTCGTTCGCGATGCTGGCGATGTTCTTCTTCCTGGCGCTCTACATGCAGAACGTCCGGGGCTACTCGCCGCTCCAGGCCGGCGTGCGCTTCCTGCCATCGACGGCGGTGATCATCTTCGCCGGCCCGATCGCCGGGCGCCTCGCCGACCGGATCGGCCCCCGCGCGCTCATGACCGCCGGCCTGGTGCTGACCTCGGGCTCGCTGTTCTGGCAGGGCCACCTCGCCGTCCACACGAGCTACGGCTTCCTCGTGGGCGCCTTCGTGCTCATGGGACTCGGCATGGGGCTGGTCATGTCGCCGATGAGCACCGCCGCGATGAACGCCGTCGAGCCGACCAAGGCCGGTGTCGCCTCGGGCATCCTCTCCATGAGCCGCATGGTCGGCGGCACCTTCGGCGTCGCGGTCATGGGCGCGCTCATCACCGCCCTGGGCAAGTCCCGGATCGGCGAGCTGCTGCCGCAGCTGCCGGCGCACACCCGCGAGCGCCTGTCCGAGTCGCTGGGCGCCGGCGGCGCGGGGGTCAGCGGGCAGGTGGGCGACGCCGTCAAGCAGGCGTACGTGTACTCGCTCAACCACGGGCTGCGGATCGCCGCCGGCGTGTCGCTGCTCGGCGCGTTGCTGGCGTGGACGCTCATCTCCAACGTCATCCCGGCGCGCGCGCACGCCGTCCCCGCCGAGCCCGCCCCCGAGGCCGCGGCGGGCGCCCCGGCGGGCGAGCCGGTCCCGGAGGCCGTGCGAGGGTAGGCAGGCGTAGCCTGTGGACCACGCATCCGGGAAGCGGCCGCGGTGGCGTGCGTGAGTCCGGACGATCAGTAGTCTTCCGCCCCTTCCTGCCCCCCTGACAAGCGACAGTAAGGGTCCTTCCGAAATCATGGCCGTTGATCTGACGCAGGTGTCGACCATCGACGCCGAGCCGGGCGAGCTGCCTCCCACGATGGCCGCCTGGGTCATCCGCAAGGAGCGCGAGGGCGAGCCCCTCGACGCGTTCCAGATCGAGGAGATCGAGGTGCCCGAGCCGGGCGCCTTCGAGGTCGTCGTGCGCGTGATGGCCGCCGGCGTGAACTTCAACAACGTCTGGGCCGCGCTCGGCAAGCCGGTCTCCGTGTTCCGCTACCACCCCGACGAGGACCACCACATCGGCGGCTCCGACGCGTCGGGCGTCGTCTGGAAGGTCGGCCCCGGCGTCACGCGCTGGGCGCCGGGCGACGAGGTGGTCATCCACTGCAACCAGGCCTCCTACGAGGACCCCGAGGTCCATGGCCTGGACCCGCTCGCGGCGCCGTCGCAGCGGATCTGGGGCTACGAGACGAGCTGGGGCTCGTTCGCGCAGTTCACCAAGGTCCAGGCCCAGCAGCTGCTGCCCAAGCCGGCGCACCTGGCCTGGGAGGAGGCGGCATCCTATGGGCTGACGTACTTCACCGCCTACCGGATGCTCATGGACCGGGCCCAGCTGCAGGCCGGCCACAAGGTGCTCATCTGGGGCGCCGCGGGCGGCCTGGGCGTGTTCGCCACGCAGCTGTGCGCCGCCGCCGGCGCGGAGTCCGTCGGCGTCGTCTCCTCGGCCGCGAAGGGGGCGCTCGTGGAGCAGCTCGGCGCCAAGGGCTACATCGACCGCAACGAGTTCGCGGGGATGATGCGCAAGGGCGGCGAGACGCCCGAGGAGGAGAAGGCGCGCTTCGGCGTCTCGCGCGACTTCGCCAAGCGCGTCAAGGAGATCCTCGGCGGTCTGCCCGACATCGTGTTCGAGCACGTCGGCAAGGCGACGTTCCCCACGTCGGTCTTCACCGTCAAGCCGTTCGGCAAGGTGGTCATCTGCGGCGCCACCTCGGGCTTCGACCTCGACTTCGACGTGCGCTACCTGTGGATGCGGCAGAAGGAGATCCTCGGCTCGCACTTCGCCAACGCGTGGGAGTGCAACAAGGCCAACGCGCTCATCGACGCGAGCATGATCCGCCCCGTGCTGTGGCGTACCATGGGCTTCGAGCAGGTCGCCGAGGCCCATCAGCTCATGTACGAGAACAAGCACCTCGGGAAGATCGCCGTCCTGGTCGGCGCGACGCAGGAGGGCCAGGGGGCCACGGCCGAGGGGCCCGGCGCCATCCGGGCCGAGGTGGGCGCGTAGACATGGCCGGCGTCGTCCATGTTCCCTGGTACGCCACGGGCCTCCGCGCCGGCCGGCTCGAGGCCGCGCTGGCGGAGATCTCGGAGGTCGCGCTGCGCTACGGCGCGCGCAGCCACGCGCTCTATCGCTACCGCGACGACCGCTACAAATTCCTGCAGGTCGCCGAGTTCGAGTCCAAGCTCGACTGGGACCGCTACTGGAGCGGCCACGAGTTCGTGGACTTCCGGATCCTGTGCTCGGGCTGGTACCAGGTGCCCGTCACCTACGGCTGGACCGACCTCGTGACCTCCGGATCGATCGTCGCCGAGCCCGAGACGGCCCACACCGCGGTCGGCGGGCCCGTCGAGGGCGACCTCGCCGGCTGAAGGCGCGTCAGCTCGGCCGGGGCGGTCGCTCGGGGCGGCGCTCGATGTCCATCCGCAGGCGTGCGAGCGACTGGCGGATGAGGCGGGACACCTGCATCTGGGAGACGCCGATCCGCTCGGCGATCTCCGTCTGGGTGAGGTCCAGCGCGAAGCGCAGGCGCAGGACCTGCTGGTCGCGATCGCTCAGCACCATCATGGCGTCGTCGAGCATCGCCCGGATCTCGGCGAGCTCGAGCCCCGGATCGTCCGAGCCCAGCGCGTCCGCGAGCGTCACGTCCTCCCCGGTGGGCTCCTCGAGGGACCGCGCGCGGCGCGCGCCCGCGCTCTGGATCGTCGCCAGCACCTCCTCGAACGGCGAGTCGATCGTGCTGGCGAGCTCCTGCACCGTCGGCGAGTGCCCCAGCTCGCGCGTCAGGCGGTCGCGCTCGCGGGCGACCCTGAGCTGGAGCTCCTGCATCCCGCGCGGCACACGGACCGACCACGTGCGATCGCGGAAGTGCCGCTTGATCTCCCCCAGGACGGTGGGCGTCGCGTATGAGGAGAAGCGCACGTCGCGCCCGATGTCGAAGCCGTCGATCGCCTTCATGAGCCCCACGCAGGCGACCTGCACGAGGTCGTCCAGCGGCTCGCCGCGCCCGGCGTACCGGCTCGCCAGCGAGCGCGCGAGCGGGAGCATGTGGCGCGCGAGCTCGTCGCGCGCCGACGGGTCGCCTGCGACGTGGATGCGGCGCAACAGCTCCTGCTCCCGCCGGACTGCCACGGCGCTCGAGTGGGTATCGCCTGAGTCCATGCCTCCCTCTCACGGGTGTCTCCCCAGGCGGGGCAGACGCAAACCCCGCCGGACCCGAACGTAGCGTGTCGCACGCTCAGGCCAGCCGCTCCTCCATCACGCACTCCAGCCGCGGTGGCGCGCTCGCCGCGCCGACGGCCTTCTCCAGGCGCATGATCGCGCGACGGCCCTCGAGCTCCAGCGTGGCGATCTGGTTGTCGAACCACGGGCCCCCGCCGACCTGCTCCCAGCGCAGGGCATGAGGCGCGACGCGGGCGGCGCGCGTCAGCAGCGTGCCGAGGCGCTCGCCCCAGCGCGAGACGCCGAACGGCGCGTCGGTCTTGACCCAGACCGTCGCGTCGTCGGCGCCCACGTGGCGCAGCAGGGGTCCGAGGCGAAGCGCGGCCACCGAGGCCGGGCGTCAGCCCTGCTCGAGCGGGGCCATCGTCAGCCCCGCGTCGCTCAGCTGCTCCCAGTACAGCTCGGCGGGCTCGCGGTGGCCGCTCCAGACGATGGCGCGACCGGCGTTGTGGATCTCGTCGGCGACGGCGTACCCGCCGGCGATCGTGACGCCGGGCACGAAGCGCGCGAGGGTGCGAGCGACGTGGTCGAACGTGTTGTGGTCGTCGTTGCGAACGATGACCCGCCAGTGGTCGCCGAGGCCCGTCCCGGGCCCCTGCGTGCGGGGAAGCTCGACGGTCTGACTCACGTCCCCAGCCTACCCCTTTTGCCGCGCCCAGTAGCGGTCCAATCCGGACCACAGCGTCTCCGGCGGCATGGCCGCGACGTACTCTTCGGCGGTCGCAGCGTCGGCGTGCGCGCGGACGTGGGCGACGATGCGCCGTGCGTACTCCTCCTCCCCCACGTCGCGCGCGAGGTCGCCCCAGCGACCCAGGCCCTCGCGGACGGCGTCGAGCTGCGCCGAGGGGTCGTCGAACGTCCCGAAGTGCGTGATCGCCAGGCGCTCGGGGGCCCACGCCTCGAGCGCCTGAAGCGACGCGCGCCACGCCTCGAGGTCGATGTCGGGCGGCGGCGTGGGCGGCAGGACCGGCCCGGCGCCGATGCGCACACCCGCGACGTCGCCGGCGAACGCCGTGCCGCTGCCCTCGTGCAGGTAGGCGACGTGATGCTGGGCGTGGCCGGGCGTGTAGGCGACCCGGAAGCCCCGGAGGGACTCGCCGCCGGTCAGCACGCGCAGGTTGCGCTGGGGGACCGCCACGATCTCGCCCCAGCGCCGCGCCATGTCGTCGCCGTACAGGCGCGTCGCGCTCGCGACGAGCTTGGACGGGTCGACGATGTGCGGCGCCCCGCGCTCGTGGACCCACACCTCGACGTCGGGCCAGCGCTTCACGAGCGCACCGGTGGCGCCCGCGTGGTCGAGGTGGATGTGCGTCAGCAGGATGGCGCGCGGGACGGTGTCGCCGAGCGACTCCAGCAGCGTTGTGTGGCTGACCTCGGGACCGGGATCGACGATGACGCCGTCGAGCTCGAAGCAGCAGATCACGCGCTCGTAGCCGAGGTGGCGGACGTCGTGCTCGACGAGTGGACGCTGGAGGCGGGGTCCGGGCACGGCGGCGGACCATACAATCGCGGTGCAATGAACAGCGACCATCGCCTGCCCGAGCGCGACCGCCCCTGGATGATGCGGACCTACGCGGGCCATTCCACCCCGCAGAGGTCCAATGAGCTGTACCGCTCGAACCTCGCGAAGGGCCAGACCGGCCTGTCGGTCGCGTTCGACCTCCCCACGCAGACCGGCTACGACCCCGACCACGAGCTCGCCCGGGGCGAGGTCGGCAAGGTCGGCGTGCCGGTCGCCCATCGCGGCGACATGCACGCGCTGCTGGACGGCATCCCGCTCGACGAGATGAACACGTCGATGA
>JAOPZW010000272.1 GCA_025963905.1 Solirubrobacterales bacterium | reverse complement strand
CGAGGCAGTTGGCCGAGGCTGGGACGTCGATCCCCAGATGGAGGATCGTGACGTCATGTGCGCCGCGTGCGGTGGTTCCCCAGTCGAAGCCCTCCGCTTGTGCCTGCGGGCCGGTGGTGCTCACGTCACCCGACGACAGCACAGCGAGAGTCGACCCATCGAGCGACGTTATCGCCGGGCCGGAGCCGTAGCTGGGTCCCACACCCGCGGTCTTCGTCGCGGCGGCCGGCGACGGGACGACGCTGAAGCTCGCACCCGTCACGCTGCCGAGATCGTGCGCGATGGCGGCAGCGAGATCAGCGGGATTGTGCGTGACGGTCACCGCCGCGCCCGCCGGGGCGGCAAAGAGCAGCAGCCCCGCAAGCATCGAGCATCCAACCCAGGGCCAGCGTCCATGCCGCATGACGTGAGCTTATATAGCGGCCACCAAGCATGTGCAAGGGGCCCGACGAGTTAATGGGGGATCAGTCGTGTCTCTCAGTTCGACGCGGGAACCGCCAATACGTTCATGGCGGCGTTGTTGACCAGGGGCGTGCCGATTCCGGTGCAGACGATGCCGACGTTGTAGGTGCCCGGGTCGAGGAGGAGGGACCCGGTGACCGTGAGTGGGACGTAGAGGATGGGATCGACGCTCGAGTCGCCTTCGACGGCATGCAGATCCGCCAAGACGGGTGGGCTCATGTCGAAGACGGGCGGGTTGGTTCCGTCGCTGCTCCGCTCCGCCTTGCAGCTGGCGCGGCTCGGCCCAGCCGAGTTGCTGTTGGCGAGGTCGACGGACCCGTTGACGTAGATCCGCGACTGGACCGGGAGCGTGAGGACGCCGGAGCCGGATCCGCTGTTCGATCGGGCCAAGTCGGTCACGACGCCGTCGGCAGGGAGCGCGCCGGCGACCGATCCGCGGCTCCAGCCGGTGGTCACCCCCGGGTCGCCCTTAGCGCCCTGCGGCCCCGTCGCTCCCTGCGGCCCTGTCGCGCCCTGGGGCCCCGTCGGCCCCGGCGAGCCGGCGGGACCTGCGGCTCCCGTCTTGCCACGCAGAGCCGCGACCGCTTTGGCGCTGAGGTCGCTCGTCGCCAGCGAGCCGTTCTTGACCTTGGCAGAGGTGACGGCGTTGGTCTTGAGCTGCGTCGACCCGACGCTGTTGCGCGGAAGGCTGGTGGCCGCATACGACGTACCGCCGAGGGCGACCGATAGGGCGAGGTAGGCGACGGCGTTGGAGCTGACATGGCGGAGGGCGCGGTGCATAGGTAGGCCGTATACCAGGCAAACCTTTTCCGTGGCTCAGCGCCCGGCCTGACCGCCCGCGATCCGTTCGGCCTCAGTTGGGGAAGAACACCGGGATGGCGGATCATCCGACGTGCGGGGAGGGACTGGCCGAGCGTTCCCGGCTCCCGCTGGCCCTTGCCGAGCTCTTCGATCGCTCGGCCGAGAACCTCGAGTTTCACGTCGATGCGCTGCGCCTCACCGACGAGCATGCGCGCACCGAACGCGATGTGTGGGTCCGGGTGGCCGAGCAGCATCGCGTCCTCGCCGTCCAGATGCGCATGATCGCCGAGCTCATGGGCCTCTACCGGGACCTGCCGGAGGCGGGCCATGACCCGGAGGCGCTGTCGTCGCCACGGGTCGTCGGCGCGTTCGACCGGTTCGTGGCTGCCGAGCAGGAGGTCGCGGCTCTTCTGGAGGAATGGGTCGGGCGCGACCAGGAGAGGCTGCGAGAGGCGTCCGGCGAAGCGTCCTGACCGCCCCGGCGCGCGCTCGCTCTAGCGCCCGAGGACGCTCACGAACTGGCGCGCCCGCGAGGAAAGGCCGCTGATCAGCCTGCGCACCTCCGAGAGCCCCGCCCGCAGCTCGGCGTCGCCGACCTCGACCGGCATCATCGAGTCCTGGAGCGTCGCGAGGTCGCGGTCGGCGGCGCCGACCGCCTCGACCGCGACGTCGAGGAAGCCCTTGACGCCCTGGGAGGAGAGCCCTGGGGAGGCCGACTCGAACGCGCGGGTGGGCAGGCCGTGGCGCTGGGCGAACTCGGTGTGGGTCCGCTTGGCGCGACCGTAGGCCAGCTGGACCGCCCGGAAGAGCTCTTCTTCGAGCTTGTCGGCGTTGTACTCGTCGAGCTGCTCATAGGCCTCGCCGAGGGCGGCCAGCGCGAGGCCGATCTGGTCGGTCGCTTCGGCCACGTCGTCGAGCAGTTGCTGCCTTGCGTCGGCCGCGCGATATGCCATCTCCCCTGAGGGTAGTCCTCCCACGCGCGGCACAAAACCGCCTCGGCCGGCGGGGTCGTCAGGCGCACATCCGCTGCGCGGTGGCGACCAGGGTCCGGGCCACCGCCTCGGTGTCGGAGATGCTGACCCACTCCTCGACCGCGTGGGCGCCTTCGCCGCGGGGTCCGAACAGGACGGTCGGGATTCCGGCGCTCGCGATGAATGCGGCGTCTGCCCAATAGCTGACGCCGCCGATCTGCGGCGCCCCGCCGTTGCGCTCGGCCGCCGCGCAGACCGCGGCGACGATCTCTGCGGTCTGCGCGACCTCGAAGGGCTCGCGGACCAGGAGCGTGCGGCGCTCCGCCACGAGCTCGGGGTCGGCGGCGCGGCACAGGTCCAGCAGCGACTCGAGCTCCGCCTCGACGCCGGCGGCGGTCTCGCCGGGCAGCGTGCGCCGTTCGAGCCCCAGCACGCAGCGCGCCGGGTAGCTCGACAGTTCCGCGCCGCCCTCCACGAGCGAGGCGTGGACCGAGCCCCGTCCCAGCAGCGGGTGGGTGCGCTCGCCGAGCGCGACGTCGAGTGCGCCCAGCGCCGTCAGGATCGGACCGCTCTTGACGATCGCGTCCACGCCGAGGTGCGGGCGCGAGCCGTGGGCCGCCCGGCCGGTCACCTCGATCTCGGCCCACAGAAAGCCCTTGTGCGCGACCGCCACGACGAGCTCGGTCGGCTCGGTGACGACGGCGGCGTCCGCCTCGACCGCGCGCAGCGCCTCCTGCACGCCCAGGCTGGCGTGCTCCTCGTCCGCGACCGCCGCGACGACGACGTCACCGGCGAGTCCGAGCGCCGCGGCCTCGCGGCAGGCCACCAGTGCCGCCGCCACGCCCGCCTTCATGTCGTGGGCGCCGCGCCCGTACAGCCGGTCGCCCCGCACTCGCGGCGAGTGCGGGCCGGCCATGCCGTCGACGCTGACGGTGTCGATGTGCCCGCACAGCAACAGGGTGCGCCCGCCGCCGGTGCCGCGCGCGCGAACCAGCACGCTGGGGCGTCCGGGAGTCCCTTCGAGGATGTCCGCCTCCAGACCGGCCGCCTGTGCCCAGCCGGCGATGAACCGCGCGATCGCCGTCTCACCCTGGCCGCCCGGGACGAGCGACGGGTTGACGGAGTCGATCGCCACCAACCGGGAGGTGAGGTCGAGGAGGTCCTGGCGCATCGGCCGCGATCCTGCAGCAGGGCGGGCTCGAGTTCAAACGCGGTACTACTGCTGCCCTCATGTGCGTCTCCGCCGAAGCGGACTTCATCGCCGCGGGCGCCCTGCTGCCGATCGGCGTCGCGACGTTGCGCACCGTCCGCCACCGCGATGAGCTGATCATCGGGTCGTTGCCGCTCCTGTTTGCGGCGCACCAATTCGTCGAGGGGTTCGTGTGGCTGGGGCTCGAGGGCCACGTCTCCGGGAGCCTGCAGGATGCGGCCATCCGGATCTACCTCCTGTTCGCCCAGGTGGTCGTGCCCGTCGTCGTGCCCCTGGGCATCCTGGTCCTCGAGCCCGATCGCAGCCGCCGGCGATGGATGGTGCCGCTGCTCCTCGTCGGCCTGGCGGTCGCGCTCCGGCTGCTCTGGGTCATCACCGCTCATCCCGTCGGCGCCCGAGCGCTGGATCACGTCATCACCTATGCGACCGACGCGCGTTTCGGCTACGTCGTGGCCACGGGCTACGTCATCGCCACCTGCCTGCCCGCACTGGTGTCGACGCGACGCCATTTGCGCTGGTTCGGCGCCGCGAACGTCGCGGGACTCACCGCCGCCACGGTCGTCCGATACAGCGCCGTGACGTCGGTGTGGTGCCTGTACGCCGCGTTCGCAAGCGGTCTGATCCTGCTCCATTTGCGTGACAGGGCCGGGCGGCCCGGGATAACGTTTGCGCCGTGACGGGTCTGGCGCTGGCGTATGCGGTGCGCAGCGAGGTCGGTCGGGTGCGCACCAACAACGAGGACGCGGTCTTCGCCAGCCCGCGGATCGTCGCCGTTGCCGATGGCGTCGGGGGCAGCGTGGCGGGCGAGGTCGCGAGCCGGACGGTCATCCACGCCCTCGCGCACATGGACAAGTGCCGGCTCTCCGACCGCGTGGATTCCGCGCTGCGCGCCGCCGTGACGTCCGGCAACGACGCGATCGGGTTCATCGCGAGCTGCCGGCCGCCGCTGGCGGGGATGAGCACCACGCTGACCGCGCTCGCGGTCGCCGAGGACGAGTACGCGATCGCGAACATCGGCGACTCGCGGACGTACCTGTTCCGCGATGCGCGCCTGACGCAACTCACCCGTGATGACAGCTACGTGCAGGAGCTCGTCGACAGCGGCGACCTCACCGCGGCGGCCGCTCGGCGCCACCCACAACGATCGGTGGTCCTCGAGGCCCTCGACGGGGATGCGCGGCGGAGCCCGACGGTCAGCACCGCGAGGGCCCGGGTGGGGGACAGGCTGCTGCTGTGCTCCGACGGGCTCTCGGACTTCGTCGAGGACGACGCGCTCGAGGCCGCCCTGTCGATGGCGTCTCGCGACCGGTGCGCCGACCGCCTCGTCGAGCTGGCCCTTGCGGCCGGTGGCCGGGACAACGTGTCGGTCATCGTCGCCGACGTCATCGCCGCCCGCGATGGCACGACGGGCTGGGCCTACCCCAGGTAGTCCTCGACCGTCCGGGCGTCGCGCAGTTCGGCGCCGTCAGGGTTCTGCCCGCCGTCGCGCAGCGCCTTGCGCCGGCGCAGGAGGTCCCAGAGCTGGTCCAGCTCGACCTTGATGTCCGCCAACCGCTCGCGGTCGGCCGCCAGCACGTCATCGCGGCCGATGTCGGCGGCCTCGGACTCCTCGGAGCGCAGGCGGCGCTCCTCGTCCTCGAGCTGCTCGATGCGGGCGCGGATCTGAGCGTTGTCCATCACCGAACCGTAGCGCCGGCGACGGGGCGGCACGGCGGCTGGCCCCGCCGTGCCGCCGCCGCCAGGACGGGCCGGCCCTCAGACCGGATACCCGGAGGGCGCCGTCGACCCCGTCCCGTTCGTCCCGCCGTGCGGGCAGTGGTGATTGCCCCGGGGGGCGGGCGAGGTGCGCGGCTGCGTCGTGGTGGGCGTCGACGTCGTGTCTGGCGTCGCTGACCCGCCGCCGCCTCCAGCGGCGGCGGCGATACCGACACCGCTCACGGCGGCAACGGCTGCCGAAGCGACCACGATCGCGTACCGGCGAATGGACATCGGAGAATCTCCTTTCGTCCGCAAGGCGCTTGACCGAGCCGCCCTGTCCCGTGGAGGACACTACGGCGAGGTAAACCGCCGCTATCGATCCGCTGAGAGTCGGCTGAGAGGAAGCGCCAGATGAGCAGCACGATCGTCGTGATCGATCAGGGCGTCCCGATCGGCTTCTCCTTCAAGGAGCTGATGAAGTACCACGGGCCCGGGTCCCCGGGCGGGGTGGCCCATGCGTTCAAGGTGCTGGAGCGGGCGCTGCCGCTGCTCGAGCCGGGGGGCCCGCCGGAGCGGCGCGAGATCACGATCCGCACGGCGTTCGGCGGGCCGGGGGCGAGGGACGGGTTCGAGCTGGTGACCCGTGCCGTGACGGAGGATCGCTACGTCGTCGATCCCGCCCTCGCGCGCCCCGATCGCGGCGTGGCGCTCGAGCGGTTCGTCTTCCGGCTCGACTATCGCGGCCGCACGGTCACGGTCGCCGTGCGCGAGGGCTTCGTGACCGACGAGTTCATCGCGCTGGCCCGCAAGCAGCCGCGCAGCGACGAGGAGGAGCGGCGCCTGGACGTGCTGAAGCGCGAGATGGCCGACCGCGTCATGGCGTACCCGGCGATCGAGGTCTACGACGCGTCGACGGCGTGATCGCCCGGCTGCGGGTCACCCCAGCGCCCGCAGGCCGGCGGTCACCGCGGCCGCGACCGCCACGCCGGCGATCACCGAGCCGCCGCGCCACAGCACGCCACCGGCGACCGCGACGCCCGCGGTGTCGGCGCCGACGTGCAGGTGTCTGCCGTTGGCGAGCGCCTGGGTGACGATCAGGGCGGCCAGGAGGGTGGGCGCCAGGAGCACGATGACGCCGGCGAAGCGAGAGGGCAGGTCGCGCCCGCCCGACGCGAGCGGGCCCGCGGCCTTGATCGCCGCGGTCACGGCGGCGCAGCCCCCGACCAGCGCCCACGCGCTCTCCGAGCTCATGCCGTCACCTCACGCCGGCGCAGCCCGGCCAGGGCCGCCACGCCGGCGACGAGCACCGGCACGCCCGGCGGCGCCAGCGGGACCAGGACGAGCGCGATCACGGCGCCGGCGGCGGCGACGCCGGTCGCGCGGCGGTCGCGCAGCTCGCCCAGCAGGATCGCGAGGAAGAAGGCGGGGTAGACCGCGTCGAGGCCCAGGCGGTGCGGGTCGCCGAGGATGTCGCCGCCGAAGGCCCCGATCGCCGTGCCGGAGATGTAGGTGACGTACTGGATGGCGGTCGAGCCGAACAGGACGTGGCGGTCGAAGGTGCCGTCGCCGCGGCTGCTCATCGCCCAGGACGCGTCGACCACGGTCTGGCCCTGAGCCGCGCGGCGCAGGGGCCCTCCGGGCAGCGACGGGCCCAGCGCGATGCCCATCGGCAGGAAGCGCGAGTTCATCAGCGCGGCGGCCACCACCGCGGCGCCGACCCCGCCGCCGGCCGCGACGATCGCGATCGCGGCGAACTGCGCCGAGCCGGCGAACACGATCGCCGACATCACGAGGGCCGCCACCGCGGGCAGGTGCGCCTCGCGGGCCAGCACCCCGAACGACAGGGCCAGCAGCCCACCGGCGAGCGCGAAGGGCACCCCGGCGCGCACACCCCGGCGGAACGAGCGCCGGGCCTCGTGGTCGCGGTACCCGATCACCGAAACCGGGCCGGGTTCGAGCCGGTCACCGGGGCCGAGCGGTCGTGGTCGTCCTGGAGGCGGTCGAACGGGAGCACGTCCGTCATGGTGACGGGGACGGGCGTCGAGGGGCGCCCCAGCGATCGCGGTCGCGGTCGCGGTCGAAACGTCAGGTCGCGGGCGGCGGATGGTGGCGGCGGTACCGCACCGCGACGACGACGTAGATGGTGACGCCGACGAGGAAGACGACAAGGGCGGCGGTTCCCGACCACCAGATCTTGGCCGCGGCGACCGCAGGTGTGATGAGCACCCACGCGACAGCTGCCCTCGTCAACGCTCCCTTGACGCTTGTCTCCGCAAACCTCGCGCCGAACGCCATGCGCGGAAGGTAGCGTCGGGGCGGCGTGAAGGCTACGGGGCTATTCGCAGGGGTGGTGAAACCAGGTCAGCGCCCGTCGTCCGCCAGCGGCGAGCGCCCGCGCAACGCGTCGAACAGCTCGGGCGGCAGCGCGCCGAGCGCGAGGATCATCGCGCCGTAGGCCCCGCAGGACAGGATCGCCAGCACGACCGCCGGCAGCGGCACGGCGAGCGCCACGGCGACGCTGACGGCCCCCGCGAGCAGCACCTTCGGCACGACGCGCAGGTTGGGCGACAGCGCCGGGCGTGCGCGGCGCACCAGCATGAGTGACGTCACCGCCAGGACGGCTTCCGCGCCGACCGTCGCCAGTGCCGCGCCCTTGGCGCCCAGCGGGGGCGCCAGGGCGAGCGTCCCGGCGATCGCGACCACCGCCGCCAGCAGGTTGGCCCACAGGATGTCGCTGTAGAGCTTGAGCGACAGCAGCGCGAAGTTCCACGTCGACAGCAGGAACGACGTCACGAGCGCGAGCGCCTGGAGGCGCAGCACGGGCACCGACTCGGCGAAGCCGTGCCCGGCCACGACGCTGATCGCGAACGGCGCGCCGACCGCCAGCCCGAGCGCGATCAGTGCGCCGAGGATCAGCGACATCTCGAACAGCCGCTGCAGCGCGTAGCCGAGGCGCTCCTCGTCGTCGCGCGCGGCCCGCGCGAGGATCGGGAACGCGGAGGAGACGAGGACCCACGGGATCGCGCCGACGACCTCAACGATGCGAAAGGCGGCCGAGAAGATGCCGGTCTCGTGCTTCGAGGCGACGTAGGACATGAGGATGACCGCGATCCGGAAGTAGACGAGCCCGACGGCGGCCGCCGCGGCGTAGGGCAGCGTCTCGCGCAGCACGCGCTTCCAGGTCGCGAGGTCGAAGGCCGGGCGCAGCGAGGCGTGGCGGCGGACGAGCAGGAGCGTCGCGGCGATCATCACCACGGCGGAGATGACGCCGGCCCAGAAGAAGGCGATCAGCCCGGCGCCCGCGATGACGAAGACGATGAAGAGGCTGCTCAGCGTCGCCTGCCTCAGGACGTCGAGCACGCTGACCCAGCCAAGCCTGAGCTGTGCGTTGAGCGGGACCATGTAGGTCGACTGGGTCAGCGAGATCAGCAGTGCCAGGCCCGCGATCAGCGTGCCGATCACCACCTGGTGCTCGGCGCCGGTGGCCCACACGAGGAGCGTGGCGAGCAGCACGCCGACCGTCGTCAGCACGAAGCGCAGCCCGACGAGATTGCGCAGGAAGGCGTCGCGCGCCGCGCCGTCGAGCACGGACACCTCGCGGATGCCGAGGTTCGTCAGACCGGCCTCGGTGACGCCGCCGATGATGAAGACGATCGACGAGACCGTCAGGTAGTAGCCGTAGTCGACCACGCCGAGGTGGCGGATGACGAACGGCACGGAGACGAGGCTCAGCAGCAGGCTGACGCCGTAGGCGCCCGTCCGCCAGGCGCTGCCCCGGATCGCGCGCCCGCCGGCCTCGGCGGAGTCGAGGACGTCCACGGGCGCCACCGGCTCCACCGGCGTCGCCGGGGGAGTGCTCATGACGGGCGGAAGAGGACGCGCGGCGGAGACATGCGAGCGGCCAAGGGTAGATGGCGCGCAGGGTGCGGCAGGCGGCGCCCGCCGGGCCGCCGCGCGCCCAGGCCCGCGGCGGGCTGCCGGGCTCTCCGGGCAGCCCGCCGCACTGGGCGCTAGGTCACTTCAGGCGGACCTTGAGGGTGCTGCTGGCCTTGGAAGCGCCCGCGCTCGCGGTGACCAGCAGCTGGTAGGTGCCGCGTCCGGCCCGCTTGCGCCCGAGCTTGCGATTCCAGGTCAGGGTGTTGATGCCGTTGACACCGCGGGTCTGCTTCACCGTGACCGCGGCCTTGTGGGACGCTCGGACGGCGAGCTTGACCTGCGCCGCCGCCGTGAGGGCGTAACGCACGGTGACGCGCGCGGCGGTCACATTGGCGGAGTAGGCCACGAGCCCGACCGTCACGGGTGCTGCGGGTCCGGCGGGTCCGGCCGGGCCCTGGGCGCCGGTCGCTCCGGTCGCTCCGGTCGCGCCGGTGGCGCCTGTCGCCCCTTGAGCGCCGGCCGGGCCCGCAGGGCCGGGCGGCACGCCGGTGGTGATGCGACCGATCCGGTTGCCGGTCTGCTCGGTGAACCAGATCGCCCCGTCTGGCCCCGAGGTGATGCCCAGCGGCTTGCTCGACAGCGTGGGGAGCGAGATCTCGTCGGAGTCGACCCCGGCCATGGTCATCCGGCCGATTCTGTTGCCCGTCGGCTCGGTGAACCACAGCGCGCCATCGGAGCCGGAGACGATGTCTGACGCGGCATTCACGATGGGGTACTCGGTGATCGTCCCGAACAAGTTCGGCAGCCGGCCGATGTAGGTTCGCGCGCTTTCGGTGAACCACTCCGCGCCGTCGGTTCCCTCGGCGATCCCGGTGGGGGCGCTGGACGCGGTCGGCAGCACGGTCTCTCCGGCGAGGCCACTGGTCTGGCCTTGGAATCCGACGTGGTTGCCGGCGGTGCCGGTGTACCAGACCTGCGCGTTCTGGCCGGCCGCGATACCGGTCGGGCCGTCGGAGCTGAAGAGCGTGGCGTACTCGGTGATGACGCCGGCGGGCGTGATGCGGGCGACCTTGCTGGCCGATTGCTCGCTGAACCACACGTTGCCGTCTGAAGCCTTCGTGATGCCCGTCGGGGTGCTGTTGAGCGTCGGGATCGTAAACGCCGTGAACGTCCCCGACGGCGTGAGCTTGCCGATGGCGTTGGCCGCCGACTCGGTGAACCACAGGTTCCCGTCGTCACCGGCGGTGATGTCGGTGGGCTGGGTGCCCGACGTCGGGATCGTGAACTCGGTCACGGCCCCCGTTGCATCGATGCGGCCGATCTTGTTGGCCGCCTGCTCCGTGAACCAGACCGCACCATCAGGACCGGGCGCGATGCCGTTCGGCTGGCTGGCCGCGGTGGGGATCGTGAACTCGCGCATCGGCCCCGGCTGAGCCCCTGCCGAACCGGCCGCCGCCACGGCGATCACGGCAGCCGCCCCGATCGCTCTCCGACAGCGCGTCACCCACTGCCGTTGCCGCGGGACGTCTGTGTCCATCTGGACTCCTTGGTCCTGCGTCGTAAGGCCTGGGGGTGGACGGCGTTGTCAGCATACGGACAAGGCCCGACGCAACCTCGGAGCGACGGCGCCCGAGCCTTGGTGTGGAGGTTTCGAGCTCAGAGCGCTCGCATGGCGAGCTTCCGCGCCACGGATTTGGTGCTACGGCTGCGGCGCGAAGGCTGCGGACGCGACCCGAGCAGCGGGCACAGTCGCCCAGCGGCCGTGCTCGATTCTGCCGGTCGCGTCTGTCCAGCTGAGGCGCAGTTGGCCACGCGGCGGACGAAGCGTCGCGCTGAGGTCGCCGCCCGTGCGGGTCTGCAGGGTCAGCAGTGTCCTGACCTTCTGAGCTCCAGCTCGGCGAAGCTCGAGCTCGACGGTTGCGCCCTCGGCTCGCACCGGGCGTACTCGACCCCAGAGATGAAGTGTGTTCGCGGTGCGGCGGAGCACCAGCGGCAGGCGGTAAGCACTGAAGGACGGTTTGGCACGGCCGTCGGCGTAGCGCAGCCCGCTCTGGAATCCGCCGAGGGCCGGCTCGTCGACCAGGAGGTATTGCCCGAGGGCGGCGGCTCCGTCGCGTTGCGCCCGGTCTTCGGCCTGGTTGATCCAGGATGCTTGGCGCGCGGGGGAGATGCCGAAGAACGGGTCGGGCGGGTTGGTCTGGATCCCCAGCTCGGTCAGCCAGACGGGGGCGTGCGCCGGCAGGACATGGCGCCGGCCGGCGTTGTGGACGAGCCGGATGAGCGCGGGCAGACCGTCGAGGGTGAACTGAGCTGCGCCGGTGGCTCCGTAGGGCGAGTTCAGGCCGGTTGGGTAGGGGTGGTGGGCGATGCCGGTGACGCCGAGCGGCGCACGGCCGGCCAGGAGGGTCCGCAGGAACGGTCCAGCGGCGACCGGGCGTCGCGCCTGCGGTCCGCTTCGGCGTGGCGGCATCGGTGCCGTCTCCCCGGCGAGGATCAGATCGGCCCCGTGCCCGGTGCGCTGGAGCGCACGACTTGCGGCGCGCACCAGCGCCCGGTAGAGCTGCGGGCTGCGCGGGGTACCGCTTGGCGCGCGTTGTGGCTGGAGCCAGTTGGGGTTGTTGGGCTCGTTCCACACCGACCACCGGTGAACGGTTGGATACCGCGCCCCGAGGGTCGCGACCCAGGCGTCGAATCGGGTTGGGCTTGGGGCGCAGACGCCGCGTTGGGGCCGGCAGGTCGAGGCACGATCGGGGCCGGGCCCGGTGGGATTCAGCAGGACGTCCAGGCCATGGCGCTGCGCGCCCGCGACGGCGGCATCGAGGTCCTGCAGGCTCTCGCGTCCGTCGGCCAGATCGCGCCAGACGACCTGAATCCGCACGACGTCGGCACCGAGCGAGGCCCAGTCGACGAGCGCTCGCTCGCGGGCGGCCGGTCCCGAGCGCAGCATCTGCGCGTCGTCTTGGACAACCGAGATCAGCGGTGTCGCTTGAGCTATGGCAGCGGGCTGACCCAGGATCAGCAGCGCCGCGGCAAGCGCGAGGCGCCGACTCACGTCGACGCTGTCAGCGTCCGGCGTGCGGTGCTCAACTCCCCGGTGGCGTCGTGGATGCGCGCGACGGCCCGTACAGCCTTTGCGCCGCGACGGACACGGAGCGGGACGGCGAAGGTCCGGCGAGCACCGGGACGGAGGTCGAGTGCGATGTGCCGCCTGCGACCGGCATGGATCAGGCTGAGGCTGCCGACACATCGGCCTTGGGCCGCGGGCAGGCAGGCGACGGTGACGTGGGCGCCCAGGCGATGGTTGACGATCGCCACCCGCCGCACGCCGCCCTCTAGGCGGACGACGACGCTGCGGGTGACTGCGACGACGTCTTCGCGGCCGCGCCAGAGCGTCGGGTCGATTCCGGCGCTCAAGTGGCGGTGACCGCCGAGGACGATCCGGCCTTGACCGTCGATGGCGAGACTCTGGACGGAGACGCCGAAGCCGCCGACGACACCGCCCGGAGGCCGCCGGCGAAGCACCTCGACGCGCGGATCGTTTTCGGTGACGCGCAGCACTCGTTGCCCGTCGGACAGGACGATGCGTCCCTCCGCATCGACGGCCATGGGATACACCTGGTACTGCGGTGCGATGAGAGCATCGCGCACGGGCCTGGGGAGCGTCGGCACCGACCCGTCGGGATCCACGATGGCTGCGTCGTTTGTCGTGCCGAGGCCGGTGACATAGAGCACGGCGAACGGCGCGTCGGACGGCCCGGCGATGATGTGATCGATCCGGCCGCCGAGGTCAGGCGAGGCGAACGCCGGGTCATCGCTGCCGTTGGCCAGCAGGCGGTGCAGCACCCCGGGGCGTCCGACGGCCTCGGTGGCGACGAGCAGTCGACCGGAGCTGTCGAACGTGATGGCGCTGATCCCATCTGCCGGATAGGTCCGTGTCCCGAAGAGAAGATCCGGCACGCCTTGCGCGTCGAGCATCGTGAGGCTCGCCCGGTCGGGGAAGAATCGCTGGGCGATCGCGACCCGTCCGTCCAGGGCTACGGCGACCTGGACGAGGCCGTAGACCACCGCGACGCCAGGAAGGGTGACGTAGCCACCGGAACCGAAGGTGCGGTCCAACCCTCCCGTGGGGGTGCGGCGACGGATGCTTGCGAACCTCGGCGCGTAGTAGTCGTTTGCGACCACGACCGCGCGGCCGCGCCCATCCACGCCGACAACCATGTCGCGCCGGTTGAATCGCCCGATGGGGCGCCCGGCTGCATCAAGGATCAGGACGTCATGGAGAAGGGCGTCGTCGTCGAAGTCGCGCCCGACCATCGTGCGAGCGTGCGCCGTCGCCCAGACCCCGAAAGTGCCGGACGAGCCCGACAGGACAACACCGCCACGCCCAAACGTCAGATCCGCCGCCCCGGGATCTGCTGCCGCCGAGCCCGGGAAGGTCGCTGCACCGAGAAGACCGAGAAGCACCAGACCCTTGCGCATGGCGGTGTCAACGGCCGATGCACAAGCAAGTTGCGCGTTTCCAAACCCCTTGGTTGGCCCTCCCGATGGCGCGCGAGCTCGGAAACCTGTTCGCCTGGACGGCCAGGTCGTCTTCCTGACGCCCGTGTGCTCGGCAATGCGTACGCCGCCGGGCGCGGCCAGCGCGCGACCAGAGAGGGCAGCTAGTAGCCCCGCGCGCGGGATCGGGGCTCGCTGATGCGGGGGAACGGGTGGTAGCCGAGCTATCCGGGCTTGCGCTTCCTCTGTCTGAACCGCACGGCCTTGGACAGGATCACGCGGGTCCTGGGCACCCCCTTCGTCAGCCTCACGGTCAGCCGCCCGGGAAGCTGGTGGAAGCGCGTGAGCAACGCGCGACCGCGGGCGTTGAGCTCCAGCCTGATCGCCTTGCTGCGGCCCGCGGCGATCGAGGAGGTGGTCCTGCCGACCGTGACCACGTGTGCGTCCGTGATCCCGTACGAGCTGATGCCGAGGACCTTCTTGCCCGCGCGGTGCTCTGTCGTCGTCAACGCCTCGCTGCTCGTGCAGCGCCGGCCGGGGGCCGCCGTGCACCTGAGCGTGAGCGTGACAGTGGTCCCGCGGACGCGCGGCCCGACGGTGACCGACAGGATGGGCGCCGGCGCCCGGACCGTCACCCCCGGGCTGGTGGCTGTCGCCTGGCCGGCGATGTTGCTCGCGGTGACCCGGCAGCTGAACGTATGCCCGACGTCACCCATCGAGACTGCGTACCCGAGCGGAGCCGCAACGCCGATCGCGCTGCCGTCGCGCAGCCATTCGAAGCTAAAGGACCGTGGAAGCGAACCAGACCAGGAGCCCGGCGCGCAGAACAGCGCGTGGCCCACCGTCGCCCTCCCGGTGATCCCCGGCGGCCACGTGCTCGAGGGCGGCGTCGCTATCGCAACGCGGGCGCTTGTCGCGGTCGCCTGGCCGGCGATGTTGGTCGCGGTGACCTGGCACGTCAGCGTCTGGAGGCGGTCCGCGGTCGACACCGTGTGGGTGGAGCGGGTCGCAGCGCTGATCGCCGTCCCATTGCGTAGCCACTGGTAGGCGTACGACTTGACCGGCGACCCCGACCACGAGCCCTGAGAGCAGGTCAGCGTCTGGCCGACCGCCGCGGTGCCGGTGATCGCCGGCGCGGCCGTGTTCGACGGCGCCGTGCCCGTCACGACGACGGAATCGACGGCGACCCCACAGGGTTGGGTGGCGCCGGTGATGAAGCGCTGATCGGCCTGGCTGCCGTCGACGTTCGCTCGCCCGATCGTCCCGGTCGCCGAGTTCCCCCAGTAGACCAGGTTACCGTCGACGGCGATCCCGCACGGTGCGCTCGCGCCGGCGATGAAGCTCTGGTCGGGTTGGCTGCCGTCGAGGTTGGCGCGTCCGATCGTCGTACCGCCGGTGTTGGTCCAGTAGATGTGCGTGCTGTCAACGACCAGTCCGCACGGTGAGTTGACGCCCTGGATGAAGCTGTAGTCAATCCCCGTACCGTCGTAGTTGGCCCGCCCGATGGTGTTCGAGTTCCCCCAGTAGATGTGGCCCGTGTCGACGGCGACCGCACACGGCTGGCTCCCACTCGCGATGAAGGACTCATCGACGTTGCTGCCATCCAGGTCAGCGGCGCCGATCGAGTCGTAGCCGAAGCGGTTGGCCCAGTAGACGTAACTGGCATCGAGCGCGATGCCAAACGGTCCCGACGGGCCATCCGGACCGGCGATGAACGACTGGTCGACAGCGGTGCCGTCGAGCCTCGCACGCGCGATCGAGTTGAGACACGGACCCGTGTTGGCCCAGTAGATGTCCGTCCCGTTGACGGCGACGCCGTTCGGCGTGTCGGCGCCCGTGATGAACGTCTGATCGACAAGCGAGCCGTCCACGTTGGCGCGCCCGATGGATCCCTGACAGCTGGCGGCAGCGTTCGTCCAGTAAACGGCAGCGCCGGCATTCGGAGCGAGCATCAAGCCGCTCAGCGACACCAGCACTGCGACCGCCCCCAGCCGAGACACGTTCCGCGTCATCGCCCCCTCCTCCGTGATGGCCGGGGCGACACTACCTCGCGGTGGGCGCCCGACGCTAACGCCGCGCCGGATCGCGGGCGAACGCGATCGCCGCGACCAGCCCCGCCTCGACCTGCTCGGCGGCCGCCGGCCACGTGCGCGCGGCGGCCATCGCGGCGCCCTCTTGCGCGCGACGGGCGCGCAGCGCGGGGTCGTCGAGCAGGCGCTCGAGCGCGTCGGCGATGGCGTGGGGCTCGAAGGCCGCCAGGTCGACGGGGCCGTCCCGCCCGAAGGCCGCGACGATGCTCGGCGAGTCGAGCTCGACGCACGCAAGGCCGCAGGCGAGCATCTCCTGGGGCACGAGCGAGTAGTTCGTCATCGACAGCACCAGGCCGGCGGTGGCGGTGGAGTAGAGGTCGGCCAGCTCGCGTCCCTCGACGACGCCGAGGTGGCGGAAGGGGAAGTCGACGCCCGCCGGCGACGGGTGCCCGTAGAGCCACAGCTCGACGCCAGGCCGGCGGCGCTTGAGCTCGGCGAGCGCGGCGAACGCCAGCGGCGTCGCACGGCGCGGCGTGCTGGCACGCGCGTAGAAGAGCACGACGTCGTCGCGCCGTGCCACCGGCGACGGGCGGTAGAGATCGGTATCGACGCCGAGATCGAACGCGCTCGCCGGCAGCCCGTACTCCTCGTCCATCACCTGCGCCAGCCAGCGCCCGGCGGTGATCGGGTACAGGCCGTGGCGGTAGCTGTCCTGCGCCCAGTGGCGCTGGGCGGAGGTGGCGAAGAACTCCGGCTCGT
>JAOPZW010000266.1 GCA_025963905.1 Solirubrobacterales bacterium | reverse complement strand
CTGCCGACGCGGCGCGAGCGCTGGCCGCGGCGGCCGGTGTGCCGGCCGTCCTGGCGCTGGGCGGCGTGCGGCACGCGGCGTTCGATGCGCTGCTCGCGGGCGTCGACCGGGTGGCGGTCGTCACGGGTCCCGCCGTCCACCCCGCCGTGCGCGGCCTGGCGGTATCGGCGGTGGCCGAGACCGCGGTCGAGGCGAGCGGCCTCGAGCTGGCGCTGGGGCCGATCGCCCGCCTGCTCGCCCTGGCGGGCGCCGGCGTGCCGCCGGGCGCGCGCGAGGCCCTGCGCGGCGTCCTGGCCGCGGAGCAGGATCGGTGACGTCTCGCGCGGCCCGGGCGACCGAGCAGGGCCAGGCGGTGCTGCTCATCCTCGGCATCCTGCTCGGCGTGGCGGTCGGTGCGCTGGTGCTCGGCGGCATCGCTCGGGGCATCGGCGCCCACGGCGAGCGCCAGCGCGCTGCCGACCTCGCGGCGCTCGCAGGGGCGCGTGCGATGCGCGATGCCTATCCCGGCGTCTTCTCGGCGCCGGCTCTCGGCGGCCGGTCGGGCCGGCGGCACCTCGAGCGTGCCGGCTACCTCGCCCTGGGCCGGCGGATCGCCGAGGCCACCGCTGCGCGCAACGGCGCGCGCGACACGGTCGTGGCGTTCCCCGGCGGCGGCCTGGCGCCGGTGCGCATCCGCGTCACCGTCCGTGACCCGGTCGCCCTCGGAGGCGGTGCGCACGTCGCCTCCGAGGCGATCGCGGAGGCCGAGCTCGTCCCCCCAGGCGCCGCGGCGCCGGGCTCGCCCGGCGCGGGCGAGTACCGCGGGCCGTTCGCCGTGCGCCAGGGCGAGCGGATGCGCCCCGACACCGCACTGGCCTTCGACCGCCTGGCGGCCGCCGCGCACCGCGCCGGGATCGAGCTCATCATCGCCAGCGCCTTCCGCACCGACGCCGATCAGGGCCGGCTGTTCGCGGCGCACGCCGACCCCAAGTGGGTCGCGCGCCCGGGCACGTCGCTGCATCGGTTGGGGACCGAGCTCGACCTGGGGCCGCCCTCGGCCTACGGCTGGCTGGCGCGCCACGCGCCCGCGTTCCATCTGGTGCGGCGCTACGCCTGGGAGCCGTGGCATTTCGGCCTGGAGCTCAACGCCGGCACCACGTCGGTCGGCTACCGCACCGGCGCCGGCGGCGGCGAGCGCGCTGGGGCGCTGCCGGTGTTCGTGCCCGAGCGCTTCGCGCCGGCGCTCGGCCGCGCGGCCCAGCGCTGGAGTGTCTCGGCGGCGCTGCTGGCCGCCCAGCTCTTCCGGGAATCGGGCTTCAACCCGTTCGCGCGCTCGGGGGCGGGCGCGCAGGGCATCGCCCAGTTCCTGCCCTCCACCGCCCGCGCCTACGGCCTGCGTGATCCGTTCGACGCGGAAGGGTCCATCGACGCCCAGGCCCATCTGATGCGCGACCTGCTGCGGTCCTTCGGCGCCGTTCCGCTGGCGCTGGCCGCCTACAACGCCGGGCCCGCGCGGGTGCGCGCCTGCGGCTGCGTCCCGGCGATCCCCGAGACGCAGGCCTACGTCGCCGACATCCTCGGTCTGCTCGCCGGCGCGGGCGACCCCGCCGGCGCCGGCGGGCTGACCGTCAGACTGGTGCGGTGAGGGCTCGGCGCGCCAATCTCGGACGCTTCCCGCGGCCCTCCGGGACGCTTCCCGCCACCGCGCGGCTGCGGCGTGGGCACGGCGCATATTGTGCGGAGCTTGGCGACCTTGCCTGCTCTCTCCGTCTCGCGCGTCCTTGCCAAGCTCGAGCCGGGTGGAGCCCAGCTCTCGGTGCTGCGGGTCACCGGTGCGCTCGAGGCCATGGGGATCAGGTCACGGCTGCTGGTCGGGTGGGCGTCGGCCGATGGCCTGGACCTCGCCGCGCGCATGGGGGTCGAGGTCGAGGTCTACGGGCGCGGCGGCGATCTGCAGTGGCGCGCGGATCCCGCGTTCTCGAGCTGGCTCGCGCCGCGGCTCGCCGGCGCTGCGGTGGTGCACGCCCACATGTTCGGCGCGTGGTGGGCGGCGGCCCGGGTCGTCGGAGACGACACGGCGCTCGTTGCCAGCGAGCACAACGCGCTTACCTGGCCCGACGGCCGTCCTGCTGCCGATTTGCGGGCCAGCCTGCTCCGCGTCGACCGCTTCTACGCCCACGGTCCCGGCGCCCGCCGGGCGATCCTCGGGGCCGGTCTCCCTGCGGCCCGGGTCCAGCCCGGCGTGTCCCCGGTCGCCGACCTCGACGCCGCGCCGCTTCCTGGGCTACCCGCGCCGCGCATCGTCTTCGCCGGGCGCCTGCATGTCGAGAAGGGGCCGGACGTCCTGCTCGATGCCCTTGCGCGCCTTCAAGGCGCGCCACCCGCCCTTCTGCTGGGCGCCGGTCCGCTGCGCGAGGAGCTCGAGGCGCGTATCTCACGACTGGGACTCGGCGAACGAGCACGTTTGCTGGGTTGGCAGAACCGACCGGGCCGCTACATCGCGGGCGCAGCGATGCTCGTCGTGCCCTCGCGGGACGAGTCGTGGTCACAGGCGGCCGTTCTGGCCATGGCGCTCGGCGTGCCCGTCATCGGCACCGACGTCGACGGCCTTCCCGAAACGCTCGCTGCCGCCCGCGGGATCGTCGTGCCACCCGAGGACCCCGACGCCCTCGCCACCGCCATCGCCGGCGTTCTGGCCGGACGGCGCCAGACGGATCTTCGGGGCGCCCGGGTCTACGCACGCCGCTTCTCCGTCGAGCGCATCGCTGCGACCTACGCATCGGGCTACCGGGCGCTGCTCGCCGGCGCGCGCCCCAGCCTGCAGACGGCGCAGGCTTCGTGACGGCCACCGACCCCGCGGTCGTCGGTTGGACCGATCGCGACCTGCACGCCTGGCAGATCCTGCGACCGCTGCTCGACGCCGGCGGCTACCTGCCATGGAGCGAGGGCGCCATGCGCCCGTCGGGACTCGTCGACGTCTGCAACGAGATCGTCCTCGCCAAGCGCCGTCGGATCTTGGAGCTCGGTTCCGGGACGAGCACCGTTCTGCTCGCCCGATTGCTGGCCACCTGCGGGGGCACGCTCACCGCGATCGAGCACGACGCGGGCTGGGCGACTTGGGTCGCCGGGCAGCTGGCGGCCGAACAGCTGCAGGACGTCGCGCGCGTCGTCCATGCGCCACTCGTGGCGTCGCCGCCGGCGGTAAGCGCGCTGCCCTGGTACGCCGCCGAGCCGCTCGCGCAGGCCCTCACCGGCGGCGCGCCGGATCTGCTCATCGTCGACGGCCCGCCCGCGTACCGCTCCGGCGACTCGCTGGCCCGCGCTCCGGCAGTGCCGGTGCTGCTGGACCGCCTCGCTCCCGACGCCGCGGTCGTTCTCGACGACATCGAGCGCGCCGGCGAGCACGAGGTGCTCGAGCGCTGGGAGGACGCGTCCGATCTGCGGTTCGAGCGGCGCCCCGAATCCGGCATCGCCATTGGCCGGAAACACGCGCGCGCAATGGCGTGAGCACGTCCGCACCGGCCGGCTGAGCGTCAGGCTGGTGCGGTGACGGGCGCTGCGGCGGCCACCGGCGCGAGCTCGACCGGGATCCCGTTGAGCACCGCGGTGCCCGACACGGGGTCCACGACCTGCTCGTCGGAGAGGACGTTGGAGTTGGCGCCCGCGTGCGCGGCGGCCACGCGCAGCGCCACGCCGGGCGAGTCGTGGCCCCAGCCGTGGGGGATCGAGACGACCCCGGGCATGACGTCCTCGGTGACCTCGACCGGCACCTCGATCGCGCCGGAGCGCGACGAGACGCGGGCGCGCCCGCCATCGGTCAGGCCGAGCCGCCGGGCGTCGTCGGGGTGCACGTGCACCGTGCAGCGGTCCTTGCCGCGGACCAGCACCGGCAGGTTGTGCATCCACGAGTTGTTCGAGCGCAGGTCACGGCGGCCCACCAGGACGAGGGCCCCGGGGTCGGGGCGCTCTGCGAGCTCGGCCGCCAGGCGCGGGACGTCGGCGACGATCTGCTCGGGGGCCAGCTCGATGCGCCCGCTCGCCGTGCGCAGCACCTCGGGGATGCGCGGCCGGAGCGGCCCGAAGTCGATGCCGTGCGGCTCGGCCTCCAGGCGCGCGAGCGTCAGGCCGCCGGGCGTTGCGCCGAATCCGTCGCCGTACGGGCCGCAGCGCAGCTGCAGGTCGAGGATCCGCTCGGGCCCCACGCGCGGCGCGAGCGCTTCGAGCAGCTCGGCCGGGTCGCGGCCGGCCACCGGCGAGTGGGCATCCGCGGTCTGGCGGCGGACCGCCTCGCCGGCGACGAAGTCGTCGATCGCGCCGACGTCGGCGTCGGGCCCCTGGCCGGTGACGATGCCGGTCAGGCGCAGGAGCGTCTGCCACTCGTCCGGCATGCCGTCGTCGGGGGGCAGCACCGGCGGCGAGAAGTTCGCGACGTCACGCACCGCGAACGAGTACAGGGCGACGTCGTAGTGCGCGCGCTGCAGCGGGGACGGGACGGGCAGGATCACGTCGGCGTGGCGGGTCGTCTCGTTGAGGTAGATGTCGACGCTGACCATGAAGTCCAGCCGGCCGAGCGCGCCCGCGACCCGCTCGGCGTTGGGCGTGCTCACGACCGGATTGCCCGCGATCGTGAGCAGGGCGCGGATCTGGCCGTCGCCCGGGGTCTCGATCTCCTCGGCGAGGCACGCGACCGGCAGCTCGCCGAAGACCTCGCCCAGGCCGCGGACCCGGCTGTGCCAGCGCCCGAAGGCCGCGCCACGGCCGCGGCCCGGCTCGCCGGCGGTGTTGCCGCTCCCGGAGGCCGGGCGGGTGAACATCGCTCCGCCGGGGCGGTCGAGGTTCCCGGTGAGCAGGTTGAGCACGTCGACGAGCCAGCTCGCCGTCGTCCCGAAGCGCTGGACGGTCGTGCCGATGCGTCCGTAGACGGCGGCGCTGGGGGCGCCCGCCAGCTCGCGCGCGAGCCGGCGGATGTCCGCGGCGGGGATCCCGCACGCGTCGGCGACGGCCTCGGGAGCGAAGTCGAGCGCGAGGGCGCGAACGCTCTCGATGCCGTCCGCGTGGTCGCCGGCCGGGCCGGGCTGGGCCAGCTCCTCGTCGAACAGCGTGTGGACCATCGCGAACAGCAGCAGCGCGTCGGTGCCCGGCCGGATGAAGAAGTGCTCGTCGGCCTCCCGCGCGGTCCGGGTGCGCCTGGGGTCGACCACGACGATCCGCCCGCCACGAGCCCGGATGGCGCGCAGGCGCCCGCGCACGTCGGGGGCGGTCATGAGGCTGCCGTTGGAGGCCATCGGGTTCGCGCCGAGGACCAGCAGGAAGTCCGTGCGGTCCAGGTCGGGGACCGGCACGCTCAACCCGGTGCCGAACATCAGCGCGGCGGCCATCTGCTTCGGGTACTGGTCGACCGTGCTCGCCGAGAAGACGCTCCGGGTGCCGATCGCCTTCAACAGCACCCGTGCGTAGATCACGGCGGCCATGTTGTGCGCGGCCGGGTTGCCGAGGTACGCGGCGACGGCGTCGCGCCCGTGCGCCGCGAGGATCGGCGGCAGGCGGCGGTCGATCTCGGCGAACGCCTCGTCCCACGTCGCGGGCTCGAACTCGCCGGCCGCGTTCTTGACCAGCGGCGTGCGCAGGCGGTCGGGATCCTCGTGGAGCTCCTTGAGGCTCGTGCCCTTCGGGCAGATGAATCCGCGGCTGAACACGTCGTCGCGGTCGCCGCGGATGCGCTCGATGCGCCCGCCGGTCACGGTGATCTCGAGGCCGCACGTCGCCTCGCACAGCGGGCAGGTGCGGATGGCGGTGCGCGTGTCCATGGCGGGGAGCCTAGATGAGTCGGACAGGCATCCACGAGCCCGCCCGCCCACGCCACGGGGCCACGGCACAGCTCATCGAAAGCGCCCGGCGGGCCGGTCGAAGGCCACCGGAAACGTCGCCTCCTTACCAGCCACGTGGTGCATCATGGACATCGACGACGAGCGTCCCGGTCAAGTCGCAGGCAAGGGCGCGCATGACCCCGTTTGACAGCAGAGAGCGACTGGACGGGCGCGCTACCGGGACCGCCGCCGCTCGGTGGCCCTGCTGCTGAACCCGCTCAGCCGGCGAGCGCCGCGCGCGCCGCGTCGAGCGCGCGACCGATGCCGGCATCGTCGACGTCGAGGTGGGTCACCGCGCGGACGCGCCGGGCGTCGAGGGCGCCCATCCGCACGCCCTCGGCCTCGAGCGCCGCGCAGAAGGCGGCGGCGTCGGGCACCGTGAAGATGACGATGTTCGTCTCCACGCTCGCCGGGTCCATCTCGACGCCGCCGAGCTCCGCCAGGCCCGCGGCCAGCCGCCCGGCGCGCGCGTGGTCGTCGGCCAGCCGCTCGACGTGGTAGTCGAGCGCGTATACCCCCGCGGCCGCGATGATCCCCGCCTGGCGCATCGCGCCGCCGAGCATCTGCTTGTAGCGCCACACCTCGTCGACGAGCTCGCGCGACCCGGCGAGGCAGGCGCCGACCGGCGCGCCCAGGCCCTTGGTGAAGTCGATCCACGCCGTGTCGAAGCCGCTCGCGTAGGCGGCGGCGCTCGTGCCCGACGCCACGACCGCGTTGAGCAGCCGCGCGCCGTCGAGGTGGGTTCGCAGGCCGTGGGTCCGTGCCACGTCCAGCACGTCGCGGACCTGTTGCTCGGGCCAGATCCGCCCGCCGGCCAGGTTCGTCGGCTGCTCGACGCAGACGAGGCGCGGGCGCGGGGCGTAGCGGTCGCCGGGCGGGTGCGCTGCGATCGCCGCCTCCAGCTCGGCCGGGGCGAAGCGGGCGTCCGCGCCGCCGACGACGGTCATCACGGCCCCCGAGAGCACGGCCGGGCCACCCGCCTCCGAGCGCAGCGGGTGCGTGTTCGCGCCCAGCAGGATCTCGTCGCCGCCGGGGCGGATGTGCACGCGGATCGCCAGCTCGTTGCACATCGTCCCACTGGGCAGGAACACGGCCGCCTCGTGGCCGAGCAGCTCGGCGACGCGGGCCTCGAGGACCAGGACGGTCGGGTCCTCCCGGCGCTGCTCGTCACCGACCTCGGCCGCGGCCATCGCGGCGCGCATCGCCTCGGTGGGCCGGGTCTGGGTGTCGGAGTAGAGGTTGACGAGCGCCATGGGCGCGGAGCCTACGCGCGGCCTGCGTCCTGCGCCGCCTGACC
>JAOPZW010000238.1 GCA_025963905.1 Solirubrobacterales bacterium | reverse complement strand
ATGGGCATCGAAGGGTGGATGACCCAAGCTTGAGCGGAATTAGGCAGGCGAAACATCACAAGGACACATTTACGCAGGCGACGTCGTGGTCCAGCAGGCGACGCGATACGTCCGGCGCAATCGTGGCGATCGGCCTGCTACCATCCTCTTCGTGATGTTCGGCACAACACGCTGAGTGGCAGCCTGGCGTTCATCGGGACACGACTTCTCAGAGCCTGTCGACCCGCACATCGGTGTAGTCGAGAGCAAATGAAGTCGGGCCAGAGAGGATCGGACCCTCGGGCGTGCGTCTCACCACCCGGCGAAGCGTCGGAACTATGAGACCGTCAAAGTTCTGGGGGTCATAGCAATAGTGGGCTGCGACACCGCCTAGGACATCGGTTTCGTAGTCCAGCCGCTTCAGCAAACCGGCCTCGTCGAAGTACAGCTTCTGCACCTTGGTGTGCGCCGGAAAGCCGTCTGGATAGGTGACCTGAAGGACCCGCCACACGTCGCGGGTTTCGGTGTGATTTTCGAGCTCCCGCGTTGAAAACCCGGGTCGGGTGAAGAAGAACGGAGCTGCGAGGTAATTCCACACCGCATAGCCAAGGAAATAGGTGAGGTGGAGTCGATCCCATGGCGTGGTCCGGACGTGGCCGGCAAAGGCTCCGCGCGGATTCGATCGCTCCTGCTCGATCCAGCCGTCCGGTTTTTCGATCCAGACGCGATCGGGGGTGAATATCCACCGGTCATCACCCTCCTCGAGATGCTGGATTACCGTCCGTGGATTTCGCGCATCGATCGACACCGTCGGACGTCGGTGGCCCGGAAAGCCCTTTAGTTCGAGGAGGGCGCCATAGAAGTTGAAAGAGACGACGATGGACCGGACCGTTGCCCAGCGGGCCTCGCCACCGTGCGCTTCAATCGCAAACTGAAGCAGATCGGACATCTCCGGTATTCCTTCTCCCGGCCTGCCACCTGGGCAAGGGCCAACGCGCTGGGCCGGCCGATGCCGGGGCGCTCAAGTGACGGGGGCCGTTTTCCCGGCCAGACCGATCACAATTGGGGTTCCGTCTGCGTCACGCGGCGTCCGAGACCGTGGACGATGCCGAGCTTGTCCAGGAGGGCCTGGGGCTCGAAGTAGGCGACCCAGAGCGCCATGACGCTTCCATCCTTAACCGTCCAGTGGTCGGCGATCTGGATCATTGCGTCGGCGCCGGTCACGCCCATGTTGGCCAACACGGCGACCCGGCCCGCCTCCGCGGCCACGCTGCCGTAGCTGAACCGCGAGAAATCTAGGTCCTTCGGCAGATTGGGCAGGATTTCGCCGTTAAAGAATGCGGCCAGGTGCGTGCCGCCCCAGGGCAAATAATTGGGCGCGGTGACCTTGAAGTCTGGATGCACGTACGACGCAAAGTCCGTAAGGCGGCCTTCCGCTCCCAGTCTGTAAAAAGCGTCCACTGTGGACTTGTCTCGGTCAATGTCGCGCTGCGCGGTCATCTTGCCGCCTCCTCGATCTTTGGGGTCCGTAACGCGTTCAGCCCGCCGTCTTGCCGCCATCAACGGTGACGATCTGGCCGGTCAGGAACGACGCCGCCTCCGATCCAAGAAAAACGATCATGCGGGCGATCTCATCGGGAGTCCCGATCCGGCCGAGCGGCACGCCTGACGCCAGCGTCGCCTTGTTCTCCTCGGTGCCGGTGAAACGGTCGAGCAACCCGGTCTGGATCGGCCCCGGCGCGACCGCGTTGACCCGGACGCCCGCCCCTGCGGCCTCCAGCGCCGCTGACCGGGTCAGCCCTTCGACAGCGTGCTTGCTGGCGGCATAGACCGGCGCGCGGGCGGCGCCCTGGTGGCCGTAGGTCGAGGAGATGTTGACGATGCTGCCTTTGCCCTGCGCCTTCATCACGCGCAGTTCGTGCTTCATGCTGAGCATGGTCCCCAGGACATTGGTGTCGAAGGTCGCGGCGTAACTTTCCGCGGTCTGCTCGGTGAGTGGACCGGGCTTGCCCTCGGTGCCAGCTGCGTTTACGGCCACGTCCAGGCGGCCAAACCTTGCGACGGTCCGGTCGACGAGGCCGCGCACGTCTTCTTCGTTGCGGACGTCCGCCGATAGAAACTCGGCCTCGACGTTCTTGCCGCGCAGTTCCGAAATCAGCGCATCGCCGGCGTCCTGGTGGCGCCCACCGATCACGATTCGATTGCCTTCGTCGGCGAAGGCCAATGCGGTTGCGCGGCCAATGCCGGTCAACGCGCCGGTAATCAGAACGACGTGCTCGTTCATGGCTTCAGTCCTCCGAGATGTATCCTCCAGCCTCCCGCGGAGACCAGACCGCTGGCTTGGAGGGCGCTTTGGAAACCCCTTCGAAGCTCGCCGGACCTGCCAGCGCCGCAGCAACGGGTTCAGCAGGCTGGTCAGCAAACCCCAGCGAGCATCGGTAGAACCTCAAGACAGTCGCTTACTCGCAACGACTCTATGCGAGCAGGCGGCGGCCTCGTGAGGTCGAAAATCCCTCCAATTGGGACAGGCCCGCGGACCGGCGCCCCCAACGCTGGGGCGGAAGCCGTCGGGCTCGGTCTGACACAATTGCTCACACGGCTTCCAAAACGCCTGATGGGGCGAACTCACCTCGATAGTCCGCAGGGAAGGTGGGTGCGAGGTCCGAGCCGATGCGCCGCTAAGGCGCCTTGGGTGTCCGATATTAAGGGATTTCCGGCCTCACGGCGCCCTTGCTGGACGACCTAGCCTACCGCAGGCCGTCGATCGGGGGCGAGGATCTTGGACGTGATTTCATCGACGCGGTCCGGGTAGAAGGCGACGTAGTCCCGGATCGCGGCCATCGCCGGGAAGGGCGTTTCGTAGGTCCACACCGCGTTCGTCGCACGATCGCCGCCGGCCGGAATGCTGAAATACGAGGCGTCGCCCTTGTACGGACAGTAGGTCGTGTGATCGCTCCGCGTGAGCGCGGCCATGTCGACATCCCGGCGCGGGATGTACTGCACGGGCGGATAGGCCGCCTCGCTGAGCGTCAGCGCCGCGCGCGTGTCGGCGATGATCTGGCCGCCTACGGTGACGACGACGCGCGACCCGTTGGGCTGGATCTCGATCGGGTGGTCAGGACCCGGAATCTTCATCGACCGGTCAGGCATTGTGAGCCTCCTTGGGGGTCGGGAAGGGCGTGTCGGCGTCCAGGAACCGGGCGACGTCGGCGACGAACAGCGTCGGATACTGGTACTGCGACCCGTGGTTAGAGTCCGGATAGAGGATTAGCTCGGCGTTGGGCAGATTCTGCTGCAGAGTGAATGAATTCACGGAATAGACGAGCACGTCGTTGCTGCCGTTGATCACCAGCGTCGGCTGGGTGATCTCTCGGAGATAGTCGAGGGCGCCCGCGCGCGGCGCGCCCCACTTCGCCAGCGCATCGAGCTGGGCTGGCGCGACCTGTTCGCCGACTTCGGGATCGCGGCCTTCCGTTCGCAGGCGAAACCGCTTCAGGAAGGCGCGGCCAGCAGCCTGGCTTGCCTCGGACGGCGTGAAGAACGCGCCCAGCCACACCTCGTCTGGGTTCGCATAGGTCGCGCCGAACACGGCCTGGGCCTCAGGCGTCAGGCTCGCCATGCCCTCTCCGCCCCGCGGGCCGGTGCCCACCAAAATCAAGCGGCGAACCAGACCAGGTTCGGCGACCGTCAGCGCTTGAGCGACCGTCCCGCCAATGGAGAACCCGAGGACGTCCACTCTCGTCAGACCGAGGGCCCTGATGAACGCCGCCGCGTTGGCCGCCATCTCTTCGACCGAGGCCGGCGTCTCGCCGCTCGTGCTGGAGATGCCCGCATTGTCGAACAAGATCACCTCCCGCGTCGCCGCGAGGCCGTCGGTCACGAGTGGATCCCAGTGATCCATCGTGCCGGTGAAATGCATATTGAAGACGAGCGGCTCGCCACCCGGTTTGCCGAAGCGCCGGTAAGCGAAGCGGATGCCCTTGGCCTCGACGAACTGCGTCGGCGCAGTCTGGTGAGTGTGGATCGTCACGGTAGCCTCCTGGGTCCCTGGATGCCCTCTGGACAGGATCAGTTGGCGCTGTGACCACCGTCGACGTTGAGGATGTGGCCGGTGATGAACCTGGCTTCGTCCGATCCGATGAAGACGATGCCGTCGGCGACTTCCTCGGAGAGGCCGAGACGCCCCAGCGGCACCTGAGTCGCCAGAGCCGCCTTGTTCTCCGCCGTGCCGGTAAAGCGGGTCAGCATGCCGGTGTCCGTCGGGCCAGGGGCCACGGCGTTCACCCGGATTCCCGACTTGGCCAGTTCGAGCGCTACCGACTTGGTGATGCCTTCGACGGCGTGCTTGGCGGCGACGTAGGTCGAGGCTCCAGCCGCCCCCTCGTGCCCGTAGGTCGAGGAGATGTTGATGATGTTGCCGCTCCCCTGGGCCTGCATGGCGCGCACTTCGTGCTTCATGCTCAGGACCACGCGAGAACGTTGGTCTCGAACGTCGCGGCAAAGCTTTCCGCCGTCTGGTCCGTGATCGGGCCGACCGCACCTTCGGTGGCGGCGTTGTTCACGGCGACATCGAGACGCCCAAACCGCGCGACGGTCTTGTCGACCATATTGCGGACGTCATCCTCCTTGCGAACGTCCGCGTTGATAAACTCGGCCTCCGAACCGAAAAGGCGCAGCTCCTTGACGAGCGCCTTGCCGGCCTCATCGCGCCGACCGGCAACGACCACCTTCGCCCCCTTCTTGGCGAAGGCGACGGCGGCGGCGCGGCCGATGCCGGTGAGCGCTCCCGTGATCAGAGTGACGGGCTTGTCCATTTTTCACCTCCTGTGAGGTATGCCTTGTCGCGCATGGCCGGCCCAGCGGCCACGCCAATGCCCGGCGCTCGGACGGGCTGCACGAGGCCGCCACAGCCCACATACTAGGGGCTTGTGGCGGAATTGAAAAGAACCCCCTCTGTAAGCTGGTGGCATACCTCACAGGCATGGGAGCGCAATGGAGCTGCGACATCTGCGGTATTTCATTGCCGTCGCCGAAATCGGCAGCCTCACGGAGGCGGCCAAGCGCCGGCTGCACACCTCGCAGCCGTCGCTGAGCCGGCAGATCCGGGATCTGGAGCATCAGGTCGGGGTCGAGCTGCTGTCGCGCAGCGTTCATGGCGTCGAGCCGACCGCCGCGGGTAAAGCCTTTCTCGACCACGCCCGCCTGGCGCTGATGCATGTCGATGCCGCGGTCGAAACGGCACGCAGCGCGGCGCAACCCGCAAAAAAGAACCCCTTCGCGATCGGCTTCCAAACCGGGCACGAGATGAACTGGCTGCCGCAGGCGATGCAGGTGCTGCACGACGAACTCAAGAACATCCACGTCACGGTCACCAGCGACAACTCGCCGGACCTCGCGGAAGCGCTCGCCCGCGCCCAGCTGGACCTGGCCTTCCTGCGGGTGGAGCCGGGCTACGACCTCGAGTACCACGTTGTCGACCGGGAGCCGCTCATCGTCCTGATGCCCAGCGACCATCGCCCCACCGCGCGCGAACCAGTGCGCCCGCAAGATTTCGCGGGCGAGCATGTCATCGGCGGCTCGAACAAGGCCACCGTGCTGCGCGCCGTCACCGAAGACTACCTCCGCCGCTCAGGGCTCGACATCAAACTCGATCACGGGGCGGACAACATGGCGATGCGCCTGTCCCTCGTCGCATCCACCCCCGGGCTGGCAATGATGCCCGCCGATGCCAAGAACCTGCTGCCGCCGTCTGTCGTCAGCCGTCCGCTCGAAGGCGAGGCACAGATCGATCTAGCAGTCGGCTACAGCAAGTCGAACACCTCGCCGATTCTCAAGCTCTTCCTGTCGCGGCTCGACGAACTAGTGCGGCCGAACCAGAAGCACTGACGCCACGGATTACCTCGCCTCCGGGGGCGACCGCCTGTTCGCGCAGCGGTCAGACGCGCCGCGGCGATCTATCGCGTGGTTCTGTTGCAAGGCACCCGCTCGCTCCGTGTCCGGCAAGACCTGCTTTTGGAGCTGGCGAGAGCAGCCGCTCGCCGTCAGCGACCTCCCGCTCTGCGGGGGTTGCCGGACGCTCGGCACGCGCCCGATTAGGGTGGCGGTCACGGCTCAGCCTCGGCCTCGCCGACGCGAAGCGAAAACCGGCCGGAATACCGGCCTCAGGAGGCAAAGTTGGTCGCTCAGAACAGGATCTCGGCCGTCGTCAGCTCGACCGACCTCGAACGCAGCCGCGAGTTCTACGAGCAAAAGGTCGGCCTCACCCTGTCTCCGGAGACGGTCCCGAACCATCTGCTGTTCGAGGGTGGAGACGGCACGACGCTTCTGGTCTACGGGCTGCCCGTCGCCCAATCTGGCCGACCACACGCAGGTGCGCTTCTGGTGCGCGGACGTCGCCGCCGACGCGAGCGAGCTCGGTGGGCGCGGTGTGGAGTTCGACCTAGTGGAGTTTGGCGATTTCAAGATGGTCGACCATGTGCTCACGACGCCGGTCGGCAGGTCCGCGTGGTTCAAAGACCCGGATGGCAACACCATCGCGCTCTTCCAGCCTGCCTAGCGGCGCCGCTGCGCTGCCGACGTCGGGCGGCCGCCCTGACCGGGCGCCGGAGTATCGCCGGGCGCCAAGGGCTCGAGACCCGCATACGGCTCCGCGGGTACTCAGCGCCGATCGTTCCGCTCACCCGCTCCGCGCGGAAAGTATGGCGCGCGCGCCCGCTTCATCCCAGATGCCAGCGCCGGAGTGCCCGTCCGCGGCGCGCCTGCTGCGGACGAGACGCAGGCGCGTTAAGCGCACCGCACCGCGCTCCTGCTTCCGTCGCGACACGAGCATCTCGCCGACGCCAACGGCTTTTCCCCCTTCGCGCGGATAGCAGGTCCTGGAGCACGCTCCTGCCTCGTCTCTGCGAGGAGCAGCGCAGGCGATAGACGATCGCGCTGCTCAGATGGACGAGCAGCCGGCGCCCGGCGGCGCGCGATCTCAGGCCGTGCCGCTACCGCATCGGTGAGATGCAGCGGCGACGGCGAAGCTTTGCGAGACCGGTATCGGGTGCATGCACAGCCAGACCAGCCGCATTGAACGGGCTCATGGCTCTCGCGCGCGAGTCGGCAAGTGCTCCGACCGCCCGACGTCGGCGGCAGACTCGCGCATCGCCAACTGGCGGCGGCGCCCGATCTCACCCCGTCGGCGCCGCTGCAGCACGTACCGGTAGATGCGGTTGGTCGTCGTCACGTCCTCATGCCCGACCTGGTCGGCCACGTACTCCTGATCGGCGCCTGCGGCGAACAGCGACGCGATGCAGGTGTAGCGCAACGTGTGCGGGGTGACCTCCTCGCGGATCTCGGGGAGCCCCGCCTCGGCCCGCTGGCGGTTGGCCTCTTCCAGGGCCGGCGGGATCACGTGCTGCGCGATGGCGTTGCGCGTCCAACGCTTGCTGCGCGCGTTCACAAACGCCGGCTCGCCCGGCTCCCATGCAGCACCGCGCGCTGCCTTGTACGCGGCGAGCTCTTCGTGGATATCGACGCGGCGCACCCCCGCGGGCGTCTTGGCGTCGAGCACGCGAAGCTCGCGACGCGCGAGGTCGACGTGGTCGCAGTTGAGCGCGCACAGCTCGCTGACGCGCAGACCCGCGAGCGTGAGGGTCGCGACGACCGGGCGGTAGCGCGGCATGGGCCGCTCTGCGACGCGGTTGGCGTGGTAGCGCCACCAACTCCGACTCGCAAGCCCCTAAGCGCAAGGGCGCCAGGGCCGGCCAGGCCCGCCTTCCGGCCCCCGAAACCCGGCCCCGCCCGCGACCCGAGCGACGCCACCGCGCACGCCGACGCGATGCTGGCCCAGATCACGACGGCCAGGACGCCGGAGCACCCTTTACGCAACAGCCTCCATGGAAAGGAGCAGTGGGACCGCAGGCGGTGGCCGCTGCGACCGCGCGGTGCTCACGAGCGTCGGGCCGTCAGCGACGTGTTGGATCACCCGCTTGCAATGTCATCCCTGAGAGCGCGAGGATCTTCGGGTCGATCGACGAGAGGAGACGGCCGTGTTCGTTCGCGTGGTGCGGTTCACCGATGTGACGGCGGAGCGGGTGGAGTCGCTTGTCGCCAGGATCGACGAGACCGGCCCGCCGCCCGGGGTGCCGATCAAGAACCTCCAACTGGTCTTCGACGAAGCGCAGGGCACAGCCGTCGTCCTCCAGTACTTCGACAACGAGGAGAACTTGCGGGCCGGGGCCGAGACCTTCGCCGCGATGGATCCGTCAGAGACACCCGGCAGCCGTGTCTCGGTGGACACGGGCGAGCTCAAGGTCGAGCGCGAGCTCTAAACCGCGGTCGTGGCTTGAGAAGGAGCGAGTGCCGCTGCTCGCAGGGCGTGCAGCGGTGCTTGCAATGCTGACCCTGAAAGCGCGAGGATCTTTCGGCGATCGATGAGAGGAGACGGCCGTGGCCGGTGTGGAATCGCGCGACTTCGATTCGCCTGACGAGACGAGGACGCCGGACAAGACGCAGGTGGATGTGGTGCGTATGGGCGTGACGACAGCCGCACGGATGACTTTCGAGCCCGGGTGGCGCTGGTCGGAATGTGTCAAGCCCGTCGCCGGAACTGAGAGCTGCCAGGCCCGCCATGTCGGCGTTGTCCACTCCGGCCGGCTGGCCATCAAGCACCAGGACGGCACCGAGGTCGAGATCCGTCCGGGCGACGCCTACGTCATCGAGCCCGGCCACGACGCGTGGGTGGTCGGCGACCAGCGGTTCGTCGGATTCGAGTTCGAGTCGCGATCGGCCGAGGAATACGCGAAGGGCTAAAGGCGAGCGTCCCGCTGGCCTGACTGGCGCAACGGACGACAAGCGGCTGCCGCAGCCTCGTCGCGCGGCTTGAGCTGAAGCCACCGGCCAACCCCGACCGCCCAGCCGCAGCGGGAGCCTGGCTGCGGCCGCCGCGGTGCGATCTACTGAAGCCACGTGCCGCATACTGCAGCACTGAGTGACCGAGGGCCACCGCATTGCATCGGCGCCACCGGATCGGTCGGCGATCGATGCGTCCTTGGCGCGTCGCTTGATCGAGCGCCAGTTCCCGCAGTGGTCGCACCTGCCGATCGCGGGCGTCGAACTCGACGGCTGGGACAACCGCACCTTCCGCCTCGGATCCGAGCTCACCGTCCGGCTCCCAACCGGAGACTGGTACGCCCAGCAGGTCGACAAAGAGCACCGATGGTTGCCCGTGCTCGCCCCGCAACTGCCCCTGCCCGTCCCGGTCCCAGTTGCTAAGGGCGAGCCCGACGCCGGGTTCGCGTATCCGTGGTCTGTGTACCGCTGGCTCGATGGAGAGCCCGCCGCGGCCGTCGGCGTCGGCGATCCGGTCGCCTTCGCGACGACCTTGGCCACGTTCCTGAACGCCCTCAGCCGCGTCGACACCACCGGCGGGCCCGCGCCCGGACAACACAACTTCTACCGCGGTGGACCGCTGGCCACCTACGAGGACGAGACCCTCCACGCGATCGACAAGCTGGGGAATGAGATCCCCGGCGACGCAGTCAACCGCGTCTGGGATGACGCCACGGCCAGCTCGTGGGACGGTGAGCCCGTCTGGTTTCACGGTGACGCCGCCGCCACCAACCTGCTCGTCCGCGATGGCCGGCTTGCCGCGGTCATCGACTTCGGCTCGTCAGGCGTCGCAGACCCCACGTGCGACACCGTGATCGCCTGGACGTTGCTCTCCAGAACAAGGCCGGGCGAGGTTCCGGGCCGCCCTCGACGTCGATCCCGACACCTGGTCACGCGGCCGCGGCTGGGCACTGTGGAAGGCGCTGATCACCCTCGTCGGACAACTTGAGCGCGACGAGCCGGAGTCGGATCTGACCCGACGCCAGATCGACGCCATCCTCGACGACCACGCGCAGGCCACCTAACGCGGACGGCCGGTCGTAGAGCCGCGCCTTTGTCTCGGCCGCTACGGGTTCCCGAGGCCCTAACCCCGGCAGCCCGAGCCCCGCGGCGAGGTCACTGCCCGCTACCGCTTCGGACGACATCCGGTACTACCGCGACCGCCAGTGCATCGGGGTTCCTTCGGGTCCAAAGGCGCCACTCAGCCGGGCGCCATCGCGCGGCTCGCCATTGGGCCACGAACGTCATGTCGTGGCCCACATCGCCAACCATTCCATGCACTTTGCGGACTTTGGGCCTGCGCGCGGGCGACGCCCAAACCCGCTTCCAAGCAGGGACTTCGGGCAGATTCGGGATCTGCGTACATTTGTCTGAAAATCGTGGTGTCCCCGGTTCGAGTCCGGGTCTCGCCATCGCGAAAAGGCCCTGGAACACAGGCTTACCCAGCCGTCGAGGTTGCACTGACCGGCTTTACGCCACCGCGATCGCGCTCGAAGAACAGGCGCCGCGAACGGCAAGTTGACAACAGCGCCCGCCCCAAGCGGATCACGACCCTGGCCCAGAAGGACGAGCCCGCCTCAGCCGCTGAGCGACAGCGTCCGCAGCGACGACCCGCCCGGCCCGTCGCAGAGCGGCAGCACGTCCAGCGGCCGCACCCAGACGATGTCCCCCGGGCGAAGGTCGAGCCATTCGGCCTCCACGGGCGCGAGGCAGGCCTCGGCCCGCGTGCCGTCGTCGAGCACGAGCCTGACGTCGACGCGCCGCGCTCGGTGCTCGATCCGCTCGATCGCCCCCTCGCGCTGCCCGCGCTCGCGCGGGTCGATGATCGCTACCGGAACGCGGGCTGACCTGCGAGGGCGAGCGGCGAGCGTCGACATGCCGGCTCCTTGTCGGTCGCCGTCGTCCGGTCAGGGGGAGAGAAGTTCGGCATCGTCGTGAAACTATACAAATCTGATCAAGAATCGGTGGTTTGGCCGTCGATCGCCTCCCGCAGGCGGGCATAGGCCCCGCCGTCGCGCAGCAACTCGGCCGGTGCGCCGTCGTCGACGATCCGGCCGTCGTCGATGACGACGATGCGATCCAGGCGCTCCGCTGTGGCGACGCGGTGGGCCACGACGATCGTGGTGCGCCCCACGCCGGCGCGGTCGAGCATCCGCTCCATCGCGGCCGCCGTCCATGGATCCACCTGCGCGGTCGCCTCGTCGAGCACCAGCACCGCCGGGTCGAGCAGGAGCGCTCGCGCCAGCGAGACCACCTGGCGCTGGCCCGCCGAGAGCGCGGGCGCGAGCCCGCCCAGCGCGCCGCCGTGGCCCGCCAGCAGCTCGGACACGACGCCGGCCGGCAGCAGCGTCTCGAGGACCGCGCGCACCTCCTCGTCACCTGCGCCCGGGCGGCCGAGCCGGACGTTGTCGGCCACCGTGCCCTGGAACAGGTGCGCGTGCTGGCTGACCAGGACGATCCGGCGGCGCAGGTCCTCCAACTCGATCTCGCGCAGGTCGACGCCACCGAAGAGCACCTGGCCACGCTCCGGGTCGACCGTGCGCGCGATCAGCCTGGCGACCGTGTCTTGCCGGCGCCGCTGCGACCGACGAGTGCGACCCGCTGCCCCGCCGGCACCTCGAGGTCGAAGCCCGACAGCACCTCGCGGTCGCCGCGCGGGTAGCCGAATCCAACGGTCCGGAGCACGACGGCGCCGCGCGCTGGGACCGCGGCGCCGGTACCGCACCGGTCGAGCGCGTCGCGGACCTCCAGCAGACCGACCAGGCTGGCGAACGCGCTGCGCGCCGACGTCGCCTGGCCGAGGAACTGCCCGATCTGCTGGACGGGGTCGAACACCGCGCTGACGTAGACGACGAACGCGACGACGGTCCCGATCGAGACGTGGTGGCCCGCGTACAGCCACGCACCGCCGGCGAGGACCGGCACGAAGGCGGCCACGCCGGCGAAGTCGACGACCGCGGCGAACTGCGCGCCGATGCGGTTGGCCTTCGTCAGCGCCCCGACCTGCGCGTCGTTGGCCTCGTCGAAGTGCCGGCGTTGGCGCTCCTCCGCCCCGAAGGCCCGGACGACGGCGATGCCGGCGACGCCCTCGCTGAGCACGCCCATCGCGTCGCTGATCCGCAGGCGAGCCACGTCGTAGGCGCGTCGCGAGCGCCGCAGGAAGACCACGAACAGCCCGGCGGCGATCGGCCCGACGCACACGAAGACGATCGCGAACAGCGAAGGCGAAAGCGCCGCCATGAACACCATCGTTGCCAGCAGCACGATGACGTTGGTCACCAGCGGGATGAGGCCCGTGCGGAAGAAGGTGGCCACGGCCTCGACGTCCGCGGTCAGCCGCGTGATCAGGGTTCCCGAGGGCGTCGCCTCGAAGTAGGCCGGCGAGCGGCCGAGCAGGTGCTCGAACGCCGCCTCGCGCAGGCGCAGCAGGAAGCGCTCGGTGATGCGGCCGAAGAGCCGCAGCTGCACGACGGTGGCCAGCCAGCCGGCGATGCTGATGGCGAGGTAGAGGCCGGCGGCGAGGTAGAGCCCGGCGTGGCCGCCATGCGCGAGCGCGCCGTCGACGCCCATCCCGATCAGCGCGGGGCCGCTGAGCACCGACGCGGTCGTGGCGGCCAGCAGCGCTGCGAGCGCGGCCAGCGGCCAGCGCTGCCCGGCCAGCAGCGTCCGCAGGTGGCGGCGCTCGGGCTCCGTCCAGGAGCGCGCCATCAGACCGCCGCCTCCAGCGGGCCCGACAGCAGCCGGCGGTAGCGCTCCGAGCGGGCGAGGAGCTGCGCGTGCGAGCCCTCGTCGACCGCACGGCCGTCGTCGATCAGGATCACCCGGTCGACGGCGGCCAGGACCGGCGCGCGATCGCTGACGACGAGGACCGTGCGCCCGTGACGGATCTCGGGCAGCGCGGCGACGAGCTGACGCTCGGTCTGGGCGTCCAGCGCGCTGGTCACGTCGTCGAGGATGAGCGCGCGCGAGCCGGCCAGCAGCGCTCGTGCGATCGAAACGCGCTGGCGCTGGCCGCCCGACAGGCGAGTCCCCCGTTCGCCGGCCGTCGCGTGCCAGCCGTCGTCCAGCGCCGCGATCACGTCGTGCAGCGCGGCCAGCCGCGCGGCCCGGTCCAGCTGCTCCGCGCTGGCGTCGGGACGCGCGAGGAGCAGGTTGTCGCGGATCGAGCGCGAGAACAGGAAGCTGTCGTCGAGCACCGCGCACACCGCCGAGCGCAGCGCCGCCGGATCCCAGTCGCGGACGCCCTGGCCACCGACGGCGACCGTGCCGGCCTGCACGTCGTAGACGCGGGTCAGCAGCTTGGCCAGCGTCGACTTGCCCGACCCGGTGGAGCCCGCGATCGCGACCAGGTCGCCGGGCGCGACGTGGAGCTCGAGGCCGTCCAGGACCGCGACCTCGGGGTCGTAGCCGAAGCGCACGGCGTGGAAGTCGAGCGCCGGCGGGGCCACGGCTCCCCCGCGCGCCCCGGGAGCGGCGGCGGCCGGCGCCTCCACCGTCGGCTGCGCGCGCAGCAGTTCGTCGATACGCTCCACGGCCACCCGCGCGCGCGACGCCTGGCCGACGATCACGCCCGTGAACCGCAGCGGCCACACCGCCATCACCACGTAGGAGTTGAACGCGGTGAAGTCGCCCAGCGACATCGTCCCGTCCGCCACCTTCAGGCCGCCGACCAGGAGCACCAGCACGAGGCTCACCGACGGCAGCGACTCGATCATCGGCGCGTACCAGGCACGGATGTCGGATGCCGCGATCGCCTCGTCGTACAGCCGGGCGCTGTATCCGCGGTAGCCCGCGAGGTGATGGCGCTCGCTGCCCAGACCCTTGACGACGGCGATGCCGTCGATGACGTCGGTCGCCGCCGAGGAGAGCGCGAACGTCGTGCCCCGCACCTGGTCGGTCGGCGGTCCCAGCATCACGGTGAAGCGCCGGGAGGCCACGAGCACGAGCGGGAGCGGCAGGCCTGCCAGCAGGGCCAGGCCGGGATCCAGCGCCACGAGCGCGATCGCGATCAGCGCGGCCCAGACGAAGTTGTTCATCAACACCTGGATCGAGACGCCGAACTGCTCGACCTGCTGGGTGTCGTCCGACAGGGAGCCGAGCAGGCGGCCCTTGGTGGTGCTCTCGTGGTAGCCGGCGTCCAGCGCGTGCAGCCGCGCGAACATCTGGCTGCGCAGCCGCCCGGCGACGCGCGCGGATGCGGTGAAGACGAGGTAGCGGCGGATGCGCAGCGCGCCGGCCTTCAACGCTGCGAGCAGCAGCAGCGCGCCGGTGAGCGCGAGCAGCGCGCCAGCGTGATCGCCCGCCACCGCCGAGTCGACGCCCCGGCGCGCGACGAGCGGCACGGCCACCGCGGTCAAGGACCAGACCATGCCCATCGCGAATGCCCAGCCCACCTCGCGCCCCTGTGGGCGCGACCAGCACCAGAGGAGGCGCCAGGCGCCCTCCGATCTCTGCTTCACGCTGCTAGGCGGCGTGCCGGAGGGGCGCCCGGGCCGGCCGGGCGAGGCCGTAATGGTCGCGTAGCGTGGTGCCCGCGTACTCGGTACGGGCGACGCCCCGGCGGCGCAGGATCGGCACGACGTGGTCGACGAAGTCCTCCAGCTCGCGTGGCAGGACCATCGGCATGAGCGTGAAGCCGTCGGCCGCGCCCGCACGCCACCAGGTCTCGATGAGGTCGGCGAGCTGCTCCGGCGTGCCCGTGAAGTCCAGCGCGCCCGGCCGGACGGCGAACCGCAGGCCCAGCTCGCGGAACGTCGTCGAGCGCTCGCGGCGGGCGATGTCATAGACCGTCTTGGCGATCGACGTGCGCGGGCCCTCGTCGAGCAGCCGCGCCGGCAGCGGCTCGTCGGGATCGAGCTCGTCGACGCCGATCTCGGTCATCGCCGCGAGGTTGATCCAGCGGAACTCCGAGCTGGAGGTGGCCTCCAGCGCCGCGCGCCGACCCTGCGCCTCGGCCTCGGTCGACCCCAGGATGAACGGCAGTGCCGGGAGGATCCGCACTGCGTCCGCGGGACGGCCGTAGAACGCGGCGCGGTCGTGCACGCGCCGACGGAACGCGACCGCCTCGTCGACGCTCGGCTGGCCGATGAACACGAGCTCGGCGAAGCGCGCGGCGAGGTCGATCCCGGCAGGCGACGAGCCGGCCTGGACGAGCACGGGATGGCCCTGCGGCGCGCGCGGGAAGCCCAGCACGCCGGCGACGTCGAAGCGTTCGCCGTGATGGTCGGGAGCGCGGAGCTTGGAGCGATCGGCCCAGACACCGGCGGCCTTGTCGGCCACGACCGCGTCGTCGGCCCAGCCGTCCCAGACGCGCTGGACGACCTCGACGAACTCGGTCGCCCGCGCGTAGCGGTCGGCGTGAGCCGGGTGGTGGAGGTGGCCGTAGTTGGCGGACACGCCCGGGATCCGCGTCGTGACGATGTTCCAGCCCGCGCGGCCGCCGCTGAGGAAGTCCAGCGAGGCGAAGCGGCGGGCGAGGTCCCACGGCGCGCCGTAGGTCGTCGACGCGGTGGCGATCAGGCCGACGCGCTCGGTCACCGCCCCGACCGCGGCGATCACCTGGATCGGGTCGAAGGCCGCCTGCGGCAGGAACTGCGTGCGGAACTCGTCGACACCCGGGCTATCGGCCAAGAACACCGAGTCGAACGTCCCGCGCTCGGCGACGCGCGCGACGTGCACGGAGTGATCGACGGCGAGGACGGCCTTCGGGTCGTTGTCCTGGACGCGCCAGGCCGCCTCGTGGTAGCCCGAGGCGGAGATGAAGGTGTTGAGGTGGACGGGGCGATCAGGCATGCGCGGCCACCGTGTTGCGGTTCGCGGGTCGAGGGCTGCCGTAGTGCTCGCGCAGCGTCGTGCCGGCGTACTCGGTGCGGAACAGTCCGCGCCGCTGGAGGATGGGGATCACGTGGTCGACGAACGTCTCCAGCTCGCGCGGCAGCGTGGTCGGCAGCAGCGTGAAGCCGTCGGCGGCGCCGGCGTGCCACCACTCCGCGATGGCGTCGGCGAATTGCTCGGGGGTGCCGGTGAACTCGTGCTGGCCGGGCAGGACCGCGAAGCGATCGGCGATCTGGCGGAGCGCGATGCCCTCGGCGCGGGCGATGGCGAAGACGCGCTCGCCGGTGCTCGTCGGCGCCTGCCCCGCGAGCAGCTCCGCGGGCAGCGGCGCGTCGGGCTCGAAGCCGTCAGGGTTCAGCCCCGACAGGTGCAGGAGGTTGCGCCACCGGAACTCGGAGCTCGCCAGCCCTTCGAGCTCGTCCCGGCGTTCCTGCGCCTCGGCCTCCGTCGATCCCAGGACGAACGCGATGCCGGGCGGACGTGGAGCGCGTCGGGCGAGCGGCCGGAGGCGGAGACCTGAGCGCGCAGCTCGCGGCGAAACGAGACGCCCTCGTCGACATTCGGCTGCGCGGTGAAGACGACATCGGCGTATTTGGCGGCCAGCGCGATGCCGGCCGGCGACGAGCCCGCCTGGGCCAGGATCGGATGCCCCTGCGGCGAGCGCGGGAACGGCAGGATCCCCGCGACGTCGAAGTGCTCGCCGTGGAACCCGGGCGGGTGCAGGCGGCTGCGGTCGGCCCAGACGCCGCTCTCGCGTGAGGCGACGAGCGCCTCGTCCTCCCATCCGTCCCACACCCGCTGCACGACGTCGACGTACTCGTCGGCCCGCGCGTAGCGCGCGGCCGGGTCAGGGTGGGCCGCCGTGCCGAAGTTGGCGGCGGCGACGGCGGTCGCCGTCGTCACGACGTTCCACCCCGCGCGGCCCTTGCTGAGGAAGTCCAGCGAGGCGAAGCGCCGCGCGAGGTCCCACGGTGCGCTGTAGGTGGTCGAGCCCGTGGCGATCAGCCCGATGTGGGTGGTGAGCGGCGCGAGCGCCGACACCAGGTCGATCGGGTCGAAGTGCGGCTGGGGCATGAACTCCACGCGGAACTCCGCCAGTCCCGGGTAGTCGGCGAAGAACAGCGAATCGAGCAGACCGCGCTCGGCGATCCGCGCGATCGCGGCGTAGTGGCCGAGGCCGAGCACCGCACGCGGGTCGGCCTCGAGCACCCGCCAGGCCGACTCGTGATAGCCCGAGTCCATCACCAGGACGTTGAAGTGCAACTGGCGCTCAGGCACGGCTCGCCACCCCGGTCTGGTGCCCGGCCGGGCGGTTCAGGCCGAGGTGGTCACGCAGCGTTGCGCCCTCGTACCCGGTGCGGAACCGCCCGCGCGCCTGGAGGATCGGCACGACGTGGTCGACGAACGTCTCCAGCTCGTAGGGCAGCGTGGTCCCCATGAGCGTGAACCCATCGATCGCGCCGGCGTCGTGCCACGCGAGGATGTAGTCCGCCAGCTGCTCGGGTGTGCCGGCGAACGGGATCTGCGAGGCGCCGCCGATCAGGTCCTGCGCCAGCTCGCGGAGCGGGATCCGCCGCTCGCGCGCCGCGGCGTACAGCCGCTCGCCGCCGCTCGTCGGCGCGGGGCCGTCGAGGAGCTCCTGTGGGAAGGGCACGTCGGGATCGAAGTCGTCCGGGTCATGGCCCGTCACGTACAGCAGGTTCTGCCAGCGGAACTCGGGGCTGGCGAGGTCCTCGAGGCGCTGGGACTTGTCCTTGGCCTCGGCCTCCGTGCTCGCAAGCGTGAACGTGAGCGCCGGCAGCACCTTGAGCTGATCGGCCGAGCGGCCCCCGGCGATCGCCTGCGCGTGCAGCTTGCGGCGGAACTCCACGGCCGCCTCCAGCGACGGCGGCCCGGAGAACACGAGCTCGGCATAGCGCGCGGCCAGCGCGATCCCCGCCGGCGACTGGCCGGCCTGCACCAGCACGGGGTGGCCCTGGGGGGAGCGCGGAAACGGGAGGATGCCCTCCACGTCGTAGTGCTCACCGTGGAACCTCGGCGCGTGGATCTTGGAGCGGTCGGCCCACGCCCCCGCCTTGTCGCCGACGACGGCGTCGTCCTCCCATCCGTCCCAGACTCGCTGGACCACGTCGACGAACTCGTGTGCACGCGCGTATCGGTCTGCGTGCGATGGGTGCTCGGTGAGGCCGAAGTTCGCAGCAGTGAGCGGCGACCCGGTCGTGACGATGTTCCATCCCGCGCGCCCGGCGCTGAGGTGGTCGAGCGTCGCGAAGCGCCGCGCCAGGTCCCACGGCGCGCTGTAGGTCGTGGACCCGGTACCGATCAGGCCGATCCGCTCGGTGAGGCCGGCCAGGGCGGAGAGGACCAAGATCGGGTCGAACTGCGTCTGCGGCAGATGCTCGACCCGGTACTCGGGGATTGCGATGTTGTCGGCCAGGAACACCGAGTCGAGCAGGCCGCGCTCCGCGGTCCGGGCGATCCCGGCGTAGTACGGCAGGCCGAGCACGCCGCGCGCCTCGTCCGGGACGACCCGCCAGCCCGACTCGTGGTAGCCGTTGGGCCAGATGAAGGCGTTGAAGTGCAGCGGGGGCGGAGGCATCAGTGCGCCCCCCCGACGGCGGCGATCTGCTCCCGTGCCGCACCGGCGGCGTGCAGCAGGCGCAGCAGCTCACGCCGCGCCTCCTCCTCGACCGGGTTGGTGACGTGGCTGCCCAGGGTGAAGATCTCGATCCCGAGGTCGTGGTACTCGAGGACCGCGTCGGCGACGGTCGTCGGGGAGCCCACGAACGCGACCTCGGTCCCGGTCAGTCGCGACAGCCCCACGAACAGCGCGCGGTCGCGGACGTCGGGGCCGTCGGGATAGGGCTTAGGCCGCCCGTCGTTGAAGTCGGGCCGCCATGGCGGCCGCGTGCGCGCTCGGTGCTCGGCCAGTGCTCGCGCGGCGGTCTCGATCGCTCGGGCGCGCGCCCAGGCCTCGTCGTCGGTGGTACCGACGATGACGTTGAAGTTGCCCCAGCCCTTCAGCTCACGGCCTTGGCGGTCGGCGGCGGTTCGCACCGTCTCCAGCAGGTCGCGGGCCTCGTCGAGGGTCTGGCCGCGGATGGCGAAGACGTCGGCATGGCGCGCGGCGAGCTCGATCGACTGAGGCGAGCCGACGGGCAGCGAGAGCACGGGGCGCGGCGCCTGGACGGGACGGATGCCCGACCATGCCCCGCGCACCTCGTAGAAGTCGCCCTTGAAGTCGAAGGGCTCGGGCTCGACGAGCGTGCGGTTGAAGATCTCGAGGTACTCGCCCGCCCGCGCGTAGACCGAGGACTGGTCGAGCAGGTCGCCGTCAGCCTGGCGATCGTGGTGGCCCATGATGATGTGGACGCTCGCGCGACCGCCCGAGAGGCGATCGACGGTGGCCAGCGCCCGGGCCGCGGCGGCCGGCGCCGTCACGCCGGGACGGTGGGCCGCGATCAGCTTCAGGCGCTGCGAGTGTGCGAGTGCCCACGTGGCCACCGTGAAGACGTCGGGCCACGACGCGCTCTGCGGGATGATCGACGAGTCGTAGCCGCTGGCCTCGTACTCGCGCGCCTCGGCGGCGATGTGCACCGGATCGACGGAGACGACGGGCTGGTCGGCGCTGAAGTACTCGGCCTGACGGTCGATGCCGCTGGTCGACAGGCCGAACGCGTAGGGCTGGGGGTTGATCCAGGAACGGAGCTCGATGCTCATGCTGGGCCTCGTGGGGATGGGGTCGAACGGATGGGGAGCTCGGGGACGGGCAGGTGGCAGCGGATCGTGTGGCCGACGGCCGGCTCGCGCCAGGGCGGCGCCTGCACGGCGCAGACGCCCGCGATGGCCTGCGGGCACGAGCCGGCGAACGCGCAGCCGACCGGGTCGGGCGCGATCTCCTCGGCCGGCGCGGCGGAGGGCGCCTCGTCGGCGGTGCTGCCACGGCCGGCGCGCGGGTCGTCGATCGAGGCGCGCAGGATCGCCTCGGTATACGGGTGGCGGGGACCGGCGAAGACGTCGTCGGCGGCGCCGATCTCGACGAGCTCGCCGCGGTACATCACGCCGATCCGGTCGGCGAGGCGCCGGATGACCGCAAGGTCGTGCGAGACGAACAGGTAGGAGACGCCACGGTCGACCTGGAGGTCGTGCAGCAGGTCCAGGATCTTGGCCTGGACGGAGACGTCGAGGGCCGACACCGGCTCGTCGCAGACGACCAGCGAGACCGGCCCGGCGAAGGCGCGCGCGATCGCGACGCGCTGCTTCTGCCCGCCCGAGAGCTCGCGGGGCAGCCGGTCCAGCAGCGCCTCGCCGAGGCCCACCTGCGCGGCCAGCGCCTCGACGGAGGTGTCGCCGCCGAGCTGCTTGATCGCGCGCCCGAGCACGGCCCGCACCGTGCGCCGCGGGTTGAGCGACGCATCGGGGCTCTGGAAGACCATCTGCACCGCGCCGGCCCCGGTGAACGCGATCTCGCCCTCGTATGAGGTGAGGCCGGCGATGCAGCGGCCGAGCGTGGTCTTGCCGCTGCCCGACTCGCCGACCAGACCGAGCACCTCGCCGGGCCGGATGTCGAGGTCGACGGCGCTCGCCGCGGTGACCGGCCCATAGCGCTTGGTCAGGCCCTGGACGCGCAGCAGCGGGTCGCCATCCGGCGAGACCTCGTGGAGCGAGGGCGCCAGCGGGCGCGCAGCAGGCAGGGCCGACCCGGCGCGGTGGCAGCTCACCGCGCGGACCTGGCCCCCCTCGGGCGAGAACGGCAGAAGCTCCGGCGCCACCTGGCGGCAGCGCTCGGTCGCCAGCTCGCAGCGCGGCGCGAAGGTGCAGCCGGTCTGCACCGCCGCCGCCGAGGCGACCGATCCGGGAATGGACTCCAGCCGGCGCAGCCCCTTCGACTCGTCGATGGACGGCAGCGACCGGACCAGGCCCTGCGTGTACGGATGGGTCGGCTGGGCGACGACCTCGCGCGCGTCGCCCTCCTCGACCAGCTCGCCGGCATAGAGGATCCCGACGCGATCGCAGTGCGCCGCGATCAGCGGCAGGTTGTGGCTGATGAGCAGCACGCCGGCGTCGAGCTCGCCGCGCAGCTCGTCGATCAGCGCCAGCACGCCGGCCTGGACGCGGGCGTCGAGGCCGGTGGTCGGCTCGTCGAGGATCAGCAGCGCCGGGCGGACGGCCAGCGCCATCGCGATGACGACGCGCTGCTGCTGGCCGCCGGAGAGCTCGTGCGGATACCGGACCGCGACGCCCGCCGGCTCGTGGAAGCCCACCCGGCGCAGCGTGCGCTCGACCTCGGCGCGCACCACATCGCCGTTCAGGCCGGCCAGCTCGAAGACCTCGCCGATCTGGCGCCCGACGCGCATCGTCGGGTTCAGCGCGCGTCCGGGCTCCTGGTAGACCATGGCCATTGCGCTGGAGCGCAGCGTGCGCAACTCCTCGCGGTCCAGGTCGTACACGTCGCGGCCCGCGACGGTCAAGCGCCCGTCGGTGATCCGGCCGGCCGCCGGCAGATAGCGCGCGACGGCCATCGCGACGGTCGTCTTGCCGCAGCCCGACTCGCCCACCAACCCGTAGGACTCGCCCGGCGCGATGGCGAAGCTCAGCCCTTTGACCACCGGGCCCGAGGCGGCGTACGAGATCGACAGGTCCTCGACCTGCAGCGCCGGCGTCATCGCGACGTCACGTCCCGCAGGTTGTCGGCGATGAGGTTGACCGAGACGACCAGCGTCGCGATGCCCAGCGCGGGGAACGCCGCGCACCACCAGGCGTTCTGCACGAAGATGCGGTTCTGGCTGACGACCAGTCCCCAGTCGGGCGACGGGGGCTGGGCGCCGAGGCCGAGGAAGGAGAGCCCCGCGGAGACGAAGATGGCGTAGGCCAGGCGGATCGTCGCCTCGACGACGACCACCGGCAGGATGTTGGGCAGGATCTCGCGGGCGAGGATCCAGGTGGGCCGCTCCCCTTGCAGCCGTGCGGCCTCGACGTACTGGTGGTTGGTCTCCACCAGCACGGCCGACCGCACCGTGCGCGCGATGATCGGCGTGAAGAAGATCGCGATGGCGATCACCAGCGTCAGCAGCGAGTGGCCGAACGCCGAGGCCACCAACAACACCGAGATGATCTGCGGGAAGGCGTACAGCACGTCGAACGACCGCATCAGCACGTCGTCGACGACGCCCCGGAAGTAGCCGGCGACCAGCCCGAGCGCGGTGCCGAACGCGGTCGCGACGAGCGTGGCCAGCGGCGCGACCTCCAGCGTCGGCTGCGCCCCGGCGAGGACGCGCGCGAACATGTCGCGCCCGAGGTTGTCGGTGCCGAAGGGGTGCGCGCCGCTCGGGCCCTCCAGCGGCAGGCCCGTCGGGCCGAGCGGGTCGAAGCCCAGCGGCTTCCACAGGACGGCCGCGGCGACCCAGAAGACCACGAAGCCCGCGCCGACCAGGAACGTCGGGCGGCGCAGCAGCGTCCGCCACGCGTGGCGCGCCGGCGGCACAGCGCGGAGGTCCAGCAGCGCGCCGTCGGACGAGACGCGCGACCGCGCCGAGCCGTCGGCGGGGAGCGGCAGCGTGCCCTCGGCGGCGGTCGAGCTCATGCCGGCTCGGCGCGCAGCCGCACGCGCGGGTCGAGGGCCAGGTACCCGAGGTCGGTGGCCAGGAGGACGACGATCGAGACGATGGCGATCACCAGGGTCGCCGCCTCCAGGACGAAGATGTCCTTCTTGAGGACGGCGTCGAGGATCAGCTGGCCGATCCCGGGGTAGTTGAACAGCGTCTCGACGACGACCACCCCGCCGAGCATCGCGGCCAGCTGGGTGCCGAGCACAGCGACCGTCGGCAGCAGCGAGTTGCGAGCCACGTGGCGGAGCAGGATCCGCCCGCGCGGCAGGCCCTTGAGCACGGCGGTGCGATAGGAGGCCGAGGCGAGCGTCTCGATCACGCCCGCGCGCACCATGCGCGCGACGTAGCCCGCGCTCGCCGCGCCGACCGTGATCGCCGGCAGCACCATGACGCGCAGGCGCTCGCTCCAGCTGGTGCCGCCCACGATCTCCGAGTGCACGGGGAACCACCGGATGGTGACCGAGAAGATGATGATCAACCCCACGCCGACGACGAACTCGGGCATCGACGAGAGGGACACCGCCGCGATCGTGAGCGCCCGGTCGCTTGGCCGGCCGGCGCGGTGCGCCTGGTAGAAGCCGACGGCGACCGCGATCGGCGTCATCAGCACGAAGGCCAGCAGCCCGAGCAGCAGGGAGTTGACGAGGCGGCCGAGCACGAGCCCGAGGACCGGCGTGTCGAGCATGACCGACGTTCCCCAATGGCCGCTGACGAAGTCGCCCAGCCAGCTGAAGTAGCGATGCAGCGTCGAGCCGTCCAGGCCGTGACTGGCGTTCCACGCGGCGACCTGGGCGGCGCTCGCGTATTGGCTTAGCGCGTTGCGACCGGGGTTTCCCGGTACGACGGCCACCAGCCAGAAGACGAGCACCGACACGACCAGCAGGACGAACGGGATCTGCGCCGCGCGACGCAGGACGACCCGCCGCGTGTCGGAACGCGTCCTCACGCGACGAGGGCCGGGAAGTGGCGGAAGGCGACGCCGGGCTCGCTCGCCAGGCGGTCGGGGAGCGCGATGCTCCAGGCCTCGACGTCCTCGGCTCCGGCCAAGGCGACCGGCGGTGCGGCGGGATCGCCGGCCAGGTCGGGGGCGTCGGACGCCGCCGCCACGATGACGTCGAAGGTGCCGAGCTGTTCGAGCCAGCGGGCGATCGGGACGGCGCGCGTGAACGGCGGGTCGTCGAGCAGCACCACCCGGGCGCCGAGCACGCCGAGGAACTCGTCGACGGCCTCCACGAGCTGACCGGCCGGGACGGCGCGGGCCAGCGGGTGCGCGGTCGGCGGGGCCGGCGTGCGCGGGTCGATGAGATAGGTCGTGTGGTCGGTCGCCTCGGCCAGGAGCGCGACGAGGCCGGCGCGGTCGGCGATCCGCAGCGCGAAGCGCTCCGCCAGGCGGCCGGCGGCCTCACGTGCCAGCGCAGCGCCGGCACGACCCGGCTCGGGCGCCAGGCGCTGCGCGCCCACCTCGAGCGCCCGGCCGCTCGCCGTCCACGCCGACGTGCCGCCGGTCAGGAACGACACCGGGTTGGGCAGGCCGGCGTCGATCAGCGACTGCGCGCCGAAGATCGCGCGTGTCCGCCCGGCGCACGTGACGACGACCGGCCGGTCCGGGTCGACGAGGTCGAAGGCGCGGAGCACCAGCTCTCCGCCCGGGCAGCTCACCGCACCCGGGATCGTCCCGCGCGCGTACTCCGGCGCCGTACGGACGTCGAGGACGAGCGGGGGGCCGGCGGGCCCGTCCTGGAGCGCCGCCAGCTCCTCGGCCGACACCTCCGGGGTCTCGTAGACGCGCCGCGCCTGTTCGGCCAGTCCCTTGCTCGGGACGCACAGCTTGGCGTGCAGCGCGCCGCCGTCGGCGACCCACCCGGCGTTGCCGCCGGCCAGCACCGACACGTTCGAGTAGCCCCGGGCGTGGAGCTCGCCGGCCACGGTGGCCGCCCGGTCGGCGGCCACCTCGGCGAGGACGATCGGCGTGGCCCTGCGCGGCACGAGCGCGGGCACCCGGTCGAGCTGATCGGGGGCGACGTGCGCCGCCCACAACAGGTGCCCGGCCCGGTGCTCCTCGAGGGTGCGGACGTCGAGCAGCGCCAGCTCGCTTCCCGCGCGGAGGCGCTCGCGCACCTCCGCCGGGGAGACGGTCCGATGGGTCGGGCCCACTCGCTCAGCCCACCCAGACGCCGGTGTACAGCGTGCTGCTCGGCAGCAGGTGCAGGCCGTGCACCTTCTTGGACGAGAACGTCTTGCTCTTGCCGAACGCCGGCACGATCACCGGAACCTCGTCGTATTCGATCTTGGCGATCTGGTCGACGAGCTCCTGGCGCTTGGCCTGGTCGGTCGTCGCGTCGTACTGCGCCGAGAGCTTCTCCAGCTCGGGGTTCGAGTACTTCGAGGCGTTCCAGTCGGACGACTTGAAGTACAGGAAGTTGTTGTACTGCGACGGCGATGGGCGGCTGGCCCAGTAGGTCAGCGTCGCCGGAGCGCTGAGCCACGGAGCGTCGTTGCCGTCGGCGTAGTACTCCGAGCTCGGCAGGATCTTGATCTTGACCTTGAAGCCGCCGACCTGGTTGAGCTGCTGCTGGATGACCGTGGCGAGCGTCTCGTCTGCCGGGCTGGCGGTGATCGTGAAGGACACGGTCTTGCCGCCCAGCAGCTCCTTGACCTTCGCCGGGTCCTGCTGGCGCTGTGCCAGGCCCCGCGGCTTGATCTGGTAGACGGGCCCGTAGACCGTGTCGTTGCCGAGCGTTCCGGCGCCGCCGAGGACCGTCTTGACGATGCCCTCGCGATCCAGGGCCCACGCGATCGCCTGCCGCACCTTGACGTCGTCGAACGGCGCCTGGTCGGCACGCAAGGCGAAGGCCGTGAACCCGGCGTTGGGCACCGTCGCCACCTCGAACTTCGACGGGTCGAGCGCCGCGGTCAGGCTGGCCTCGACCGGCTCGCCGATGAGCGAGTCGATCTCGCCGCTCTGCAGGGCCAGCACGCGGGCCTGCGCGTCCTTGTACAGCTTGAAGTCCAGCGCGCCGAGATAGAGGTGGGCCTTGTCCCAGTAGCTCGGGTTGGCCTCGTAGTGGACCGACTGGCCGCGGCTGTACTGCTTGACCACGAACGGACCGGTGCCGACCGGGTGCTTCTCCCAGCTGCCGGCCTTGTAGTCGGCGGGCAGGATGTAGGTGTTGCTGCCGGCGGTCAGCGCCGGGAAGTCGGAGAACGGGCGCGCCAGGTGGAAATCGACGCTCTCGCCGTCGGCCGCCGCGATGACGTCCTTGAGCAGCCCGGCGAACGAGGACTTGCCAGGCGACGGGCTCTTGGGCGCGATGATGCGGTCGTAGGACGCCACGACGTCCTTGGGCGTCAGCGGCGTCCCGTCCTGGAACGTGACCCCCTGGCGGACGTGGAAGGTCCACGTCTTGCCGTCGCCGGAGACCGACCACTTGTCGGCGAGCACCGGCTGGGCGCTGCCGTCGGCGGCGATCCGCGTGAGCTGCTCGGCCACCGCTGCCACGATGCCCGTGCCGGCCGGGCTGGCGGTGGTGAGCGGGTCGACCGCGGTGCCGGGGTCGACGCCGCTGACGGTCAGGGTGCCGCCCTTGACGATCTTGTCGGCCACCGGGGTCGCCGACGCCGCGGTGGCATCGTTGTTGTTGGAGCCTCCCGAGCTGGTCGAGCCGCACGCGGCCAGCGCCAGGGTGGCGGTGACGCCGACGAGGCCCAGCACCGCCGGTCGGCGGCGGGGGAAGCGTGAGTCCGTTCTGTTGCGTGCGTGCATGGTCCTGTTCTTGTTTCTCGTGGTTGGCGGGTGGTGAAGGTCAGATGACGTTGCGGCGATTGCCGAAGTACTGCGCGCCGCTGAGCAGCGAGTCGCCGATCTGGTGGTACTTCCAGACGGCGTGGTCGTGGAGCGTGTGCGTGCGCACGTCGCGCCAGAAGCGGTCGAGGCCGACCTCGCTGCGGCTGGCGCCGGCGCCCGCCAGGGCGAAGACCTCGCTGCCGATCTGCAGCGCGACGTCCCCGCCGTAGGCCTCCGCCTCGGCGACCGCGATCGTTGCGGCCGAGATCGCGTCCGGGCTCGGGTCGGCCGCGGCGGCGTCGATCGCCTCCGCGGCGCGGACCAGAAGGCCGTGCGCCGACCGCAGGCGCCCGTGCAGGAGCCCGAAGCGCTGGACGAGATGCGGATCCTCCATGACCGACTCGAGCCCGAGGTCCTTGGACGGCCGCGAGCGCGTGAGGATGTAGTCGCGCCCGGCGGCCAGCGCGCCGAAGCCGATCCCGATGTTGACGGCGGCGTGGACGAGGTTGGCCTTGGCGCCCGACAGGTGCGCGCCCTCGGCCATGCGCCACATCGCCAGCACGTGGAGCTCCTGGACCTCGACGCCGCCCAGGCGCGTCGTGCCGCTGGCTGTGGTCCGCTGCCCGATGCCCGACCAGTCGTCAGCAAGGTCGAGGTGCTCGGCATCGCGGTGCACGAGCGCGGAGCTGCGGCTGCCCGCGGGGTCGCGTGCGGTGACCACGACCCAGTCCGCGCTCAGCGACCCCGTGCAATAGAACTTCGTGCCCTCGACGCGATACGTGCCCGTCAACGTCGGGACCAGCCGCGTGGTGATGTCCCCAGCGGCCTTGGTGTTGCGCTCGCCGTTGGCGCTCCCGAAGCGCGCGCCGTCCAGCGCCTGGCGGAAGAAGAAGCGCCGTTGCGCCTCGGTCCCGGCGGTGTGGATCGCCTCGATCGCGGCGAAGTGCGGCTGGAGGATCTGGCTGATCGAGCCGTCGGCCGCGCCGACGATGCGCACGACCTCGGCCACCGTCGCCCAGCCGGCCTCCGGCCCGCCGTAGGCCGCCGGCACGGTGATGCCCAGGAGGCCCGTGCGCGACAGCAGGTCCAGCTCGGCGAAGGCGTGGCGGCGGTCCCGGTCGCGGTCGCCGGCCTCGAGGCTCGCGTGTGCCGCGTAGGCCCGCGCGACCGCGATCGCCTCGTCATCGCCCGTGATCGGGCGGACGGATCCGTCGGCCGGCGCCACTTCGGGCAGCTCGCCCGTGCGATCCGGATCGCTCCAGCTCGCACCGAGCAGGTGCTGCCCCACCGCGTAGTGGCGCCAGGCGATCGGGTCGCGCAGGGTATGACGGCGCGCGGCCTCCGTCGCCACCCAGAGCGGGGCGTGGTCGGTCCCCGCGGGGCCGAGCAACTCGGGCAGGGTCGCAGCGATCTCCGCGGTGGCGTCGGCGGCCTCGGCCTGGGCGGCCAGCGCGGCGAGCACCGCGTCGTCGCGTTCAGCGGTCAAGGCGGCGACGGCCTCCTGCAGCACGGTGCGAGCGGCGTCGAGCCGGGCCCGGCGCTGTCCGAAGCCACGGATGACGTGCGGGTCGTGGATGAGGCTCGCGTACGTGCGGCCGGGCCACGGCGTGGCATCCTCGCGGGCGAAGGCACCGCCGTCGTCGAGCAGGCCGCCGGCGAGGCCGAGCGCGATCGCGCCATGGAGCAGGGCGGAGACCCCGAGCAGCCACTCCTCGGACCAGGTCGGCAGCAGCTCGGCCGTGCCGACCGGCGTGCCGGCAACGGCCAGGGTGGCGCCGTCGTACTGCACGCCGCGAGCGTTGGCGGCGAGCAGCACGGCCCCACGCGTCCCGTCCTCGCGCTGGGCGACCAGGAGGTAGGCCTTCGGATCCAGCAGGTGGTCGACGCGGAGCCCGGAGGCGGTGAGCGTGCCGTCCACCACCTCGGCGGGCGCGCCGGTCCCATCGGCGCGGGCGAGCGCCAGCGCGTCGCCGCGGCGAACCGCCGCGCGCTGCGGCGCCTCGCCGAAGCGCACGATGGCGGCCGCCGCCGCGAGATTGCCGGCCAGCGCCGTCGCCACGTCGGGCGAACGCCGGGCGACGTCGTCCAAGCGCCGTACCGCGGCGCTCCAGTCGATCCCGCCGCCCGTGAGCGGCAGCGCGAAGGCGCCGTCGGCGGCGAGGCCGGCGATCAGGGGGGCGCGGTCAGCCGCGACGAAGCGCTCGCGGGGCGGCTCGACCGCCGCCAACCGCGGCCCGGCGTCGAGCGGCGGGGGGCCCGGGTCCGGGACGCTCTCGATCAGCGTCCCGCTCATGACCACGGGCTCTGCGGGCGGGGCTGCAGCTCGCCGTCGACGTAGGTGTCCACGTGCTCGTCGAAGAACGCCACCAGCTGCTCGATCTTCGGGATCTCCGGGATCGGGATGGTGTAGGTCCAGGCGATGTCGTCGACGGTGCGGTCGCCGACCACCGCCGAGTAGTAGTTGGCCTCGCCCTTGTAGGGGCAGGCGGTGACCGTCTCGGTCGGGCGCAGGAGGTCGAGGCGCACGTCGGCGCGCGGGAGGTAGTAGCGCGTGGCGATGCCGGTTTCGAAGAGCAGCGTCGGGCGGTGGCTCTCGGCGACGGTCACGCCGTCGATCTCGATGCGCACGTGTCGCGAGCTGCGCAGCGCGTCGACGCGCTTGAACGGGTCGCGGGCGTGGACGAAGACCTCCTCGTCCTCCTCGTACCAGTGGTCCAGCGCGTCCCAGTAGAAGGCGCGGTAGCCCTGCAGGTCCGGTGCGCCCTCGATCGGCTCGCCGTAGCCCCAGACCGCGTCGGGCGCGGTGCGGTCGCCGACGACGATCGACCAGTAGCCGGCGTGTCCCTTGCGCGAGCACGTGCTGGTCTTGTCGCTGGGCACGAGCGCGGAGAGGTCGATGTCGGCCTCCGGCACGTAGTAGACCGGCAGGTGGTCGTGCTCGAAGACGATCAGCGCGCTGGTCGTGTCGGCGATCGTGCGGCCGTTGAAGACGTTGCGGATCCGGCGGGCGAGCGGCAGCGTGGCCACGGGCGCCTCGCGCCAGGCTCGGCCGGCGGGGTCGCCGTTGAGGATCAGTCGGTTCTCGCGGGCTTGGGACGTGGACACGGGTGCGCCTCCGGGGGACGTGGGACGGTCTGGGGCGGGCCTCGAGGCGCGCCGGGACCGCAAGTTATCAAAGTCGATCAACAAAGTCTGGTTTATACCCGCGATTGAATTGGATCGAGTGGGGGCGCGCCGATGCCGGCCCCCGGCCTCGGTGGGTTCGCCGCCTCGACGAGGACGCCGTCAGCTCGCGGCCAGCAGCGCGGCCCGTGCGTCGCGTGCCCAGGCCGCCGCGGCGACATCGAAGTCGTCGAGCTCGGACTCGAGCACGAACAGCCCGCGCGCCGGGACGCTCGCGCCGAGCTCGAGCAGCAGGGGCGTGAAGTGCACGTCGACGGCGAGGCGGTGGTCGGGGGCGCCACCGAGCAGTACCGGCACGGCTCGTGTGCGGTGCAGGCCCCCGGTGCCGATGCGGTCGAGGAAGGCCTTCAGCAGCCCGGAGTACGTGGCCTTGTATGTCGGGCTGGCGACGACGAGCACGTCGGCGGCGAGCACTTCCTCGACCGCCGCCCTCGCGTCGCGGTCCTCGCGCTCGAGCACCTTCGACCCGAGCGTTGCGAGGTCGACCTCCCCGGGCTCGCCGGCGCCGAGGACGGCCGCCATCTCGCGTGCGAGCGTGCGCGCGATGCCGTGCGTGCGCGAGGCCGCGCGCGGGTTGCCGACGACGGCGACAATCCGAACTCGTCCGTACTCGCTCATGCCGCCGCGCGGACGAAGTCCGCGTCCTCCTGTTCGACGTCGAGTCCCAGGTTGCGGAGCGCCGGCCCGAGCCCAGCGGTCCCGCCGCGAAGCCGCAGCGCCCGCACGCCGATGTGGCGCAGCAGGCCGGCCGCTGCCGAGATGTCGGCGGACACTTCGCGCCCGCACTGCGTCGGCGGCGCGGTGGTGGGCTTCGTGTAGAGCACGACACCGGCTCCCTCGGCGACGATCGATTCGAGGGCGCGGTCGAGCTCGCGGCCGCAGTCGCACAGCAGCGACCCGAACGTGTCGCCGAGGAGGCACGCGGTGTGCGCGTGAACACGGATGCGCGCGCCTGGCGGGATGTCGCCGTGCACCATCGCGAGCGTGACGGCGCTATCTGTCCCGGCGTGGGCGACGGCGCGAAACTCGCCGTACCGGGCAGGCAGCGCACAGCTCACCGCGAGTGCCTCGGCGCGCTGTGCCTCGACTGCGGCGCGCAGCGCCGCAGTCGACGCGAGCGGAAGCTCGCGCAGGCGCGGGTCGTCGCGTGCCGTGCTGAGCGGCACCGGAGCCCCGTGGCGATCGACGATCGCGCACAGCGCGACGGCCTCTCGGCGCCCCGCGGCAGCCACGAGCTCGAGCGCGGCCTCCGCGGCGCCGCCGCCCGCCGCCAGGTCCGCACGTCGGATTCGGACCGGGTGCACGTGGCCCGGGATCGCGAGGTCCTCTGGCACGGTCTCCGGAGCGGCGGCGACGCGCATCGTGAGGGCGCGGTCGGTCGCCGACCAGCCACCGCGGATTCCGCGCGCGGCGTCGATCGGCGCGACGAAGGGCAAGGCAGCGCGCCGCAGCGGCTCCTGGCCCGGATCTCCGAGCCGGAGGCGATCGGCGATCTGCGCCTCGAGCGCGAGGATCACCCTGCCGCCGCCCAGCTCGGACAGCTCCTCGAGCGTGGCGGGGGTCAGGCGATCGGCGGCGGCGGCCACGAACACCGTCGCGTCGTGCTCGTCCGCGACGAGCACGACGCCGTCGTCTCCGACGCGCTCGCGGGCGGCGTCGACGCTGTTCATCCCGCCCCGAGCGACGCGTAGTCGCCGCGGTAATAGAGCAACGGCTCTCGGTCCCGCTCGCTGACGTCGATCTCGAGCACGCGGCCCACGACGATCTGATGGTCGCCGCCCGGGAACGTCTCCTCGACGGCGCAGTCCAGCGTGGCTAGCGCGTCGCTCAGCCGCGGACTCGCTGTGTGGCCCGCGTGGTGGTCGATGCCGTCCCACGCGCCGTCTGACCCGCGCCGCGCGAACGCCGAGGACACGTCGCGGTGCTGGGCGCCGAGCACGTTGACGGCGAACGCGCCGTGATCGCGCAACGCAGCGAGCGTCTGGCTCGCGTGCGCGAAGCAGACGAGGATCAGGGGGGGATCGAGCGATAGCGATGTGACGGCGTTCGCCGTGGTGCCGACGGGCTGGCCGGATGCACCGCGCGACGTCACCACAGCGACACCCGTGGCGAAGTGGCTCATCGCTTGGCGGAGACGCTCCCCAGAGATGTGGCTATTCTGGATCAACTTACTCGATAATACCATCCAGATCCGCTTGGTCAGCGGGGTCGCCACCGGATCGGACAGAATGGCGGTGTGCGCATCTCTGCGAAGGCCGATTACGCGGTCCGAGCCGCCGTCGAGCTCGCCACCGCGGGTGACGAGTCGCTGACGGCCGAGGTGGTCGCCGCGCGACAGAACATCCCGGTGCAGTTCCTTCAGAAGATCTTCCACGAGCTTCGCCGCGCCCGGCTGGTCGTCAGCCAGCGGGGCCGCGAGGGCGGGCACCGCCTTGCACGGCCCGCCGACCAGATCTCAGTCGCCGACGTGCTGCGCGCGATCGAAGGCCCGCTCGCCGACGTGCGCGGTGAGTCGCCGGAATCGATTCACTACATCGGCTCTGCTGAGCCGTTGCAGGACGTGTGGATCGCGCTGCGGACCAACATCCGTTCGGTCCTCGAGGGCGTCACGCTCGCCGATCTCGCCAACCGGCGCCTCCCGAAGCGCATCGCGACGCTCGCGCGCGAGCCGGAGTCCTGGGTCACGCGCTGAGCCCAGTCTCGTCGCCTTGTCGTGGTCGGCGCCGAGCAGCGCGTAGACGAACTATGCGGACTTCGCGACTATGCCGATGCGCTGCGCGGCGGCCGCAAGAGGAAGGCGCTCCGTCGTGGAATCAGCCGGCGGCGCGACCTGCT
>JAOPZW010000225.1 GCA_025963905.1 Solirubrobacterales bacterium | reverse complement strand
CACCCGAGCGCCCTCGTCGCACAAGCGCCGGCCGGTCTCCAGGCCGATCCCCCTGCTGGCGCCGGTGACCACGCACACCTTGTCGTTGAGCCCGAGATCCATGACGGCGTCACGCTATCCGACCGCGTTGCCGCGGTCGTTTCAGCCCGCGTAGCGGACCGCGATGCGCTCGGCCGACGCGCCGTAGACCCCGCCGAACAGCACGGCGTGCACGAGCAGCGGGAACAGCTGCCAAAGAGCCACGCGGTCCTCGTGGCCGGGGGCCGGCGGCGCGACCTCGGCGTACGCGGCGAGCGTCCTGGGGCTCGGCGACGCGAAGAGCGCGAGCATCGCGAGGTCCATCTCGCGGTGACCGCCGTAGGCGGCGGGGTCGATCAGCCACGGGCGCCCGTCGGCCCCGGCCAGCACGTTCCCGCTCCACAGGTCCCCATGGATGCGCGCCGGCGGCTCCGGCGGCCCCGCGAGCTCGGGCAGGCGCCCGCAGACGCGCTCCACCGCGCGCGCTACGCCGGCCGGCAGCGCGCCGCGGTCGACCGCCCCGCGCAGCAGCGGCTCCAGCCGCCGGCGGGCATAGAACGACGCCCAGTCGGCCAGCGGCTCGTTGGGCAGGGTCAGCGGGCCGAGGCGCAGCGGCGCGTCCCCGCCGAACGCCGGCGCCCCGGCCGCGTGCAGCGCGGCCAGCCCGCGCCCCAGCGCCTCTTGGCCGGCGGGATCGAGCCGGCCCTCCTCGATCCACTCGAGCGCCAGGAAGCGCGGCGCCCGCTGGTCGCGGACGCCGAGGACCCGCGCGACGGGCAGCGCGCCGGGCTCGGCCAGCCACGCCAGCCCCGCCGCCTCGCCGGCGTACTCGCCGCCGGGCGCGTCGGGGCGCGTCTTGAGGAACGCGCGGCTCCCGTCCTCGAGCTCGAGCGCCCAGGCCTCGTTGATGTCGCCGCCGCCGAGGCGTCGCGCTCCGCCGACGGCGTGCCCGAGCTCCTCGGCGACCGCGGCCGCCAGCCGGCCCGGGAGCATCAGGCGCTCTGGCGGGCGAGCAGGTCGTCCAGCAGCCCCCGGCAGGCGGCTTCGACGAGATCGAGCACCGTGTCGAAGCCGCGAGCCCCGCCGTAGTAGGGGTCCGGGACGTCCAGATCCTCGCGGCCGGCCGACGCGGGATCGAACTCGCGCAGGAGCCTCACCTTCGCGAGCGCCCGCGTACCAGGGGCGAGCGCGCGCAGGTCGAGCAGGTTCGCGCGGTCCATCGCCAGGACGAGGTCGAAGCGCTCGAAGTCCTCCTCGGTGACCTGGCGCGCGACGCCGGAGAGGGTGATCCCGCGCTGCGCGGCGGCCGCCGTGGCGCGCTCGTCCGCCGGCTCGCCCGCATGCCACCCGCCGGTGCCGGCGCTGTCGATCTCCACCGCGCCCTCGAGCCCGGCGTCGGCGGCGAGCCTGAGCATCACGCCCTCGGCCGTCGGCGACCGGCAGATGTTGCCCGCGCACACGAAGAGGATCCGCACGGACGCTACGAGTCGCCGAGCTCGAGAACCGCGAGGAACGCCTCCTGGGGCACCTCGATCCGACCGACCTGCTTCATGCGCTTCTTGCCCTCCTTCTGGCGCTCGAGCAGCTTGCGCTTGCGGCTGATGTCGCCGCCGTAGCACTTGGCGGTCACGTCCTTGCGGAAGGCCTTGACCGTCTCGCGGGCGACGATGTGCGAGCCGATCGCGGCCTGGATCGGGACGTCGTACTGCTGGCGCGGGATCTTCTCGCGCAGCTTCTCGGTGAGCGTGCGCCCGAACGCGTAGGCCTTGTCGCGGTGCACGAGCATCGACAGCGCGTCGACCACGTCGCCGGCGAGCAGCACGTCGAGCTTGACGAGGTCCGAGGCCCGCATGCCGGTGATCTCGTAGTCGAGCGAGGCGTAGCCCCGCGTGCGCGACTTCAGCTGGTCGAAGAAGTCCAGGACGATCTCCGCGAGCGGGAGGTCGTAGGTCAGCTGCACGCGGTCGGCGCTGAGGTAGTGCATGCCCGCGTGCTCGCCGCGGCGCTCCTGGCAGAGCTCCATGATCGCCCCCACGTACTCCTTGGGCGCGAGGATCGACGCGTTGATGTACGGCTCGCGGACCTCCCGGATGCGTGCGGGATCGGGCATGTCCGACGGCGCGTGGATGTCCATCTCGGTGCCGTCGGCCAGCGTCACCTCGAAGCCCACGCTGGGCATCGTCGCCAGGAGGTCGAGGTCGTACTCGCGCTCCAGGCGCTCGCGCACGATGTCCATGTGCAGCAGGCCCAGGAAGCCCACGCGGAAGCCGAAGCCCAGGGCATCGGAGGTCTCGGGCTCCCAGGTCAGCGCCGCGTCGTTGAGCGTGAGCTTCTCCAGGGCGTCGCGCAGGTCCGGATAGTCGTCGGAATCGATCGGATACAGGCCGCAGAAGACCATCGGCTTGACGTCGCGGTAGCCCGGCAGCGGCTCGGTCGCGCCGTGATGGCGCAGCGTCAGCGTGTCGCCGACGCGCAGCTTGGTGACGTCCTTGACGCCCGTGATGAGAAAGCCGACCTCGCCCGCGCGGAGCTCGTCGGTGGTCGCCATCAGCGGCGTGAAGAAGCCGATGTCGTCGATGTCGGCCTCGGTGCCGGCGGCCATCGCGCGGATGGCCTCGCCCTTGCGGAAGACGCCGTCCACCACGCGGATGTAGGCGATCACGCCGCGGTAGGGGTCGAACTCGGAGTCGAAGATGAGCGCCCGCGGCGGCGCGTCGGGGTCGCCCGCGGGCGGCGGGACCTTCGCGACGAGCTCCTCGAGCACGTCCTCGACGCCCGCGCCGGTCTTGCCGCTGATGCGCAGGATGGCGTCGGCAGGCTCGCCGAGCAGGTCGGCGACCTCCTCGGCGACGCGCTCGGGCTCGGCGCCCGGGAGGTCGATCTTGTTCAGGCAGGGGATGAGCTCCAGGCCCGCGTCGACCGCCAGGTACGTGTTGGCGAGGGTCTGCGCCTCGACGCCCTGCGAGGCGTCGACGACCAGCAGCGCCCCCTCGCACGCCGCGAGCGACCGAGAGACCTCGTAGGTGAAGTCGACGTGGCCCGGGGTGTCGAT
>JAOPZW010000224.1 GCA_025963905.1 Solirubrobacterales bacterium | reverse complement strand
GGCTACCGGTGCGCCAGTCGACAAGGACCCGCGAGTCGTTCTCCTTGCCGCTGTACTCCGAGTACCCGTGATTGACGAGCAGCTCCAGCCAGTGCGCGCCGGCGGTCGCCTCCATGGTTCCCGTCAGGAGATCGGGAGCGACGGTGGCGACGGCCTGCGCGCCGGTGCGCAGATTGAGTACCACGACCCGTGTTGGTGCGCCGTATGGCTGGCCGTCGGGGCGACACAGCAGCGCCGCGTGGTTTTCCGACGCGCCGCTGATCGCGCAGCCGGGCGGCGTCTGCCAGATGCGCGGCGAGCCCGTGCGTTCGTCGAAGACCGTCACCTGTGACGGCCCCGACGCCGCGACAGCCAGCGACCCAGGGGCCGCGGAGAACAGCGGTCCGGTGATGCGCGCGACCTCGGTGAACCGCAACTGCGCGAGCGCCACCGGCGGCCACGCCAGGCAAGCCACCACCACCACGACAACGAACCGCGTTCGACTCGACATGCAGTGACCAACGCGCTGCCACCCGCGAAGTTACGAAACATGCACACCGCCTCACCACTTCCCGGGAAGGACGACCTACCCCGGCACGCTCGCGTTATGTCGGTCGCCAGTTGGTCCTCGCGCTAACCACCGGCGCGGCCCGCTTTAGCCCGGCTCGTCGTTTGCGATAGCGCCCGGTGGCCCAACTGGTCAATCGCAGTGCGGGCGGCCCGCTATGGACGAGGTCCGCTCGGCTGGTCGGCATCGAGGACGCCAGCGACTGGTCCGTATTCAGCGAGTTACCGGCGAACGCAACTTGGGGTTAGAAGAACGGCGATTGCGGCTGCTCGTCGAGCCGCTGGAGCGCCGGTGGGTCGAGCCGCTCGATCTGGCACGGAGCGCCGGGAGCCGAGCAGGTGAAGTCGACGGGCGAATAGACGCCCGGCGTGGGGGCCGGCGGCGGCGCGACGATGCCCAACAGCGCGCCGGCGTCGTAGGCCAGGCCGATCACGGTCTCCGGCAGCGAACCCGACACCAGCCCGCCGGTCGCAACATTCCACCGGCGCAGGTCGGCGCGGGTCTTCTCGCAGGCCGTGGAGGTCTGTTGCCACCAGACGTCGAGGCCGTCGGTCGTCGGTGCGCCCGGCATCGAACTGTCCACGCCGCCGGTACACGCCTCGCCGGCAAAGCCAGAGCCCAGCAGGACGCTGCGCCGGTCGCGCAGAACGTCGGCGCGGATCTCCCAGCCGCCGTGTCCGACGACCGCAGGCGCCTCGACCCACCAGCGAAACGCCACCAGCCGAGCGCCCAGATCGAGGTCGGTCACGCCAGCGTGCACGGGCTGGCCCTTGCAGCCTTCGCGAAACGGGCAGCTTGTCGGTACCGCACCGTGGGGCAGGGTCACAACGCGGTGCTGCTTGGGGTCGAAGATCAGCACCTGCTCGACGTCGCGGTGGCCCGGCGCATGGCGGGCGAACGCCACGCGCCCGCGCCACATCGACGGCGAGGTGTCCGAGTCCCCCCGCGAGCGCGGGATGCCGGCCGCGCGCTCACGGCCGCTGACGAGATCCACGACGCGGACCCTGCAGCCGCGGCCCGTCCAGCCCGCGGCGGGCGAACCCGTGCCCCCGATGCCCGACGGTGTCCGCGTGCAGCGCGAGAACGTCACGACGGCACGCCCGCGCGCGTCCGTGCCGACGTCGGCGTCAAACGGCGCCGGACGGGGCGCGAGGGCCAGCGCTCGCGCCACCCCGTCATGCCAAGCCATCAGCTGCCAGTCGGCGCCTGCGGGCGCGCTCCAGACCACCCACCCTCGGGAGGCGGAGATCGGCGTGGCAGCCGTCGTGGTGCCAAGCCGCAACTGGTCGGCCTGCGCTGGGGCAGCGACGACCACCACGCACGCGAACGCGGCTATCCCTGCGCGAATACGAGACACAATCCGATAGAACGGCCAGAGTCTGCGTAAGTTGCACACGGCGCCCTCAACAGGCGGTTAGCGACCGCGGCGGCCGCATTGCTCCTTGGACGAACAGCGGCAGCGACGGTGCGGCCGTAACACGGCGGTTCATGTCTTCACGCGAGTGCATCAGTCCGCGAAGACATCAGGCTGGGGCTCGGGTGCGGCAACTGGCGGTGGAGGACCGGGAGCGTGATCGTGCAGCGCGAGCCACTCGAGCCAGTGCGCTTCGAGTACGTCGGCGAGCCGTGTCTCTGGGATCCGTGCGCGCAGGACGAGCATGCAGTTGACGAGATGGCGTAGGGGAGGGTTCTCCAGTTCGGCGCGCTCGAGGCGGCGCTGTTCCGGACCCCGAAAGCGGAAGCGCCGCCGGCGGGCCGTCATGGCACCGCTCAGATGCATGAAAAGGGGCAGCGCGGCTTGAGCTCAGCGAGCACCGTCTTCGCCGGCTCTCAGACGAGCCGCTTGCGGAACCAGACGTCGGCATACGGTTCGTCGTTGAAGGGGGCGGTCTGCTCGTAGCCGATGCTCGCGTAGAGCCGCTGGGCCTCGACCAGGTCCCGGCGGGTGTCGAGGCGCCTTTCGCGCACGCCGAGATCCCGCGCGTGGATCTCGAGTTCGTCCATCAGCTGCACTCCGAGCCCCGCCTCGCGCGCCGAGCGGACGACGAAGAGTCGCGTGACCTCCCCAATGCCACCAGGGAGACGACGAAGCCCGGCGCACCCGAGCACTTCGCCGCGCTCGCGCGCGACAAGCAGTAGTCCACTGGGCGGAGTTAGGTCGTCGCTGGGATCGTCGCGGATCGCCGAGTCGATCTCCTCGTCGGTGGCCTGGCGGCCGTGGTAGCGACCGACGACGTCATCGAAGTAGCAGCGCAGGATCCGGCGGGCCTGAGCCGAGCTGGGATGCGTGGGTTCGGCGCGGACCGGTTTCAGCGATCGCCTCACCCGGCCATTCTCCCCCAGCCAGGTCTCACGGGACGCTTTTCGCCGACGCCACGACGATTGGTAGACGAAAGTCCTACGACCTGCGCCGTGCGCAACCGGAAGGTCCCCTACCTGGTGCTGGCAGCGGTAATTACCGGCTGCCTGCTACCCGTGGTCCTTCTCGCCGCGCTGCGCTGGGGGCTTCGCTGCGACGAAGGCTGTGGCGGCGGTCGGTCATGGGTCGATCGGAAGGACTCGTGGCAATGGGACGCTCAGTTTCTAGTGGCTGTAGCCGCGTTTCTTCTGGCGCTTGCGGCGATCCGACTTGCTTAGTCGCTCGCTTACGTCTGAGCGCCGGCTGCTCCGCCGGCGCGGTCGGCGCAATCGCAGTGTGGGCCTTCTGGTACTCGGCGACGCCGCTCTAAATCACGCACACTTGCCGGGTCGGCCATTCATCGGCCCCGATTTGCCGGCCAATGGCGTGCCGGTACGGTCGCGTCCGTGAATATCGTCCTGCGGCCCAACGACGACACATGGATCCGCTCCGTTGCCGCCAGGTGCCGGAGATCGGGATCTGGCGCGGGGAAGTGGTCTCGTCTCCATGGAAGGTCCCTGGCACTAGCCGCAACCCTTGCCACGGCCGGATTGTCTGCGTGCGGAGGCGAGCAAGTCCAGCAGTCGGGCCGGCCGGGTGGCGCTACGATCGCGCGGCCCTTCCCAGGCGACCGCGGTTGCGTGGTCAGCGACACACACGACTGCCCCGGACCGAGCCTCGTCGCGTTGAGTGCGGGCCGGTGGCGCCGGTCTGGCAACGCCTCTACCAGCGTTGGTTCGAGATCCCGCGGGTGTGGGCTATGAGGGCCGGGCGCGCAGACGCCGGGGACGAGCGCGAGCAGGCGGAGTTGAAGGCGTTCGCGGCGCATCCTCTCGGGATAGGAGCGTCGGGCGTGTGGGGCTCGATGCGGGCGGGACTGCGTGCCGTCTTCGACAGCCCCGAAGAGAACCCGGCGGTCCATGACGAGCTGATTGCACAAGGGGGCGTCCGACCGCTTCACGATGCACTCGGCACCTTTTGGAATCCCCGCTACGAGCAGGCCCAACGACGCCGTTAGTCGTCACCACGAAGTCGGGTCAGCTCGGGGGCCCGGACACGCTCTGCCCGTCGGGCTCCGAGGCCACATCCCGCCGGTGGCCGACTGTCGGTCGCTACCCGCGCTTGCGGAGTTGGGGCGGCGTGGAGACGATGAGAAGGCGCTCGCTGAAGCCGTTGAGCGTGCCCCCGCTGCGCTAGAAGAGGCCGTTGCCGACCGCGATTCGCACAGCAAGGCCGGTGATGCTCCTTAGGATCGACGGCACGCTGGTCGCGAGTGGATTCGCGAGCTGAGCTGGATCAGCGAGCACCGGCCTGACACGGTTAAGGGCGTGGCGGCCTAGCGTTTCGCTCCCGTTGAGCCCTGGGGGCCCAGCCAGTCAGAAACCCGCTTGCGGCTGCGCCGCGGGGTGTCCGGTCTCCGCGACGAGATTCCAGCCTCGGCGTTCTGACGCGCTCGCTCGGCATCCGCCTCGGCAGCGGCCAGTGCTGTGCGCTCGCCCGGGCTGACGGGAACACAGAACGCAGCGTTGGGCTACGCAGGGGAGTACACGGACGCCGAAACCGGCTTCCAGTATCTTCGCGCGCGCTACTACGACCCCGCGACAGGCCGCTTCGGGTCGTCACGTGAGCGCGGGTTATCGCCCGGCCTCACCGGCGGCCGGGCTGGTTCTGGCCGATGGCCCGGTGGAGCAGGCGAGTGGGCTGTTGGGCCGGCTGGCGGAGTGGGGTGCTGACCAGCGCACAAGCACGGACGCGGCCACGCCGGTGCCGCGGGCGGCCGCGGCGAAGCGTGCGCCTGTGCGGCAGGCTCGACCGGGCGCGCGGGCGGCCCGTACCGCGGCG
>JAOPZW010000222.1 GCA_025963905.1 Solirubrobacterales bacterium | reverse complement strand
TCTCCTCGAAGGTCAGGACCGCGTCGCGCTCGAGCCACGTCAGCCCCTCGGCCGGCATGCAGTACTGGCAGCGGAAGTTGCAGCGGTCGGTCACCGAGACGCGGACGTCCTGGATCAGCCGGCCGTGGCCATCCTGCAGGGGCAGGCGCTGCATGCGGACAGGCTACCCTGCGGCGGTGCGTCGTCTGACGATCATCGCCGCCGTGCTGACCGTCGCCGCTGCCGGGTGCGGGAGGCAGAGCCCCGAGGACGCGGTGCGCGCCAAGCTCGACGACTTCGCGCGGGCCACGGCCGCCAAGGACTACCACCGGCTGTGCACCGACGTGCTCGCCAAGCAGCTCGTCCAGAAGGCCCAGGCGGCCGGGCTCTCGTGCGAGGTGGCGCTCGAGACGGGGCTCAAGGGAGTCCAGAGCCCCAAGGTCCAAGTACAGAAGGTCACCGTCAAGGGCGACAGTGCCACGGCGGTCGTGCACACGACGGCGGCCAACCAGGACGCTTCGACCGACACGCTGCAGCTCGCCCGCCAGGGGAGCGATTGGAGGGTCTCGTCGGTGACGAGCCCGCCGTCGCCCGCCGCCGGGGGCGGTCCGCCGCCGGTGCCGACCCGTCCCGGGACGAAGGCTCCCTAGGACGCGGGCGTCCGTCAGGGACGCCGGACCATCACCCACACGACCGTCGCGGCGAACGCGAGCTGGCCGAAGGTCAGCGCCGTGCCGAGGTTCACGGCGCCGAAGAGCTCGGCGACGAGCGTGCCCAGCGCGAAGGCGGCGAGCATGAGCGCCAGGCCGATCCTCACCGCTGGGCCGCCTGGCCCTCGAGGGCGCGGATCAGCGAGGGCACGTCGGCGCCGGGGTCCTGGCCCTCCAGCCAGCGCGTGGCCGCGCGGCGCCCGCCCAGCGCGCGCAGCCCGCGCTCGCCGTGCTCGGCGGTGAAGTCGGCCAGCGCGCTGGCGCGGCGCGCGGCCCGGCGCCGAGCGGGGATGTCCAGGCGCTCGCGATGCGCGTCGAGCTCGGCCACCAGGTCGCCGATCCCCTGGACGGGGACGACCGAGGAGACGGCCACCACCCGAGTGTCGCGCTCGCCGACCGACCGCAGGGCCGCGTTGAGGTCGCGCCGCGCGCGCAGCGCCATCTCGCCGAGGTCGGCCTTCGTGACCACCAGGACGTCGGGGATCTCCATGATCCCGGCCTTGAGGAACTGCAGGACGTCGCCGGAGCCCGGCTGGACGATCACGGCGACGCTGTCGGCGACCTCCGCGATCTCGGTCTCGCTCTGGCCGACGCCGACCGTCTCGACCACGACCACGTCGAAGGCGGCCGCCAGCCCGTGCGCCGCCGCGCGCGTCGCGGGCGCCAGACCGCCGAGGCGCTCGCCCGCCGCCGTCGAGCGGATGAAGACGCCGGCGTCCTCGGGATCGAAGGCGATCCGCGCCCGGTCGCCGAGCAGCGAGCCGCCCGAGCGCCGCGACGACGGATCCACCGCGAGGACCGCCACGGTGCGTCCCGCCGAGCGCCACGCGCGCACCAGCTGGCTCAGCAGGGTCGACTTGCCCGCGCCGGGCGGTCCCGTGATGCCCACGACGTGGGCGCGCGCCTCGCCGCCCAGCGCGGCGGGCGCCACCTCGCGCAGGAGCGCGGCGATCTCCGCGCGCGCGGCCGGCGACCGGTTCTCCACGAGGTTGAGCACGTCCGGGGCGGCGGCGAGATCGCCCTCGCGCAGGCGCACGCCGAGCCCGGCGCCCTCCGCGGTGCTCACGCCGACGCCGCCACCCCGTTGCGCTCGGCCACCAGCGCGACGATGTCGCGCATGATCTGCGTGATGTCGAAGTCCTTGGGCGTGTAGACCGCCGCGACGCCCGCGTCCTGGAGCGGTCCGACGTCGGCCTCGGGGATGATCCCGCCGACCACTACCGGGGCATCGACGCCCCTGGAGCGCAGCGCCTCCACGACGCCTGGAATCAGCTCGCGGTGCGACCCCGAGAGGATCGACAGGCCCACGACGTGGACGCCCTCCTGCAGGGCGCTGGCCGCGATCTGCGACGGCGTCAGGCGGATGCCCTCGTAGACGACGTCCATGCCGATGTCCCGCGCCCGCACGGCGATCTGCTCGGCGCCGTTGGAGTGCCCGTCCAGGCCGGGCTTGCCGACGAGGATCTTCAGCCGCCGGCCGAGCGCCTCGCTGACGCGATCGACCTCCTCGCGCAGCGCCTCGATGTCCTCGCCGGCGACCCCCGCCGCGGCCTCGCCGACGCCGGTCGGCGCGCGGAACTCGCCGAAGGCGTCGCGCAGCGCCTGCGCCCACTCGCCGGTGGTGACGCCCGCGCGGGCGGCGGTGATCGTCGCCTCCATGATGTTCTCGTCCGACGCGGCCACGCGGGCCAGCTCGGCCAGAGCGGCGTCGACCGCGGGCTGGTCTCGCGCGGCGCGCCAGCGGACGATGGCCTCGCGCTGCTGGGCCTCGATCGCGGGGTCGACAGTCAGGATGCCGCCGTCGGCGCCCTGCACGAGCGGTGAGGGCTCCGTCGAGGTGAAGCGGTTGAGGCCGACCACGACCTGCTCTCCGGCCTCGATGCGCCGTAGGCGCTCGCGGTGGGAGTCGACCAGCGCCGCCTTCATGTAGCCGACGCCGCCGACCGCGCCCCCGTGCTCCTCGACGACGGCCATCTCGGCGCGGGCGCCCTCGAGCAGCTCGGCGACGAGCCCGTCCATGACCTTGGAGCCCTCGAAGATGTCGGGGTACTCGAGGAGGTCGGTCTCGAAGGCCAGCACCTGCTGGATCCGCAGCGACCACTGCTGGTCCCACGGGCGCGGGAGGCCGAGCGCCTCGTTCCAGGCCGGGAGCTGGACCGCGCGCGCACGGGCGTTGCGCCCAAGCGTGACCGCGAGGGCCTCGAGCACGATGCGCTGGACGTTGTTCTCGGGCTGGGACTCGGTCAGCCCGAGCGAGTTGACCTGCACCCCGTAGCGGAAGAGCAGGTGCTTGGGATCGCGGACGCCGTAGCGCTCGCGGCCCAGCTCCTCCCACAGGATCGCCATCGCGCGGAGCTTGGCGTGCTCCTCGACGAAGCGGACCCCGGCGTTGACGAAGAACGAGATGCGCCCGAAGACCTCGCTCATCGAATCGGGACCCCGGTCGTCCACCCGCTCGCGGACCGCGTCGAGGACCGCGATGGCGTTGGCCATCGCGTAGGCGATCTCCTGCACCGGCGTGGCCCCCGCCTCCTGCAGGTGGTAGGAGCAGATGTTGATCGGGTTCCAGCGCGGGACCCGCTCGACGGTGTAGGCGACCATGTCGGCGATCAGCCGCATCGACGGGCCGGGCGGGAACGCGTAGGTCCCGCGGGCCAGGAACTCCTTGATGATGTCGTTCTGGGTCGTGCCCTGCAGCGTCGCGGGATCGACGCCGTGGTCCTCGGCGGTGACGATCAGCAGCGCCAGCAGCCAGGCGGCGGTCGCGTTGATCGTCATCGACGTGTTCATCTCGTCGAGCGGGATGCCGTCCAGCAGCGCGTGCATGTCGCCGCGATGGGCGACCGGCACGCCGACCTTGCCGACCTCGCCCCGGGCGAGCTCGTGGTCGGGGTCGTAGCC
>JAOPZW010000210.1 GCA_025963905.1 Solirubrobacterales bacterium | reverse complement strand
GTGTGCGCGTTCGTCACCCTGGAGGGCAGCTACGAACCCTCCGACGAGCTCGTGGTGGAGATCCGCGAGCACGTGGCGAAGCGCATCGGCAAGCTCGCCCGGCCCAAGCGGATCGTCTGGGCCGACGACCTGCCGAAGACGCGCTCGGGCAAGATCATGCGCCGCCTGCTGCGCGACATCGCAGAGGGCCGCGAGCTGGGCGACGTGACCACGCTGCGCGACCCCGACGTGATGGCGCAGCTCCAAGGCAAGGTCAAGGAGCGCCTGGCCGAGGGCGAGGAATAGCCACGTGGCCACGACCGAGTCGGCACGCACCTACGACCAGGTGCGTGCCGAGCACGAGTGGCGCGTGCCGGCGCGGTACAACATCGCGCAGGACGTCTGCGACAAGCACCCCGCGGACAAGCTCGCGATGGTCCACGAGCACTTCGACGGGACGGTTCGCGAGGTCGCCTGGGGCGAGCTCCAGGAGCTCGCCAACCGCGCCGCCAACCTGCTGGCGGCCCGCGGCGTCGGGCGCGGGGACCGGGTCGCGGTGGTGCTGCCGCCGACGGCCGAGACCGCCGCGGTGTTCTTCGGGACCTGGAAGCTCGGCGCGATCCTGCTCTCGATGTCGGTGCTGTACGGCGACGAGGGGATCCGCCACCGGCTGACCGACTCGCAGGCGAAGCTGCTGGTGACCGACGCGGTCAACGCGCCGCGCTTCGCGGGAATGGGGATCGAGCCGCTCGTGCTCGACGATGCGGTGCTGGCCGCCGCCGCCACCGATCCAGTGAGGGCCCACACGGCGGCGGAAGACCCCGCCCAGCTGTACTACACGTCGGGCACCACCGGGCTGGCCAAGGGCATCGTCCATGCCCATCGCTACCTCCTCGCCCACGAGGAGTTCGACTACTGCCACGAGGTCCTGGACGGCGAGCGCTTCCACGGCATGGGGGAGTGGGCGTGGGCGGCCGGCATCGCGCCGCTCCTGGGCCCGTGGCGCCTGGGCGCGGTGCAGTGCGTCTACCAGCGCGAGGGCGGCTTCGATCCCGCCAAGCAGCTGGCGTTCCTCTCGCGCCACGAGGTCACCAACGTGTTCACGACGCCGACGGCGATGCGCGCGATGATGGCGATCGAGGACGCCGGGACGCGCTACCCCCAGCGCTTCCGGCGCGTGTGCTCGGCGGGCGAGCCCCTCAACCCCGAGGCGATCCGCTGGTTCCGCGACCAGTACGGCATCACCGTCCTCGACTACTACGGGCTGACGGAGTCCTATCCGCTGTGCGGGAACTTCCCGTTCATGGAGGTGCGCGAGGGCTCGATGGGCAAGCCGCTGCCGGGCTGGGACGTCCAGCTGCTCGACGAGGACGAGCATCCGGTGGCCCGGGGCGAGCGCGGCGAGATCTGCCTGCGCGCACGCTCCAACCCCCACTATCCGCTCGGCTACTGGCAGAACCCGGAGGCGACGGAGGAGACCTTCGGCGGCGAGTGGTTCCACTCCAAGGACGCGGCGATGCAGGACGAGGACGGCTACATCTGGTACGCCGGGCGCGCGGACGACGTCATCATCGCCGCGGGCTACCGGATCGGCCCGTTCGAGGTGGAGTCCGCGTGCCTGGAGCATCCCGCGGTCCGCGAGGCGGCGGCGGTCGCCTCGCCCGACGAGATGCGGGGCAACGTCGTCAAGGCGTTCATCGTGGTGGCGGAGGGCCACGAGCCGTCCGAGGATCTGGCCGCGGACATCAAGGCGTTCGTCCGCGTGCGCCTGTCGGCCTACGCCTACCCCCGGCGCATCGAGTTCGTCGAGGACCTGCCGAAGACGCTGACGGGCAAGATCCGCCGCATCGAGCTGCGCGAGCAGGAGCTCGGGCGAGCGGATCGCTGATCAATCACTAGATTGGCGGGATGACAGCTGCCATCTCGCGGCTCGGCGTCGTCGGCGCCGGGTTCATGGGCTCGGGCATCGCCGAGTCCGCCGCCCGTGCGGGACTGAGGGTCCTCGTACACGAGCCCGAGGAGGCGCCGCTCGACCACTCGCGCTCGCAGATCGCCTCCTCGGTCGAGCGGGCCGTCAGCCGCGGCAAGCTCGACACGGCGCAGGCGAAGGCCCTGATCGAGCGCATCACCTACTCGACCGACCTGGAGTCGCTGGCCGGAAGCGACCTCGTGATCGAGGCGGTCGTCGAGGACGAGGCCGTCAAGTCACGGGTGTTCCGGGCCCTCGACGAGATCATGCCCGCCGAGGCGATCCTCGCCTCCAACACCTCGTCGATCCCGATCGCCGGCCTCGCCGCCGCGACCCGCCGCGCCGACCGCGTGCTGGGCCTGCACTTCTTCTCGCCGGTGCCGGTGATGAGGCTCGTCGAGATCGTCCAGGGCCTGGACACCGCGGACGAGACGGTGCAGCGCGCCGAGGCGTTCGTCGAGGCGATCGGCAAGCAGCCGATCCGCACCAAGGACCGCTCCGGCTTCATCGTCAACATGCTGCTCGTCCCCTACCTCATGGCGGCCGTGCGGATGTACTCCGAGGGCTTCGCCTCGCGGGAGGACATCGACCACGGGATGAAGCTCGGCGCCGGCCACCCGATGGGACCCCTCGAGCTGTGCGACTTCATCGGCCTGGATGTCCTCTACGCGGTCTGCGACTCGCTCTACGAGGAGTTCAAGCTGCCCGAGTATGCCCCGCCGCCGCTCATGAAGCGCATGGTCGTCAGCGGCCACCTGGGCCGCAAGGCCGGCCGCGGGTTCTACGAGTACGAGGCCTCCTGAGGAACCGCGAATGCGTCGCGGTCGCCGGGCCGGCGTCCGCGGACGACGACCATCTCTTCCACGCGCTGACCGGGACGCAGGAGCCCGCGGGCCTCGAGCTCGGTCGCTCGCCGCGTCAGCAGCGGACCCAGCGGCCCGCGGACGCGGCTCACGACGTCGACCTCCAGTCCGCCGTCGGCAAGACGCGCCACGGTCTCGTCGGGACCGCAGACCGAGGAGTGCACGACGAGCAGCAGCCCGCCGGGGCGCAGATGCGCGGGCCCGTCGTCGCAGATGCGATTCAGCAGCAGGCGACCCTTGCGGCCGGCGTCCCAGGCGCGCGCCGGGCCGCGCTTCGGCAGCCGGTCCCCGGCGGCCGGGACGTAGGGCGGGTTGGAGACGATCACATCGAAGCGCTCGCCCGTCACGGGAGCGAAGAGGTCGCCACGCAGGGCGCGGATCCGGACCCGGTTGAGGCGCGCGTTGATCCGTGCCGTGATCACCGCGCGGCGCGAGACGTCGATCGCCGTGACGTACCGGGCGCCGTGCCGGGCCGCCGCGACCGCGAGGGCGCCGCTGCCGGTGCACACGTCGAGCACCGATGCTCCGCGCGGCAGCGCGTGGCCGCGCAGGCACCCGGCCAGCAGCCACGTGTCGCTGTGGGGACGGAAGACTCCGGGTAGCGTCACGATGCGCACGCCCGCCGGCTTTCCCGCACCGCGCGCCCCCAAACGGATGTCGTCGCCCTCTCTCCCGACCGCCGATACCCTGCGCGCCGCCTTCGAGCGGCCCGGGCCGCCGACCGTGGGCCTGGAGGAGGAGCTCATGGTCCTCGACCCCGAGACGCTCGACCTCGTCCCGCGCGCGGCCGAGGTGCTCGGCGCGCTGGACGGCGACCCGCGCTTCAAGCTCGAGCTGCCGGCCGCCCAGCTGGAGATCGTCACATCGCCGGCGCGCGATGTCGCGAGCGCCGCCGCCGAGC
>JAOPZW010000202.1 GCA_025963905.1 Solirubrobacterales bacterium | reverse complement strand
CGCGGTGGCCCAGCAGGGCATCGGGCGCCTGAACGTGCTCGACCTGCAGATCCAGATCCGCCGCTGCCCCAAGCCGGTGGTGGCGATGATCGCCGGCTACGCCATCGGCGGCGGCCACGTGCTGCATATCTGCTGCGACCTGTCGATCGCCGCCGACAACTCCCGCTTCGGGCAGACCGTCACGTAGGTCGGCTCGTTCGACGGCGGCTTCGGCTCCGGTCTCCTCGCCCGCCAGATCGGCCAGAAGCGCGCGAAGGAGATCTGGTTCCTCTGCCGCCAGTACGACGCGCAGACGGCCTACGACTGGGGCCTGGTGAACACCGTGGTGCCGCTCGATCGCCTCGAGGAGGAGACCGTGCAGTGGTGCCGCGAGATGCTCGCCCTCTCGCCGCTGGCCCTGCGGCTGCTCAAGGCGTCGTTCAACGCGGCCGAGGACGGTCTCGCCGGCGTACAGCAACTGGCCGGCGACGCGACCCTGCTCTTCTACATGAGCGAAGAGGCCCAGGAGGGCCGCAACGCCTACGTGGAGAAGCGCGCGCCCGACTTCTCGAGGTTCCCCCGCCGGCCGTAACGCGCGCGGCCCTGGGGAGGAGACGCGAGCGCGATGCGCATCTGGTTCATGGCCGCCCGCGTACGGACGCTGCCCGCCGCGGTGGCGCCCGTGCTCGTCGGCACCGCCCTGGCGGTCGCCGAGACCGACCACCTGCGCGCCGGGGCGTTCGTCGCCGCGCTGCTGGGCGCGATCTTCATCCAGGTCGGCACGAACCTGTCCAACGACTACTCCGACGCGCGCCGCGGGGCCGACACCGAGGATCGCCTGGGCCCGGTGCGGGTGACCGCCGGCGGGCTCGTCCCGCCGCGCCAGGTGCTCATCGCCACCTATGTGAGCTTCGGACTGGCGGTGCTTTGCGGCGTCTACCTCGTCGCCGTGGCCGGCTGGGTGATCCTGCTCATCGGTGCGGCCTCGATCCTCGCCGGCGTCCTCTATACCGGCGGCCCGCGCCCTTACGGCTACGAGGGGCTGGGCGAGCTCTTCGTGTTCCTGTTCTTCGGCGTCGTGGCGGTGACGGGATCGCACTACGCCCAGACCGAGGACCTGACCTGGGAGGCGTTCGCGCTGGCCGTCCCGGTCGGCTTGCTCGCCTCCGCGATCCTCGTGGTCAACAACGTCCGCGACCTCGAGACCGACCGGCGGGCGGGCAAGCGCACGCTGGCGGTGCGCCTGGGGCGCGACCGCGCCCGCGGGCTGTACGCCGCCATGGTCTACGGCGCGTTCCTGACCGCTCCCGTGCCCTGGATCCTGGGCTCGCTGAGCACATGGCTGTTCCTGCCCTGGGCCCTTCTCCCCCTCGCCGTCTCGCTCGTGCGCACGGTGCGCAACCACACCGACGGCCCCACGCTCAACGCGGCGCTGGCACGCACCGGCATGCTCCAGCTCCTCTTCTGCACCCTGTTGTCGGCCGCGCTGCTGCTGAGCTGATGGACGTCGACTTCGCCTCCGTGTCGATGCGGTTCGCCGAGCCGCTGAAGACCGCCTACGGTGACCTCGAGGAGCGCGAGCTGCTGCTCGTGCGGCTGGCGGGCGCCGACCGCGTGATCGGCTGGGGCGAGGCGGCCCCGCTGGAGCCGTACGACGGGGTGCCGCTGGAGGTCGTGCGCGACGCGCTGGCCGCCTACGAGGCGATCCTGCGCGACGGCGACGACGCGCCCGGCGGCGAGCTGCTCGAGGCGTGCCAGTCCGTGGCCGACGTCCCCCAGGCCTTGGCCGCCGTCGACATGGCGCTGTGGGACCGCGCGGGCAACCGCGCGGGGCAGCCCGTGTGCCGGCTCCTCTCCGACGATCCCGCCTCGGTCGTGAAGGTCAGCGCGATGATCGGCGCCGAGGACCGCGACCAGGCCGCCGCGCAGGCCGCGGCCGCCGCCCGCGACGGGTTCACGTGCATCAAGCTGAAGGTCGGCATCGGCGATGACATCGGGCGCGTCGCCGCCGTGCGCGCCGCGGCGGGGCCCGAGATGGAGCTGCGCCTCGACGCCAACGGCGCGTGGGACGTCGAGCAGGCCGTGCGCACGATCGAGGCGCTCGCCCATTCGGGGCTCGAGCTCGTCGAGGAGCCTGTCCACGGCATCGAGGCGATGCGCCAGGTCCGCGATCGGGTGGCCGTGCGCGTGGCGATGGACGAGACGGCGGTCGAGCCGGGGTCCCTGACGGCGGAGGTGGCCGACGCCGTCTGCCTGAAGGTCTCCAGCGCCGGCGGCATCTCGGCCCTGCTGGCCAAGGCGGCGCTCGTGCGTGCGTCCGGCGCCGACGTCTACCTGGGCTCCACGTACGACGGCCCGCTCGGCATCGCGGCCGCCCTGCACTGCGCCGCCGCGCTGAGGCCGATGGCGGCCTCGGGCCTCAGCACGCTCGAGCTCTTCGCCGACGACTTCACCGTGCTGGCGGTCGAGGACGGCCAGATCGCCGTTCCGACCAAGCCGGGGCTCGGGGTCTAGCGATCGCCTCCGCCACGGCCTGCGGCGCCTCGCGCGGGAGGCCGTGACCCGCCCCGGGGACGACCACGAGCTCGCCGTCCGGCAGCGCGGCCGCGAGGCGCTCGCCCAGGGCGACGAACTTGCCGTCGCGCTCGCCCGCCACGACGGTCACCGGCATCCCCAGCTCGCCGAGACGGCCCCACAGCGGCTCCATCGCGCCGGTGCCGAGCCGCCGCAGCACGGCCGCCAGGGCCGCCGGGTCGTTGCGCAGCAGATCCGCGCGGGCGAAGGCGACCGCGGCGGGCGGGTCGGCGGCGAACATCGGCTGGGCGAGCCACCGGTCGGCGAACGCGGCGATCGTGGATCGCTCGGCGAACGCTGCCAGGGCCTCGTCGGCGGCCCGGCGCTCGGCGCGCTGCACCGGCTCCTCGATCCCGGCGGTCGCTGCGACGAGGACCAGCCGGGTCACGCGCTCGGGGTGTGCCAGCGCCACGTGCAGCGCGACGCGGCCGCCGAGCGAGTACCCGCACAGCGCGAAGCGCTCCGGCGCCTGCGCGGCGACGTCGGCCACGCAGGCGGCGAAGCTGATCGGCCGCTGCGCGGTAGCCGCGCCGTGGCCACGGAGGTCCAGTGCGAGCGGCCGGTACCGTTCCCGATCGATCCGGCGGGTCACCAGGTCCCATCCGCGGCGCGTGTTCCCGAACCCGTGGAGCAGGACGACCGTGCCGGGCATCGCCGCATCATCGCGCCTGCGTGAGCACGACCACCGACACCTACCTCCTCCTGCGCGCGTTCGTCGACGAGCTCGCGCGCTGCGGGCTGCGCGGCGCGTGCACGTCGCCCGGCTCACGCTCGACGCCGCTCGTGCTGACCCTCGTCCGCGACGGGCGCTTCCCCTGCTGGTCGCACATCGACGAGCGCAGCGCGGCGTTCTTCGCCCTGGGCGTGGCGAAGGCCTCCGGCGACCCCGTCGCGCTGACCTGCACCTCGGGCACCGCCGCCGCCCACTACGCCCCCGCGGTCATCGAGGCCCGCGAGGCGCGGATCCCGCTCATCGTCCTCACCGCCGACCGGCCGCCGGAGCTGCGCGAGGTCGGCGCCGGCCAGACGATCGACCAGCTGCGCCTGTACGGCTCGGCGGCCAAGTGGTTCTTCGAGGTCGGCACCCACGTGGCGACGCCCGAGCGGCTGCGGTGGATGCGCTCGCTCGCCGGCCGCGCGTACTGGCTGTCGATCGAGGGCCGTCCGGGGCCGGTGCACCTGAACTTCCCCCTGTGCGAGCCGCTGGTCCTCGACGAGCCGCTGCCCGACGCCGAGCCCGGTGGCGGCGGGCGGCCCGGCGGCCGGCCGTGGGCCACCCATGCCGGCCCCCCTCCCGTGGCCGCACCGCTGGACCTGAAGGCATTTCGCCGCCCGCTGATCGTCGCCGGGCGCCACGAGCGCGGCCGCGCGCTGGCCGAGACGCTCCCTCGCGCCGCCGCCGCGCTCGGCGCGCCGCTGCTG
>JAOPZW010000198.1 GCA_025963905.1 Solirubrobacterales bacterium | reverse complement strand
GTGATCACGAGGACTCCTTTCGCGGCTTGAGCAGCGTCATCGCCAGCAGCGTGCCGAGGGCGATGACCGCCAGCAGCGCCGAGGCGGCGTAGGCCCCGGCGAGGTCGAAGTTCTGGAAGCGCTTCTCGACCAGGAGCGTCAGCGTCTCGGTCTGGCCGGCGATCTTGCCCGAGACGACGCTGACCGCCCCGAACTCGCCGATCGCGCGGGCCGTGGTGAGCACCACGCCGTAGGCGACGCCCCAGCGGATGGCCGGCAGCGTGATCCGCCAGAAGGCCTGCATCCGCGACGCCCCGAGCGTGGCGGCGGCCTGCTCCTGCTCGTCGCCGATCTCGCGCAGCACCGGGGCCACCTCGCGCACGACGAACGGCACGCAGACGAAGACGGTCGCCAGCACCATGCCCGGCACGGCGAAGATGACCTGGAAGCCGTGCTGCCCCAACCACCGCCCGGCCCAGCCGCCCGAGCCGTAGACGAGGATCAGCGCCAGGCCGATCACGATCGGCGAGATCGCGAACGGCAGGTCGATCACCGCCTCGAGCAGCCACTTGCCGCGGAAGCGCCCGCGGACGAGGGCCAGGGCCGTCACGATGCCCAGCAGGGTGTTCAGCGGCACCGCGATCGCCGCGATCTCCAGCGTGAGCCAGAAGGCATGGATGGCCGCGGGCGTGCTGACCGCGTTCCAGACGGCCCCGGCGCCGGGCTCGAACGTGCGCCAGAAGACGAGGCCCACGGGCACCAGGAGGAGCACGGCGAGGTAGCCGAGCGCCAGGACGCGCAGGCCGATCCGCCACGAGCGATCAGTCCGCATGGCGCGCTCCGAAGCGGCCGAGGCCGCGGATCCCGACGAGCACCAGCAGCGAGAGCACCAGCAGGACCACGGAGACCGCCGCCGCGCCGCTGACGTCGTCGCTCTCGATGTGGCTGAAGATGAACACCGAGGCGACCTGGGTGTGGAACGGGATGTTGCCCGAGATCAGGACGACCGAGCCGAACTCGCCCACGGCCCGCGCGAACGCCAGCGCCGTGCCCGACAGGATCGCGGGGGCGAGGTTCGGCAGCACGATGCGCCGGAAGGTCGTCCACGGCGAGGCGCCGAGCGAGACGGCGGCCTCCTCCATCTCCCGGTCGAGCTCGAGGAGCACCGGTTGCACGGAGCGCACGACGAACGGCAGCGTCACGAACGCGAGGGCCAGCACGACCGCGGCGCGCGTGGCGACGACGTTGATGCCGAGCGGGCTCCGCGGCCCGTAGAGCGCGAGCAGCGTGATCCCGGCGACGATCGTCGGCAGGGCGAAGGGCAGGTCGATCAGCGCGTTGATCGCCGCCTTGCCGGGGAAGCGGTCGCGCACGAGCACCCAGGCGATGAGCGTGCCCGCCACCGCGTTCACCGCCGCCACGAGGAGCGAGGCGCCCAGCGTGAGCTCGAGGGCGGCGACCGCGGGGCGACTGGACACCACCGACCAGAACGCGCCCGGCCCGCCGTCGGTCGAGCGGGCCACGACGGCGGCGAGCGGCACGAGCACGATGACGCTCAGCCAGACGGTGGCGACGCCCAGGCCGAGGGCGCCGGGGCCCGCGCCGCCGGAGCGGCGCGAGCGCCACCGCCGGGCAGGTCCGGCGGTGAGGGCCTCACTTGGCAGTGGAGACCCCCGCGTCCTGCTCGATCTTCGCCACGGAGCCCTTGTTCGGATCGAAGAACTCGGCGTTGACCTTCTTCCAGCCCCCGAGGTCGCGGATCGTGAACAGGCCCTTGGGCGTCGGGAACTTCGACGCGTTGGCCGTCAGCACGGCCGGGTCGACCGGCCGGTAGCCCCACGCGGCGAACTGCTCCTGCGCGGGCTTGGACAGCGCGTAGTCGACGAACGCCCTCGCCTGCTCGGGCGCCTTGCTCTTCGTCGTGACCGCGATCGGGTTCTCGATCAGGATCGTGCCGGGGGGCGTGACGTAGTCGACGCTCTGGCCCTTCTTCTGGGCGGTGATCGCCTCGTTCTCGTAGGAGATCAGGACGTCACCGGTACCCGCGACGAAGTTCTGCAGCGCCTCGCGACCGCTCTTGTCCTGAACCTTCACGTGCTTGGTGATGAGCGTGCGCAGGTAGTCCAGCCCGGCCTTCGGGTCCTTCCCCGCCGCGCTCTTGGCCCCGTAGGCGGCCAGCAGGTTCCACTTCGCCGAGCCCGACGTGAACGGGTTGGGCGTGAGGACCTGGACGCCCGGCTTGAGGAGGTCGTCCCACGTGTGGATGCCCTTGGGGTTGCCCTTGCGGACGATGAGCGTGACCACCGACCTCGAGACCAAGCCGTGCGTGGGGGTCGCCGCCCAGTTCGGGGCGACGATGCCGTCCTTCACCAGGCGGTCGATGTCTGGCTCGAGCGAGAACGCCACGACGTCGGCGGGCAAGCCGGATTCCACGGCGCGGCTCTGGTCGCCCGAGGCCCCGAACGACTCGCTCACCGAGATGCCGCGGCCCGCGGGGGTGCCGGCGAACGCGGGGATGACCTGGTCGTAGACGACCTGCGGCGTGGAGTACGCCACCAGCGCGAGCTTCGTGGCCTTCGCCCCGCCCGAGCCCGGCGCCGCGCTGGCCTGCTTGGTGTCGGACGCGCCGCCGCAACCGGCCGCCGCCACAGCGGCGAGGACGAGCAGCACGACGAGCACGAAACGGGTCTTCACGGGGCCTGCCTCCAAAGGGGTGAATCTCGGTCGAGTTTGCGAACAATACCGAACCCGATCGCGCCGGTGGGGAAGGTAGGGAAGCCGCGCGATGCTGCGCGCGGCGCCTGCGCGCGGCGTCTAGCGAGGCGCGCGGGACACGCGCCACGCGAGGGCGGACGCGGAAGACGCGAGGGCGATCGCGCCGGCGAGCACGAGATACAAGCCCCACGCGGGGTCCAGGAACCGATACTCGAGCCCGAACACGGTGACGGCTCCGCCCGAGTCGATGTTGTCCAACGTCGCGATCGCCTGGATCGCGCCGAGGACGCCGCCTACGGCCGCCACGAGCAGGGGAAGGCGGGCGCGGAGCGCGACGTGCAGGGCGAGCATGGCGAGGCCGAGGACGCCGACCGAGACCTCGCGCCAGCCGTGCATGCTGGTGCCGCTGATCGACACCAGCGTGTACGCCGTCGCCCACGGACCGACGCCGCCGATGATGAGGCCGAGCGACGCCAGGGCCGCGACCCAGAAGCTCGCGGGCTGCCGGGTGAGGGCGGGAGCGACGCCCGCGGGCTGCCACGGGGAGGTGGGACCACGTTCCGTCGACCGCTGGTGCCCGTACATGCGTCCGAGGCTAGGACGGACCGGCGTGCACGATGGGTGGCCGAAGGTCCGGACCGGCCTGGCCGGAGGTGCCTACACCTTGCGGTTCTCAGGAACCCACGAGCCGTCGTCGTGGCGCGCGAAGTCCTGGAAGAGGTTCGGCGCCTCCGCCTTCATGATCTGGGCGATGTCGTCGAACACCAGGCGCAGCTCCTCCTCGGCGCCCGGGGCCGTCCGCATCTCGATGACGTGCCGCAGCGTCCGGACGTTCGCCGTCCAGACGATGTCCGTGCTCAGCCCGATCGGCGCCAGGCGCCGCAGCGCGGACGTGACTTCCTTCTTGACGTGGAACGGAACGCCCTCGTCGTCGATCCCGAGCGCCTCGGCCGCGCTGGCCTGGAACTCCTCGAGCTGCTCGACGAGGTTGACGACCTGGTCGCGCACGGGCTCGAGGACGGGCGGCACGCGGAAGCCGATCTCGGTCAGCCGGACGTAGCGGAGGCTCTCCTGGCTGAACGCGGATCCCGCCCGGTGGCGCACGAGCTCGTGCGTGAACACGCGCGAGACGTTCCGCAGCGCGAACGAGAAGTTCGCGTGCTCGAGGACGCTGCCGTGCTGCGCACGGAGGATGTTGGCGAAGTACTCCGCCTGGTCGGTGCGCACCCGGGTCACGTTCGGGTTCAGCCCCGGCTCCCAGCTCCGGTAGCAGGCGCGCCCGCCGAACTCGACCAGCAGCTCGGCGGCGTTGGGCGAGCCGTCACTCGCCTCCGCGCGCCCCTCGAGCCACGACGCGCCCCCGACGCTCTCCAGGTACCCCCGCATGCCGGCGAGGTCCACCGACGGGCGGGCGATCAGGAATACCTGTGGTCTGGTCTCGCGCAACGTGTCTTCAGCCCCTCGCGACGCGGTCGCGCCAGGGTCCCCGAGTTCAAGTATGGCGGCGACCCTAAGGAGCGCGCCGGACGGTCCCTAACGTACTGAAGCGCGAGCGCGAGCCGAGGTCAGCCGCGGTGTGGCAGATCGATGCGCCCGTGTGCGTGCAGCGTCGCCAGCGCCCGGAGCGTCATCGCCCCGCGCCACTCCACCGATTGTCCTGGCGACCACGCGAGCCAGTCGAACATCCAGCCGCCGTCGTCCTCCTGCCCCTGCTGCAGACCGTCGAGGTCGGCCTCGATCTGGTCGTCGGTGAACAGGGCGCGGCTGCGCCGGCCGGGGCGCGGCGACAGCGTCAGCGGGGTCAGCCGCTCGTCCTCGGTGCCGCCGGGGACGGGGATCGAGCCGTCCGGGCCGATCCGATCGCGGAGCGTCTCGATCGCGGCGCCGGCGCGCGCCTGGTCGGGAACGGCGTCGAGGAAGTCGAGCGCGAACTTCACGAAATAGGCGCTGAGCTCGTCCGGGCGCTCAAGCTTCGCCCAGCACCCGTCGGTCGCGCGCTGGAGCCACGGCTCGCTGGAGCCCGCCTCCCACAGCGCCCCGGCGATCGCGAACGTGAGGTGCGAGCCGCCGTCCGAGGGCACCATCCACGGCGCGTGCGGATGCGCGGCGGCCGTGGGCAGGACGAACGGCACTCCGCCGCCGGGATCGGCGATCGCGGCGACCCAGGCGGCGGCATCGCCGACCATCGGATCGTCGAGCGCACCGATCTCGCCCAGCACCTCCAGCGCGTGGAGGGTCGCGGCCGGCTCGCTCTCGGGCCCGCGCACGTCGGGCTCCAGGGCGTGACCGAAGCCGCCGTCGGGGTTGCGGTAGGCGCGGAGCGCAGCGAGGACGGGCGCGACCGGCGCGCCGTGCAGCAGCACCGCCAGCCGGTGACGGTCGAGCAGCCGGGCGTTGGCGAGCACGAATCGCTCGGCGGACTCGACATCGACGGGCATGGCCCCAGCCTAGGCCGCCGTGAGCGCGGCGTCTTCCAGGAATCGGACGGGCGGCGAGCCGGTCAGACGACGGACCTCGTCGTTCATGTGCGGCTGGCTCGCGTAGCCGGCAGCGAGGGCCCGCGATGCCAGCGCATCGCCGGAGAGCGCCACAAGGCGGCGCAGGCGCGCGACCCGGGCGAGCATCTTGGGCCCGTAGCCCACGGCGGCCAGCATGCGCCGGTGAAGCTGGCGCTCGCTGACCCCGAGGGTGCCGGCGACGTCGGCGACCCGAACCCCGGGAGCGCCGAGCATCCGCGCGGCGGCGATCACGAGCGCATCCGGCTCGGCGCCGCGCCGCGCGACCGCGTCCGCCAGAAGCTCCCGCCGTCGGGCGGCCAGCGCGCCGGCCACCGCCTCCTCCAGTCTCGCCGCGCCCTCGCCCCAGATCTCCGTGGCGGGGACTTCCCGGTCGCACAGCTCGGACGCCGCAGCGCCCAGAACCGCACCGGCCGCCTCCGGGCGCAGCCGGATGCCGGATGACCGCGCGCCTCCCGGCAGGTCCACGCTGCGAGGACCCGTATCGGCACCGGCGATCACCAACTCGCGCTCGGCGAACCAGATCAGGTCCACGCATCCGTCGGGCACCACCCGCTGCGCGCGATCCTTGGCCGGCTCGTGCTCCCACACGCAAGCCACCACAGCCTCCAGGCCGGCGGGCGCCCGGTACTCGCGATAGGCGGGCAGCATCGCTGCGAGCGTACTCGGGGACCCATGCGGCGACCACGGCAGATCTCATCTACTGTCCGGCGAGCTTGCCCAGCCGGTTGACACCAACGCGCCGATGAGCGTCCGCGTCGAGCGCGCCGGGCCGGTGACGACCGTCATCCTCGACCGCCCCGAGGCGCGCAACGCCGTCGACCGGCCCACCGCCGACGCGCTGACCGACGCCTTTGCCGTCTTCGAGGCCGACGACGACGCGCTGGTCGCCGTGCTGTGGGGCGCAGGGGGCACCTTCTGCGCCGGTGCCGACCTCAAGGCGTTCGCGGGCGCCGACAGCAACCGGATCGACGCCGGCGGCGACGGGCCGATGGGCCCCAGCCGGATGGCGCTGACCAAGCCCGTGATCGCGGCTGTGGCGGGCCATGCCGTCGCGGGCGGCCTCGAGCTCGCGCTGTGGTGCGACCTGCGTGTCGTCGAGGAGGACGCCGTGCTGGGCGTCTTCTGCCGGCGCTGGGGTGTCCCGCTGATCGACGGCGGCACCGTGCGCCTGCCACGCCTCATCGGCCTGAGCCGCGCGCTGGACCTCATCCTGACCGGGCGAGCCGTCGGCGCCGACGAGGCGCTCGCCTTCGGGCTGGCCAACCGCGTGGTCGGCAACGGCGAGGCGCGGGCGGCCGCCGAGGCACTGGCCGCCGAGATCGCGCGCTTCCCCCAGGCCTGCCTCCGCGGGGACCGCCGCTCGGCCCACGAGGGCCTCGGCCTGTCCGTCCAGGACGCGATGGCCAACGAGTTCGCCATCGGCCTGCGCTCGCTCCGGGAGGCCCGTCGCGGCGCCGAGCGCTTCAGCGCCGGCCACGGGCGCCACGGCGACCCATAGCAGGCGCCTGCGGCAAAGCCGGCGCCGCGGACCCATTCGACACATCCGCGTGGGGTGTCGAAAGGGAGAAACCCGGGACTGCGGATGGGGTCAAATGCTCCGATGCCGTCGAGCGCACTGCTGTTCCCCGGGCAAGGAAGCCACGCCGAAGGCATGGACGAGCCCTACCGCGGCCACCCGCTGTTCGAACGCGGGCTCGAACTTCTGGGCCACGATCCCTTCGAGCGCCTGGACGAGGGCACGCGCTTCCAGCAACCCGCGCTCTTCCTGTGCTCGGTGGCGGCATGGGACGCCTGGCGCGAAGAGGCGCCGGATGACGCCGCGGAGGCGGTCGCCGCGGCCGGGCACTCGCTCGGCGAGTACGCGGCGCTCGTCGCCGCCGGGGTCGTGGGCTTCGAGGACGCGGTCGCACTCGTCGACGAGCGCGCCGCCGCGATGCAGGCCGCGGCCGACCTGGCGCCGGGCGGGATGCTCGCCGTCCTGGGCGGCGACCAGCAGGCTGTCCTGGCCCTGGCTGCGCGCGAGGGCCTGATCGTCGCCAACGACAACGCCCCCGGCCAGCTCGTGCTCTCGGGCGCGCTGGACGCGATCGAGCGCGCCACCGAGCTGGCCCGCGAGCAGACCGGCGGCCGGGCGCGGCGCCTGGACGTCGCCGGCGCCTTCCACTCCCTGTTGATGGAGCCTGCGGCCGGACGGCTGGCCGCGGCGCTGGAGCGCACGGCGGTGCACCCGGCCCGCTTCCCCGTGTACTCCAACGGCAGCGCGGCGCCGTTCACCGACGTTCGCCGCGAGCTCGCGGCGAACCTCCTGCGCTCCGTGCGCTGGCGCGAGACGCTCCTGGCGCTTCGCGCCGCCGGCGTCGAGCGCTTCGTCGAGCTCGGGCCCGGAGCCGTGCTCACCGGCCTCGTCAAGCGGACCCTCCAGGCGGCCTGACATGGCCGACGTCGTCACCCGGGACGACCTCCTCCAGCTCGGCGCGCGACCGGCGCCCGAGCCGGCGCCCGTGCGCCGGCGCTGGCCGCCGCGACCGACCGGCCTGCGCGCCGGGATCTTCGGCGTGGGCGCCGCGCTGCCCGAGCGCGTCATCACGAACGCCGACATCGCCGCGCGCCTGGACACCAACGACGAGTGGATCGTGCGGCGCACGGGCATCCGCGAGCGGCGCAACCTCGCCGACGGCCAGCCGCTGGCCGAGCTCGCCGCCCGCTCCTGCGAGCGGGCCCTCATCGACGCCGGCCGCAGCGCCGCCGACATCGATCACGTGATCGTCTCGACGATCACGGCCGACCGCGTCACGCCGGGGCTCGCCCCCGATGTGGCGCTGCGCATCGGCGCCCACGGCGCCGCCGCGGTCGATGTCAACGCCGCGTGCGCGGGCTTCCTCTACGCCCTCGACCAGGCCGCCGCGCTCGTCGAGAGCGGCCGCGCCCGCACCGTCCTCGTGTGCGGCGCCGAAGCCCTGTCGCGCCTGACCGACCACGAGGACCGCGGCACCGCGATCCTGTTCGGCGACGGCGCCGGCGCCGTGGTCGTCGCCGGTGGCGAGATGGACCTGGGCTGCGGCGGCTTCGAGCTGCACTCCGACGGGGCAGCCGCCGACCTGCTCTACGCCGAGGTCGACGAGCGCAAGCTGCGCATGGAGGGCAGCGAGGTCTACCGCCACGCCGTCGCCCGGATGGTCGAGGCGACCTTCGCCGCGCTCGAGCGCGCAGGCCTCGGCCCCACCGACCTCGACCTCTTCGTCGCCCACCAGGCCAACAGCCGGATCATCGAGGCGGCCGCCGCCGAGCTCGGCGTGGCGCCCGAGCGCGTCGCGCTGCACGTCGAGCACGTCGCTAACACGTCCTCGGCGTCGATCCCGCTGGCCCTGTGGCAGGCCGAGCGCGACGGGCAGCTGCGTCCCGGCGACACGGTGGGCCTCGCCGCCTTCGGCGCCGGCTTCGTGTGGGGCGCGGGCATCGTGCGCTGGAAGGAGCGCGTTCATGTCTGCGCGTGAGAACGGCGATCACCCCGTGGCCCTCGTGACCGGCGGCACCCGCGGCATCGGCGCGGCGATCGCCCAGCGCCTGCGCGACGACGGCTTCACCGTGGCGACGCTCGCGCGCAGCGGCGGCGACGTGCAAGCGGACGTGGCCGATCCCGAGCAGGTCGAGGCCGCGTTCCAGGCCGTGCGGGAGCGCTTCGGGCCCGTCCTCGTGCTCGTCAACAACGCCGGCGTGCGCGCCGACGGGCTGGCGATCCGCATGGCGGCCGACGACTGGACCACGGTCGTCGACACGAACCTCACCGGCGCCTTCCATTGCACCCGCCGTGCGCTGGACGACATGCTCTCGGCCCGCTGGGGGCGCGTCGTCAACGTGTCCTCGGTCGTCGCCGAGCGCGCGAACCCGGGTCAGGCGAACTACGTCGCCGCCAAGGCCGGGCTGCTCGGCTTCACCCGGACCGTCGCGCGCGAGATGGCCCGCAAGGGCGTGACCTGCAACGCGGTGACCCCCGGGGTCATCGACACCGACATGACGACGGACGTCGCGGACGGGCTGATCGGCGCGGTGCCGGCCGGCCGCGTCGGGCGCCCGGAGGAGGTCGCCGCCGCCGTGGCCTTCCTCTGCTCCGACGAGGCGGCCTATGTCAACGGAGCGACGCTTGCCGTCGACGGCGCCCTCGGCGCCTGACCATCCACCACGCACGAAGGAGCACCAACCATGAGCCAGCAGATCCCGACGGAGCAGGAGACCCTCGAGGCGATTCGCGAGGAGCTCGCGGCGATCAAGGTGCCTGACGCCGCATCCGCCGAGCCCAGCAGCACCTGGAGCGACCTCGACGTCGACTCGCTCGACCTCGTCGAGATCGTCAAGGCGCTCGAGGACCGCTACGACGTGCAGATCGCCGACGGGCGGCTGAAGGCCATCGCGACGGTCGGCGACGCGCAGGAGCTCGTCCAGGAGCTCGTCCGCGAGAAGGCGGGCGCACCGGCGTGACCGGCGTCGTCGTCACCGGTCGCGGCGTCGTCTCGTCGATCGGCGAGGGCGCCGACGCCTTCTTCGAGGCCCTCCTGGCCAAGCGCTCCGGCATCGAGGACGGGGCCGGCGCGTGCACCGGCTTCGATCCCGAGACCGCGATGACAGGCAAGGAGGCCCGTCGCGCCGACCGCTTCACGCAGCTCGCCGTGAACGCGGCAGACCAGGCCGTCGCCGAGGCGGCGTTCGACGGCATCGAGCCCGAGCGCCTGGGCGTCATCGTCGGCACCGGCGTCGGCGGGCTGATGACGCTCGAGGCCGAGTGCAAGGCATGGCTGGAGGGCGGCGACCGAGCCGTCTCCCCGCTGTTCGTGCCGATGATGATGCCCAATGCGGCCGCGGGCACGATCGCCATGCGCATCGGCGCCCACGGGCCTGGCTTCTCGGTCGCCTCGGCCTGCGCCACCGGCGCCCACGCGATCGGCGAGGCCGTCCGCCTCATCGATCGCGGCGAGGCCGACGTGGTCGTGGCCGGCGGCTCCGAGGCCGCGCTCACCGGCCTGTGCATGGCGGCGTTCCGGAAGATGGGCGCGCTGTCGCGCGAGGGCATCTCGCGCCCGTTCGACGCCCGCCGCGACGGGTTCGTGATGGGCGAGGGGGCCGGCGTGCTCGTGCTCGAGCGCGAGGATCACGCCCGTGCCCGCGGCGCCACCATCTACGGCCGGATCGCCGGCTACGGCGCGTCCAACGACGCCTTCCACATCACCCAGCCCGACGAGAACGGGCGCGGCGCCACGCAGGCGATGCGCGCGACGCTGGCCGACGCGGGCGCCCAGCCCGCGGACGTCGGCTACGTCAACGCGCACGGCACGAGCACGCCGTTCAACGACAAGATCGAGACGGCTGCGATCCGCGGGGTCTTCAACGGCGCCAACACCCCGCCGCCCGTCTCCTCGACGAAGTCCGCGATCGGCCACCTGCTCGGCGCCGCCGGCGCGGTCGAGGCGATCGTGTGCATCGAGGCCGTGCGCCGCGGCGTCCTCCCCCCCACCCTCAACTACGAGGACCCCGACCCCGACTGCGACCTCGACTACGTGCCCGAGGGCCCGCGCGAGGCGCCCGGCCTCGAGCTCGCGCTGTCGAACTCCTTCGGCTTCGGCGGGCAGAACGCGTGTCTGGCGGTGAGCGCGGCATGAGCGCCGTGTTCGACGTCGCTGCGGACGCACTCGTCGCGCGCGCGCGTCTCGAGCTGCTGTTCGACCCCGGCAGCTTCCGCCCCGTGCGCAGCGCGGTGGGCGATGGCGTGCTGGCCGGCAGCGGCCGCGTGAACGGGCGCGTCGTCTGCGCCTGGGCCCAGGATGGCGGCTTCAAGGGCGGCTCGCTGGGCGTGCGCGGCGGCGAGACGATCGCCGGCACGATCACGCGCGCGGCCGGCCTCGGCGTGCCGGTCGTGGGCTTTCCGCACTCCGGCGGTGCGCGGCTGCAGGAGGGCGTCGGCGCCCTCACGGCCTACGCGGCGATCTTCCGCGCCCAGGCGCTGGCCCAGGTGCCGCAGATCAGCGTCATCGGCGGCCCGTGCGCCGGGGGCGCGGCGTACTCCCCCGCGCTCGGCGACCTCACCGTCATGGCTGGGCCCGAGGCGCGCATGTTCCTCACCGGGCCCGCCATCGTGGAGCGGGTCACGCGCGAGCAGGTCAGCGCCTTGGACCTCGGCGGCCCGAAGGTCCACGGCCAGAACGGGGTGGCGCACCTGGTTGCCGAGCACGACGTCCACGCCGCCGAGATGGTGCGCACCGCGCTCGCGCACCTGCCCTCGCGCGCCGGCGACGCGCTCCCGCTGCACCCGCCCGCCGACCCGGCACCGGGTGACCCGGGCGACGTCCTGCCCGACCGCGACCGCGAGGTCTACGACGTGCGCGACGTCGCCGTGCGCCTGCTCGACGGCGGCGATCTGCTCGAGCTCGCGCCGCGCTGGGCGCGCAACCTCGTCGTGGGCCTGGGCCGCATCGACGGGCGTCCGGTGGGCGTCATCGCCAACCAGCCCAAGCACCTCGGCGGCTGCCTCGACGTCGACGGATCGCAAAAAGGTGCGTGGTTCGTCGATCTGTGCAACCGTTTCGGCGTGCCCCTCGTCGTGCTCGTCGACACGCCCGGGTTCCTACCCGGTACCGCGCAGGAGCGCGAAGGGGTCATCCGCCATGGAGCTTCGCTGCTGCGAGCCTTCTCGGTCGCCACCACCCCGCGCGTCACGGTGACGCTGCGGCAGGCCTACGGAGGCGCCCACATCGTCATGAACTCCCGGGACCTCGGCGCCGACCTGACGCTCGCCTGGCCGCAGGCGCGGATCGGCGTCATGGGCCCCCGCCAGGCGGTGGAGATCGTCCACCGGCGCGAGATCGCGGCGGGCGCCGACCCGGACGCGCTGGCCGACGCCTACGCCGCCGAGCACCTGCCGGTGCACGAGGCCGCGTCGCGCGGCTTCATCGACGAGGTGATCCCCGCGCGCGAGACCCGCGAGCGGATCGCCTTCGCGCTCGAGGCCATGCGGTGACGCCGGCGGCAGCCGCGGCGCGGCAGGCGGTTCAGACGCGCAACGCAACCGAAGAGGCGATCCTCGCCGCGGCGCGCAGCGCGCTGCACGAGGTCGGCTACGAGTCCGTGACGATGGACGCGATCGCCAAGCGGGCGTTCGTCAGCCGCACGGCGGTCTACTTCTACTTCCCCAACAAGCGCGCGGTCATCGACCGCCTCATCCAGCAGGCGTTCAGCGAGATGTATCTCGCGGCGTCGCCCTACCTCGACGGTGACGGCGACCCTCGCCGCGAGCTCCGCCTGGGGCTCGCACGGGTCGTGTCGGTCGTCAGCCGCGACGCCGGGGTGCTGCTGCTGGCCGCCCAGCTCGCCGGCGCGCGCGGCGAGCACCTGCCCGACGAATGGGCGCCGTACATCATGCGCTTCGCCGAGCGCGCCCAGGCGCGCATCGCGCGCGACCAGGCGCGCGGCATCGCTCCCGACGACATCTCGCCGCGGATCTCCGCCCAGGCGCTCCTGGCGATGGTCGAGAACCACATCGTGCGCGAGCTCGTGTTGAGCCCGGGCGACGCCACCGAGTCGATCCGCGTCCTCGCGGAGCTGTGGTGGCGTGCGGTCTACTCGCGCCCGGGCGACGTCGCGGCGTCGGTCGCCTCGGCAAGCTGAGCCTCGGCCGGGGGCGCGAGTGGCGCGCCGAGCGCGTGATAGCCGCCGTCGACGTGGACGATCTCGCCGGTGATCGCGCGGGCCAGCGGCGAGAGCAGGAAGAGGCACGCGTCGGCGACGGGCTCGGGGTCGTCGAGGCTCCACCCCAGCGGGGCCTGCCGGTGCCAGGCGTCCGCGAGGCCGTCGAAACCCTCGATGTTCGAGGCCGCGACCGTCCGCAGGGGCCCGGCGGCGACGAGGTTCGAGCGCACCCCGCGCGGGCCCAGGTCACGGGCGAGGTAGCGGTTGATCGACTCCAGCGCCGCCTTCGACACGCCCGCCCAGTCGTAGGACGGCCACGCGACGGTCGCGTCGAAGTCCAGGCCGACGATCGCGCCGCCGCCGTCGGAGCGCTCCAGGAGGGGCAGGAACGCCGACGCCAGCGCCTTCAGCGAGAACGCGCTGGTCTGGAACGCCGCCAGCGCCGACTCGGCCGGCGCCGTCAGGAAGCGGCCGCCGAGCGCGTCCGCGGGCACGAACGCGATCGCGTGCAGGAGGCCGTCGAGGCTCCCCCAGCGCGTGTCGAGCTCGCCGGCCACGGACTCCAGCTGGTCGGGGTCGTTGACGTCCAGCTCGAGCACGTCGGCTTCGGACGGCAGGCGCTTGGCGATGCGCTCGGTGATGCGCATGCCTCGCCCGAAGCCGGTGAGCACGACCTCGGCACCCTCCTCCTGCGCCCGGCGCGCGACGGAGAACGCGATCGAGCTCTCGGTGAGGACGCCGGTGACGAGGATCCTGCGGTCTTGAAGAAGCATCATCCGACCAATACCGCGCACCGGGGCACGCGGTACCCCGATTCGACGCACGGCGCAGGAACGTCGAGCGCATGGGCGAGCCGCGCAGCGGGCAACCGGACGGCGTGGACGATGACGTCACCATCACGCCCTACCGCGACGGGCCGCTGCTCGTGCGCGGCCCCATCCGCCTCCAGGACCAGGATGGCAGCGAGATCGAAGTCGATCGCGGGACGATCGCCCTGTGCCGCTGCGGCAAGTCGCGGGTGCGCCCGTTCTGCGACGGCACGCACAAGCTCGTGCGCTTCGCCGCGCCGAGCGGGGCCGAGCAGAGGTAGCCCGGGCTGATTCCGCGGGCCGGTCGCCGGGTACCGCGAGGGGGAACCCGAGGACAGGAGCTGCCATGTCCGAGAGCAGCAAGAAGCCCCATCCGCCCCCGAGGCCTTCGGCGAGCGCGGAGGCCGCCACGGTCCGCTGGAGCGAGACCCATCCGGACGAGGACATCCCCCACGCCCCGCCCTCGACGCCGCGCGAGGACGAGGACGAGGACGTCGCGCCGGACCGCCCTTCCGCCAGCGCGGAGGCTGCGGCGCTGCGCTTGCGCGAGCAGGCGGACGACGCCGAAAACTGACCCGAGCGACGCATCCGGGGAGGGCGCTGAGCTGCTTGCCAGTTAGCAAAATGGTTTGCTAACGTGCAAGCACGTCAAACCGTCCGCCACGCGAGGAGAGCAGTATGGCCACCGCCACCACCAACCGGAACACCGCCGAAGCCGCCACCGAGCGGATCCGGGACCTGAACGAGCAGATCCTGGACGCCGCCAAAAAGGCCGGGGGCGCCTACCTGCAGGCCTACGAGAAGGCGCTCGAGTCGATCGCCGACTACCAGCAGAACGCCGCCCGGCACACCGACATCGAGTGGGTCTCCACCGTGGTCGACGCGCAGGCGCGGTTCACACGCGAGCTCGCGAAGCTCTACGTGTCGGCGGGGCGCGAGCTCCTCAAGTAGACGCCTGTGCCGGTCGTCCAGAGCGACGGCACGGAGCTGTACTGGGAGAGCACGGGCGCCGGTCCGCCCGTGCTCCTCGTCATGGGGCTCGGGATGAACGCCACCGGCTGGTGGCGCACCATCCCGGTTCTCGCCGAGCGCTTCCGAGTCATCGCCTTCGACAACCGCGGCGTCGGTCGCAGCGGCCGGCCGCCCGGGCCCTACACGGTCGCGGGCATGGCCGCCGATGCCATGGCCGTGCTCGACGCCGCCCAGGAGGAATCCGCCCACGTCTACGGCATCTCGCTGGGCGGCATGATCTCCCAGGAGATCGTCCTGCGCCATCCCGAGCGGGTGCGCGCGCTGGTGCTCGCCGCCACCACCCCGGGAGGGCCGGCGGCCGTCGCCGCCGAGGATGCGACGCAAGCGTTCTTCCGGCGCCGGGCCGAGATGCCCGCCGACGAGGCCGTGTGGGCGTCGGTGCCCTACAACTATGCGGCCGCGACCCGCCGGCTCCACGGTGACCGGATCTCGCAGGACGTCGAGCAGCGCCTGCGCTTCCCGATCGAGCCCGAGCCCTACACCGCGCAGCTGGAGGCGGCGCTGGGGCACGACACCCTCGACCGCCTGGGCGCCGTGACGGCGCCGACGCTCGTCGTCCACGGGACCGAGGACCGCCTGGTCCGCCCCGGCAACGCGGAGCTGCTGGCACGCGCCATCCCCGGGTCGGGCCTGCTCATGTGGCCGGGCGCCGGCCATCTCCTCTTCACCGACGCTCCGCAGATCGACCGGATCGCCGGCGACTTCCTCAGCGCGCCGTCCAGCCCAGGTCCATGGTCACCGGCACCCCGGTGAACGCGCGGCCGCCCGGACCCAGCAGGAAGGCCACGACGCCCGCCACCTCCTCGGGCTCGAGCAGCCGCTTGACCGCGTGGGGGGCGAGGATGACGTCCTCGAGCACGCGCTCCTCGGGCACGCCGTGGGCGCGCGCCTGATCGGCGATCTGCGCCTCCACCAGCGGCGTGCGCACGAACCCCGGGCACAAGGCCGTCGCCAGGATGCCGTCGGCTGCGCCCTCCAGCGCCAGCGTCTTGACCAGTCCGAGCGCGCCGTGCTTCGCCGACACGTAGGCGGACTTGTAGGGCGACGCGACGAGCGCGTGGGCTGACGCGACCACGACGATGCGCCCGTCGCCGCGGCGCGCGAGCTCGGGCCAGGCGTACTTGGCCAGCAGGAACGGGCTGGTCAGGAGCAGCGAGAGCATCGCGTCCCAGCGGTCCTCGGGGAAGTCGGCGACCGGCGCGACGTGCTGGAAGCCCGCGTTGGGGACGATCGCATCGATCCGGCCGAAGCGCTCAAGGGCGGCCTCGATCGCCGCGCGATTGCCCTCGCGCGTCGTCAGATCGGCGGCGAAGGGCTCACCCGGGCCGTCGGCCGACGGCTTCAGATCGACGGCGAGCACGCGCATCCCGTCGTCGGTGAGCCGCTGCGCAATCGCGCGGCCGATGCCGCTGCCCCCGCCGGTGACGATGGCAACCGGCGCGTCTTCCGGCGGTGGAGATAGGGTTTCCTGACTCATGACTCACCGTTCATTGGATCTTCCCATTCCCCCGGCTTCCGGTGTGCCTCCGCTCACCCGCCGCGGGTTCGATGCTGCCGTCCAGACCTGGGTGGCAGCGGTATCGGGCCTGACGGACTACTGGTCCGGCGCGATCGCCGAGGGCCGCACCCCGGTCGACGTCGCCGCCGACGGGCTGCGCTGGTGGCAGCTCGTCAACGACCGCCGCCCGCCGACGTGGTCCTCGCCGCAGCAGATCGTGCGCCGCACCGGGCTCACGCGCCTGCGCGACTTCACGGCCCCCGGCGCCGGCGACGTCGTGCCGACGCTCGTGCTGCCGCCCCAGGCCGGTCACGACTCGTCCATCGTCGACTACAGCACCGAGCAGAGCCAGATGCTGACGATCGCCGGCGCGGGGCTCGAGCGGCTGTACGCGCTCGAATGGGTCGGGGTCACCCAGGCGACGAAGGACGCCACGATCAGCGACTACCTGGCGGAGGTCGACGCCGCTGTCGCGCAGGCCGGCGAGGGCGGACCGGTCAACCTCGTCGGCGACTGCCAGGGCGGCTGGCTGGCCACCATCTACGCGGCGCTGCACCCCGAGCGCGTCAACACGCTGACGATCGCCGGGGCGCCCATCGACTTCCACGCCGGCGACGCCGTCATCCATGAGAGCGTCGACGCGCTGTCGGACGACGACCTGTCCTTCTACCGGGCGATGGTCGCGCTGGGCGACGGCGTGCTCAAGGGCGAGTTCCTGCTCGGCGGCTTCATCGTCATCCGGCCGGAGACGGAGCTGGACAAGCAGCTCCAGCTGCTGGCCAACGTCCGCGACCCGCGGCACGTCGAGCGCTACCGGGCGTTCGAGGACTGGTTCAAGCACACGCAAGACCTCGCAGGGTCATTCTACCTCTGGATCGTGGAGCACCTGTTCCGCGACAACAAGCTGATCCGCGGGACGCTGACGATCGACGGCCAGGCGATCGACCTCTCGCGCATCGCCTGCCCCGTGAACCTGCTGGCCGGCGCCACAGACCACATCACCCCGCCCGAGCAGGTCTTCGCGCTCGCCGACGCAGTCTCGACCCCGGCCGAGCTCATCACCCGGCGCACGACGTCCGGCGGCCACCTCGGGCTGTTCATGGGCAGCGAAGCCCTGCGCGAGCACTGGCCGGTCGTCATGGCATCCGTGCTCGAGCACTCGCGGCCGGATGCCGACGGGCCGGGCGCCTTCGAGCGCTCGCGCGCGCGCACGCCGGAGACGAGCCTGATCCCGGCGCCGTAGCGCTGCCCTAGGCCTGGCCCTTGCGCCGCTGGCGCGAGGGCGACCGGGCCTGGGCGACGAAGGCGGCGTACACCTCGAGCAGGGCCTGGCGCTGGCGGCCGGTCAGGCGGGGATCCAGGCGGATCGCCTCCTCGACCGCGCCGTCCTCCGGCACTTCGTCGACGCCCACGCCGGCCTCCTCGTACAGCGTCTCGGCGGAGACCTGCAGCGCTGAGGCGATGGCGTCGAGGACGCTCTCGGACGGCCTGCGCAACCCCCGCTCGATCTGCGAGAGGTAGGGGTTGGAGATCCCGGCCAGGTCAGCGAACTGGCGCATGGAGAGCTCGCTCAGCTCGCGCTGGCGGCGGATGATCTCGCCCAGGCGGGCGGCGCGGTCCCCCTCGGCCATGAACCGTTTCATCCTAGTGGGACCATGGGCATAGGGTAGAGAGGTGGCCGACGATCGTCGCAGCCCAGAGCAGGAGGTCCGGCGCCTCTTGGAGGAGCAGGAGTCCCGGGCGGCCAAGGCCGCCGAGCGGATGGTCTCGCGCGACTCGTTCGGCGAGCTGCTGGCCATGGCGACCGAGAACGTCGTCGCGCTCACGCGCATCGGCTTCGACACGATGGACATGGTGTGGAGCAACCTGCGCATCGCGGGACGCCGGGACGTCGCCCGCCTGGCGCGACAGATCGGCCGCACGGAGGACAAGCTCGAGCTCGTCCTGCAGGAGCTCGAGCGGCTGCGCGACGCGGAGACGCGCACGCGCCCGGACGCGCCGAGCGCCGTCGACGGCGCGAACTCGGCCAACCGGCGGCCGACCCGGCGGAGCTCGAAGACGTGAACCCGCTCGAGCGCATCGCCCGATCACCGGTCGCCGCGCTCGAGTTCGCCAACATCGTCCTGACGGAGCGCGACGCGCCGATCGCGGTGACGCCCAAGGACGTGGTCTGGAGCCACCGCGCGACGACGCTGTACCGCTACCGCTCCAACCGCCGCTCGTACCCCGTGCCGGTGGTGCTCGTCTTCGCCCTCATCAACCGCCCGCACATCTTCGACCTGCGCCCCGGCAACTCGTTCGTCGAGTTCCTCCTGAACGAGGGCTTCGACGTCTTCCTGCTGGACTGGGGCGAGCCCGACGAGGCCGACGCCGAGCTCGGGCTCGAGCACTACGTGTGCGAGCAGATCCCGCGGGCGCTCCGCGAGGTGCAGCGCGCGTCCGGCGAGGAGGAGGCGACGCTGCTGGGGTGGTGCATCGGCGGGACGCTCTCGCTGATGCATTGCGCGGTCGAGCCCCAAACCCCCGTGCGCAACCTCGTCCTGCTGACCACGCCGGTGGACACGAGCGGTTCGCTGTACGCCACGTGGGTGGCGCGCGACTCCTTCGACGTCGACCTGGTGGCCGACGTCTACGGCGCGGTGCCGGGCCGGACGATCGACTGGGCCAACAAGCTGATGAAGCCGGTGAATAACTACTGGACGACGTATCGCCGGCTGTGGCAGCAGGTCCTCGACGGCAAGGCACGCCGCGAGGATTACCAGGCCATGGCGAAGTGGGTGGCGGACAACCCGCCATTTCCCGGGCGCGCGTTCCGCGACTGGGTCACGTGGATGTACAAGGAGAACCGGCTCGTGCGCGGCCGCATGCGCCTGCGCGGCCGGCGGGCTGACCTTTCGGCGGTCGAGCAGAACCTGCTCGTGATCACCGCGGGGGACGACCACATCGCGCCCCGGCAGGGGACCCTGCCGGTGCTCGACCAGGTGGGAAGCCAGGACGTCACGCACCTCGACCGGCCCGGGGGCCACATCGGCCTCATGGCCGGCTCGAAGGCGCGCACCGAGATCTGGCCGGACATAGCCGAGTGGCTCGCCGAGCGCTCGGACCGTTAAGCGAGGAGAGGTAGGGGATCATGCCGACGACACGATCGGAGCCGCACGACTTCAAGGAGGCACCCGCCAAGCTGAAGGGCCGCGTGGCGATGGTCACCGGGGGCACGCGCGGGATCGGGGCCGCGATCTGCCGCAGCCTCGCCGCCCAGGGAGCGAGTGTCGCGGCGGGCTACAGCCAGAACCGCGACCGTGCCGAGGAGTTCCAGGCCGATCTGGCCAAGAACGACATCCCGGTCTCGCTCCACCAGGGCAATGTCGGCTCGGCCGAGGACTGCCGGCGCACGGTCCAGGAGGTCATCGACCACCACGGCCGCCTCGACATCCTGGTCAACAATGCGGGCATCACGTCCGACAAGACGGTATTCAAGATGACCGAGGAGGACTGGTACCGGGTCATCGCCGTCAACCTGTCGGGCGCGTTCTTCATGTCCAAGGCGGCGCTCGAGCACATGGTCGAGCGCGGCACCGGCCGGATCGTCAACATCACCTCGATCATCGGCCAGACCGGCAACGTCGGCCAGACGAACTACGCGGCGTCGAAGTCGGGCATGTTCGGGCTGACGACGTCGATGGCCAAGGAGGCGGCCTTCGCGCTCAAGCGGGCCGACAAGCGGGATCCCCACGGCGTCGGGATCACCGTCAACGCCGTCGCCCCCGGGTTCATCGAGACCGACATGCTCGCGTCGGTCCCGGAGAAAGTACTCGACAAGATCCGCTCGGACGTGCCGCTCGGCCGGCTCGGGCGCCCTGACGAGATCGCCCGCGTCGTGCACTTCCTGTGTGCGGACGCGTCGTCCTACATCACCGGGCAGGTGTGGGCGGTCAACGGCGGCCAGGACATGTAGGGCGTCCGCCCGGGCGCGCCACCGCCTGTCCGGCCGGTGGCGCGCCCCGCTCCGGGCGTCTACCGGCCCGAGCCGTTCGCGGCGTTGCGGATCACGGCCGCCTGGCCCTGTCCGCCGCCGACGCACAGCGTCGCCACGCCGCGCTCGGCGCGCGTGCGCCGCATCTCGTGCAGCAGGGTCACGAGGATCCGGCCGCCGCTGGCCCCGATCGGATGGCCCAGCGCGATCGCGCCGCCGTGGGGGTTGATCCGCTTGCCCTCGATGCCGAGCTCCTTGAGCACGGCCAGCGACTGCGCGGCGAACGCCTCGTTGAGCTCGAACAGGTCGATGTCGCCCAGCTCGAGCCCGGCGCGCGCCAGCGCCTGACGCACCGCGGGGACGGGCCCGATGCCCATGATCTTCGGCTCGACACCCACCGATGCGTGGCTCTCCACCGTCCCGAACGGCTCGAGCCCCCGCTCGCGTGCGACGCGCTCGGACATCACGACGACGGCGGCCGCCCCGTCGTTGATGCCGGACGCGTTGCCCGCGGTCACCGTCCCGTCCTCGCGCCGGAAGGCCGCGCGCAGCTTGCCCAGTCCCTCGGCCGTGGTCCCCGGCCTCGGGTGCTCGTCGGTGTCGACGACGCGCGTCTCGCGCTTGCCGGGCACCTCGATCGGGACGATCTCGTCCCGGAAGACGCCCTCCTGGATCGCGCGCTCGGCCTTCTGGTGGCTGGCCGCCGCGAACGCGTCCTGCTCCTCGCGGCTGATTCCGTACTGGTCCGCCAGGTTCTCGGCCGTGACGCCCATGTGGATGTCGTTGAAGGCGTCCGTCAGCCCGTCGAAGACCATCGAATCGATCATCTCCGCCGCGCCCATGCGCGCGCCGAAGCGCGCCGACGGCACGAGATAGGGCGCGCGCGTCATGTTCTCCATGCCGCCGGCCACGACGACATCGACATCGCCGGTGCGGATCATCTGGGACGCGAGCGCGACCGCCTTGAGGCCCGAGCCGCAGAGCATGTTCACCGTCGTGGACGGCACCTCCTTGGGAATCCCGGCGCCGATGGCCGCCTGCCGCGCCGGGTTCTGCCCGAGGCCGGCCTGCAGCACACAGCCGAGCACCACCTCCTGCACCTCGTCTCCGGAGAGCCCGGCCCGCTCGAGCGCGGCGCGCACCGCATGCGTGCCGAGCTCGGTGGCCGCGACGTCCTTGAACTGACCGCCGAACGTCCCGACCGGCGTCCGCACCGCACTGACGATCACAGCGTCTTGCATACGCATCCCTCCACGACCCGACGACAGGGAGCCTTCTCAGCAGGCTACCCGCGGGGCTGCGCGGCAGACCGTGAAGAAGTCCCAGATGAGCTCGCTCGCGACGGGTCCGCTGGGGTCGGTGTAGGAGCCGCCCGGTGCGCCTCCGGACCAGGCATGGCCGAGGCCCTCGACCTTGACGGACTCCTGGAGGACGGCGCCGTCGCGGTCCGTCCACCGCCGGCGCGTGCATGCCCTCCCGTCCGCGTCGTCGCGCGACGTCGTCGTCGGCTGCCGTAGCTCGCCGTCGAACTCGTCGGGCGCGGCGAGCCGGTTGAAGGTCAGCCACTGCTCGACGACCTGATCGCCGTTGACGGGCGAGACCGTGCGGTCGGCGTCGCCGTGGATGACGACCGCCGGAACCGGCCGGGCCAGGCCATCGACCCTGGAGAAGGCGGCGGCAGCCAGTCGCTTCGGGTCCGGGCCTCCCTTGGACATGGCGGCGAACGCGCTGCCCTGGTCGCCGGCGCTCCCGCACGCCAGGCCGGAGTGGACGGCCACCCCCGCGAAGAGGTCCGGATAGGCCATCGCCATCACGCTGGCCATCGCACCGCCGGCGGACATGCCGGCCACGAAGACGCGCTCGGCATCGATGTTCCAGTCGGACGTCGCTTCCATCACGGTCTGCGCGGCCTCCGCGATGAACGCCGGCTCCCCCGTGTCACGCCGCCGATGCGCCGCGTCGAACCAGCTCCAGCAGCCCATCGGATTGCGATCCCGGCTCTGCTCCGGGTACACGACGACGAAGCCGTGGCGGTCGGCCACGTCGTTCATCAGCGTGCCGGCCGCGAAGCTTGCGGCGCTCTGTGTGCAGCCGTGCAGCATCACGAGCAGCGGGACGGGCTCGGAGTCGATGTCCTCCGGCGCGTGGACGAAGAACCGCCCGCCGGCGCAGGTGTGCTCCTCCCAGGTGCCGGCCGGCGACGGCGACTGGAGCGTGCCGAGCGGCATGCCGGGGAGCGTGCCGAGCGGCGGGCCCTGCAGGGTGCCGTGCGGCGTGCCGGTCCGGCCTTCGATCACCGCCCGGTTCGCCGCGTAGAGCTCGCGCCAGTCGATTGGGGTGATTCGCGGGGTCATGCTGCGTACTTTATCGCGCAGCGCGATCGATTTCTCAGGCAATCCGGGTCGTTGGCGCGGCGGCGCTCAGCCGCGCCGGCGCGCCGGCACGAAGCTCCGGTACACGCTGAGCAGCGCGACCCGCTGCGGCTCGGAGAGCTGGGGGTCCTGAAGGATGGCGGTCTCCGTGTCGGGGATCACGGCGGTGTCGCCGGGCGCAACGTCGGGCAGCATCCCCGTCTGCGCGAGCAGCGACTCGAGCGGCATCCCGAGCGCGTCGGAGATCGACTTGAGGATGCTCAGCGACGGCTCGTGGAGCCCCCGCTCCAGCTGGCTCAGGTAGGCGTTGGACACCCCGGTCAGCTCCCCGAGCTGTCGCAGCGACAGTCTCGCCATCCCGCGCTGGGCGCGGATGAACTCGCCCAGGAGCCGCAGCTGCTCCTTCCAGGGGTCCTCGGTCATCTGCGTGCATCTTCGCTGAGCGGGATCTCATGCGGCGGCCACCCGCGCGCGCAGCCCGGTTCGCAGGGACGTCGTCCCCGCCTGCCACGCGCCGAGGAGGTGCGCCGCCCACCGCGACTCGAGCTCGACCAGCGCGCGGGCGCCCCAGAGGATGTCGGCGGCCAGCTCGGGCTGCTGGCGCGCGAGACCGCCGGCGAGGTCGACGGCCGCGACGTTCTCGTGCACCGCGTCTGCGGCGACGTGCTCGTCGAAGAACGCGGTCGCGGGCCCGTCGAAGCCCAGGCGGCGCAGCGCGTTGGCATAGCGGCGGTTGGGAATCGACGAGGTCATCTCGAAGAGCGCCAGGTGCCCGACGATCGCCCCGCGCCGCGCGCGGCGCAGGCCGAGCATCGACATCAGGTTCACCGTGGCCAGCGTCACGCCGGGCAGGAGGTCCAGGTAGGCGCCGTAGGTGCTGTCGAGTCCCACCGCGTCCAGTGCATCGGCGAACAGCCGCGCGTGGATGCGCTCGGCTCGCCCGCCCCCGTACTCGTCGGCCTGGATCTCGACCAGCGCCGCCTTCGGCGCACCGTAGAGGCGCGGGAGCGCCCACGAATGCGGATCGGCCTCCTTCAGCTGGTAGGCGGAGCGGTGGACCATGAACTCCAGGAACTGGTCGAGCGTGCCCTGGGTCTCGAGGAAGCGCGACAACGACGGGCCGTCGTCGCTGTCGGCGATCGCGCGCAGGGCGACGTCCATGTCCTCCGGTGCCGGCGGCCGCAGGGGACCCCGCAGCGCCGGCGCGGCGCGCAGCCCGCGCTCGAACTCCGCTTCCAGACCGCCGCGCAGGGCGATCAGCGACGGCTCCCATTCCCAGGCGTCGTCGACGCCCGGCAGCCCGCGGTAGTGCAGCTCGTAGCAGAGGTACAGCGCGAGCTGGAGCTCGTCGTCGGCCACCGGGTCGGACGGGACGCCGTGGGCGCGGGGCGTGATCGCGTGGGCCTCGTGGCCCAGCTCGGTCAGCAGCAGGGCGCTCAGCGGACCGCGGGAGTCGGGGAGGGACGGCATGGCCCCCCGTTTACCCGAGGAAGCGCTCCGCCAGCCAGGCGGCCGCCGCCCGGGGACCACCCGCGGCGCGCTGGCGTTCGGCCCCGTTGGCGGCGAGCAGGCCGCGTGCGGCCTCGAGCTCGGCCGAGCAATCCAGGCGCGCGGCCGTCGGCGCGAGGTCGTCGAGCAGGCGCTCGAGGCGCTCGCGGGTCGGCTGCGGCATGCCGGTGTCGAGATCGGCGAGCGTGCCCGCGAGCCCGTGGCGGCAGGCCGACCAGCGGTTCTCCTCGATCCTCCACGTCGGATGGACGGGCAGGACCTCGCCGGCGTCGTGGCGATCGGCCAGGTGGACCGCGAGCGCATGGGCCACCGCGGCCACAGCGGCGGTGTCGGCGACGGTGGCCTGTGCGTCGGGCACCCGCACCTCGACGGTGCCGTGCGCCGGATGCAGGCGCAGCTCCCACCACCAGCCGCCGGGCGCGGGCGCGATCTGCGTGCCCGCGCGCATCCCCCAGCTCAGGGCGGCGGCCAGGCCCTCCCAGCTGCCGACCGCCGGCGGGACGCCCTGGCGCGGCAGCGTCTCGGAGATCTTGGGCCTCACCGACGCCAGTCCGCTGTCGCGCCCGTCGTGATACGGGCCGTTGGCGGCCAGCGCTGCGAGCTCGGGCAGGTGGGAGCGCAGCGCGTCGTGGACGGCCAGCGCGCGGTCGGCCCCGCGCACCGCCACGTGGACGTGGAGGCCGAAGACCAGCTGGCGCCGGGCGACCGGCCCGTACTCGGCCGCGATGGCGTCGTAGCGGCCGCCCTCGTTCAGCGTGCCCTCGGGCGCGGCGAAGGGATGCACGCCCGCCGCGGCGAAGCGCGCCCGGCCGGGCAGCGCCGCCGCGAGCGTGCGGCGCGCGTCGGCGAGCTCGGCGGCGGCGCTCGCGACATCGCGCGCCGGCGATGTGACGATCTCCAGCTGGGCGGCCGGCAGCTCGAGCTTGAAGCGCGGGTCGCCGTCCAGCGCGCCGAGCACCTCGGCCGCGCGCGGGAC
>JAOPZW010000174.1 GCA_025963905.1 Solirubrobacterales bacterium | reverse complement strand
TCGCTCGACCTCGCGTTCAGCCGGCTGCCGGTCGTGACCTGATCGCGCCATGGCCGCCACCGTCGTAAGCGCCGAGGCCGAGCGGGTCGAACGCGTTTCGACCGCGATCGCACTCGACGAGTTCGACGTCAGGTCGCACCCGACGGCGGATCGGCCGGAGGCGTGGGCGTCGGTGCTCGACGACACCCACCTTCCGTGGCGCCTGCAAGAGCCCGTCGACGGGCCGAGCAGGCAGGAGGAGTGGGTCCGGCGGATCCGGTTCGCCGGCTCGGCGATCGTCGACTGCGCCTGCGATCCCTGCCGCGGCACCAGGGGGGCTCCGGAGATCGCCGCAACCGACGGCGAGTACGTCGGCGTCCTCATCACCCGCCGCGGCCGCGAGATCGTCGAGCAGGACGGCCGCACGGCCGTCATGACGGCCGGGTCGCTGGTCGCCTGGGACAGCTGCCGGCCGGCCCGCTTCACCGTCGCAGCGCCGCTGCTCAAGCGGACGCTCTTCCTTGCGAGGTCGGATGTGGCGCGACGCTGCCCGCGCCTCGGCGGGCTGACGGCCGTCGACCTGACTCGTCGCAGCGCGGTCGCACCGCTGCTCGTCTCCTACCTGGACTCGCTCACGGTCGCGCTGCCCACGCTTGCGGCTCCTGACGCCATCGGCGCACGGGAGGCCGCGCTCGAGCTCCTGTCCGCATGTCTCACGCCGGACGAGCCGGTCGCGCCCCAGTCGGTTCGGGCCGGCCTCTATGCCGCGGCAGTCGAGCACATCGACCGCCGGCTCGGCGATCCAGACCTCACGCCCGAGCAGGTCGCGGGCACCCTCGCCACATCGCTGCGCACGTTGCAGCTCGCCTTCGAGGAGCACGAGGACTCGGTCGCCGGGCACATCCGCCGGCGTCGCCTGGCCCGCTGCCACACCGACCTCAGCCGCCCGGGCACGGGGACGATCACCGCCGTCGCGTTTCGCTGGGGCTTCACCGACTCTGGGAACTTCGCGCGCCGGTTCAAGCAGGCCTACGGCATCGCCCCGAGCGAGCTGCGCCGCCTCTCGATCCGGGCGCCTTGCGCGAAAAGCCGGCCGAGCCCGCGCGCTTCGACAGGACGGCCGGATGAGCCGGCCATACCGTGCGACGTCCCTGCCCTGTGAACACATGAGGAAACGACGATGCCGTTGGTAGAAGTCATCCACCCCGAAGGTTCCTTCGATCGCGCGACGCGTGAGGACCTGCTCAGCGAGCTGTCGGCGATCTGCCTGCGCTGGGAAGGGATCGAGAGCACCGACTCGTCCCAGTCGATCGCATGGGTCTACCTGGACGAGCGCCCCGCCGGCAGTATCGCCGCCGGGGGAAAGCCGCTCAGCCAGAACATCTATCTGGTGAACGTGCGCGTCATGGCCGGATTCATGGACTACGAGCGCATCGAGGGGATGGCCGCAGAATTGACGCACGCCATTCTCGAGGCGGACGGAACCGGCGGCACCGGGGACGCTCGTGTCTTCGTCATCCTCGAGGAGGTCCCCAGCGGGACATGGGCGGTCGACGGAAAGGTCTGGCCCAGCGTGTTCGCCGCCGAGACGCTCGGCCTGGAGCGTGGACGAGTCAAGCGCATGGACGACGCGATCCGGAGCCGGCCTCGGCTCGACGTGCCCGCCGATGTGGCGACGACCTCCCTGAGTGGATGAAAGCCATCCAGTTCGACGCCTACGGTGAGCCCGCGGAGGTCCTGGCCCTCGCCGACCGGCCTGTCCCGGAGCCCGGGAAGGGCGAGGTCCGGATCCGGGTGCTGGCCAGCCCGGTCAATCCGTCTGACCTGCTGTATGTGCGGGGGCACTACTCGGGCGTCGAACCGCGGTTTCCCGCCCCCGTCGGCTTCGAGGGCGTGGGGATCGTCGACGCTCTCGGCCCGGGGGCGCACGGTGTGGTCGTGGGTCAGCGCGTGGCGGCCATCAACGGCCAGGGCGGCAACTGGGCGGAATACGCGGTCTTGCCGGCCGGCTCGTCGCTGCCGGCGCCCGACGGCATTCCCGATGAGCAGGTGGCCTCGTTCGTGGTCAACCCGGCCTCGGCCATCCTCATGGTCCGCCATGTCCTGGCCGTGCCGCGAGGGGAGTGGCTTCTCCAGTCGGCGGCCGGATCGGAGCTGGGGCGCATGATCATCAGGCTGGCCAAGCGGGATGGCATCCGCACCCTGAACGTCGTCCGCCGCCGCGAGTCGGTGGCCGAGCTCGAGGCGCTCGGCGCCGACGCCGTCATCGTGTCGGCCGATGGGCCGATCGACGAGCAGGTCCGTGACATCGCCGGGCGCGAGGGTGTCAGGTACGCGATCGATCCGGTCGTCGGGCAGGCCGGAACCGAGATGTTCAGGGCGCTGCACGAGGAGGGCCGGATGCTGGTCTACGGCTCGCTCACCGGCGAGCCGATCCGCGTCGGCGAAGACCCGCGCGACATCCTGTCGGGTCGGCGCACGCTGGAGGTCTTCTGGCTGGGGTACTGGCTGCCCAGGCTCGACGACAGCGGGTTCTACGCGGCCGGCGCGCCGGCGGCCTCTCAGCTGGCGCAGGACATCGAGGCGCTGATGCGCGACGACGTCCTCGTGACGTCGCCCGGGCGCACCTATGCGCTCGACGAGATCGGCAGCGCGGTCGCCGAGGCAGAATCCGCGGGCCGCCACGGGAAGGTGCTGCTCACCGCCGCCTCATAGGGGCGTCGTCATCGCGCGGGGATCCCGCGCGGGCTCCAAAGCCAACTTTACGATACCGTGTCGTAAAGATGGCGACGATCACCAGCACCCCGGCGCGCGGCCGGCCGCGTGACCCGCAGCGCCGCGAGGCGATCCTCCAGGCGGCGCTCGCGCTCGTCGCCGAGGTCGGCTACGACCGCGCGACGATCGACGCGATCGCGGCGCGCGCCGGCGTGAGCAAGCCGACGCTCTACCGCCGCTGGCCGCACGGGAAGCCCGAGCTCGTCGCCGACGCGATCCGCGAGCACCGCGACCAGGGCGGTGCCACGCCGGACACCGGCAGCCTCCGCGGCGACCTGCTGGCGCTGGTCGCGATCCAGACCGGCCGGCTGCTCGAGGACGTCCACCTCGCCTGCGGCCTGCTGACCCAGCTGCGCACGAGCGAGGAGCTCGCGTCCGTCATGCGCGAGCACGTGATCGCCGAGGAGCGGCGCCGCGTCGACGAGCTGCTGGACCGGGCGACCGCGCGTGGCGAGCTCGCCGCCGGCGCGCTCGTGAGCCCCCTCTTCGCCGACGTCGCCGGCTCCCTCGTCTTCACCCGCGTGACCATCACCGGCGAGCCGGTCGATCGCGCGTTCGCCGAGCAGCTCGTCGATGACGTCCTGCTCCCGATCCTGAACATCCACCCGAAGAGGAACTGAATGTCGTCCACGACCGCCCCTGAGGAAGCGATCGACCGCAAGCTGCTCGCCGTCGCCTCGGTGGTGGTGCTCGGCGCGGTGATGTCGATCCTCGACACCACCGTCGTCAACGTCGCCATCAACACGCTCGGCCGCGACTTCAACACGTCGCTGTCGACGATCCAGTGGATCGTGACCGGCTACACGCTCGCACTGGCGACGGTGATCCCGGTGACAGGGTGGGCCGCCGATCGCTTCGGCACGAAGCGGCTGTACATGCTCTCGATCGCGTTGTTCCTCGCCGGCTCGGCGCTGTCGGGCTCCGCGTGGTCGGCGGGCTCGCTCATCGCGTTCCGCGTGCTGCAGGGCCTCGGCGGGGGGATGCTGATGCCCGCCGGCATGACGATCCTCACCCGCGCCGCGGGGCCGCAGCGCGTCGGCCGCGTGATGGCGATCATCGGCGTCCCGATGCTGCTGGGCCCGATCCTGGGCCCGATCCTCGGCGGCTGGCTCGTCGACGCCGTCTCGTGGCGCTGGATCTTCTTCATCAACCTGCCGATCGGCGTGATCGCCCTGCTGTGCAGCCTGCGCATCCTGCCGAAGGACACGCCGCAGCCCGCGCACCGCTTCGACGCGCTCGGCCTGTTCCTGCTCAGCCCCGGCCTCGCGCTGCTGATCTACGGCCTCGCGCAGTCGAGCTCGTCCGGCGGCTTCGGGAGCGCGAAGGTGATCGTGCCCGCGCTCGCCGGAGTGATCCTGCTCGCCGTCTTCATTCGCCACGCGCTCCACACCCCCGACGCACTGATCGACCTGCGCCTGTTCACCAACCGCACGTTCGCGGCCGCGGCGGGCACGCTGATCCTGATGGTGATCAGCGTCTTCGGCGCGATGCTGCTGCTGCCGCTCTATTTCCAGGCGGTGCGCGGCGAGTCGGCGCTGCAGTCCGGCCTGCTGCTCGCGCCCCAAGGCCTCGGCGCGATGATCGCGATGCCGATCGCCGGCCAGCTCACCGACAGGACGGGCGTCGGGCGGATCGTCCTCGTCGGCCTCAGCCTCGTCGCCGTGTCGACGCTCGCGCTCACGCAGCTCGCAGGCGACACGTCCTACTGGGCGCTCAGCGCCGCCCTGGTCGTGATGGGCATGGGGATGGGCTCATCGATGATGCCGCTGATGTCGGGCGCGATGCAGACGCTGCGCAGGGCCCAGGTGGCCCGCGCGAGCACGGCGCTGAACATCATCCAGCAGGTCGGCGCCTCGATCGGTACCGCGGTGATGTCCGTCATCCTCATCGATGCGCTCAAGGCCCGCCTTCCCGGCGCCCCCGCGGGCGGCGGCCTGGGCAGCTCAGGGCACGGCCTGCCGGCGCGGATCCGCGACCTCATGGCGGGCGCGTTCGCCCACACCTACTGGTACGCGCTGGGGCTGCTCGCGCTCGCGCTGTTCGCCGCGCTGATGCTCCCGCGCAGGAAGCCGGAGCCGATCGAGGACGAGGAGGCGGACGGCACCGCGGCACCCGTCCTCATGCACGCGTAGGCCGTCGCGTCCGCGGGCCGTCCAGGTCGTTCAGAACCCCACCGACTGCCGGATGAGGACGACGTGGATGCGGCCGGGCAGCTCCTGGTGGATCTCGAGGATCTTGCCGACGGAGCTGTTCTGCCCGTAGGCGGCGTACGCGCGAGCGTCCTCGAGCTTGAGGCTGTGCTCGAAGATCCGCTCGCGTGCGTCATCGAGTGTTGGGACCAGCTTCTGCGCGCCGACGACGAAGATGACGTTGGCGGCGCCCCAGGCGTAGGAGGCGAGCTGGCTGCCGGACGCCGAGGCGATGACGAGCGCTCCCTCGGCGGTGACCGCGTGCACGCTGCCGAGGGCGAAGTCGGGCTGGCCGGCGATCGCCTTCATCTCGCGAGCCTGCGTCGCGTAGTCGAACGCCAGCATCTTGTTGCGCACCGATTCGTACGGTCCGCCGTCGTTGATCGCCTTTGCGATGCCGGTCTCCTCGAGCGTCACCGACGTGTTGGTCATCACCGAGGAGCCTTCGGGGATGCGTGCGAGGACGGCGACGCGCGCGGCGTCGAGGTCGTCGACGACTTCGACGCTGGATCCGTGCTCTTCGAGCGCGACGATGGTCGCGGCGAGCGTCTCTTCGGTCGGCAGCGACGTGAAGCGCCCGGGTGCGGTATCGGTTGTGCTTGTCATGCACGGAGGGTGAGGGCGGCGCGGTGGGTTCGCATCCGCCGGTGGCCAGTGGCGGGGGCGAGTCGTCAGGCCTTGTAACGTCGCGTGGTGGTCACATGGCCACGACCTCCCCCATCCGCGCCTCCGCCCCAGAGCTCACGGGCCGGCGCAGCGAATGCGACGAGCTCGACCGCCTCATCGAGGCCGTTCGCGCGGGCCAGAGCCGGGCCTTGGTCGTGCGTGGCGAACCGGGCGTGGGCAAGACGGCGCTGCTGGAGTACGTCGTCGGGCATGCGTCGGGCTGTCGCGTCGCGCGTGCCGCCGGCGTCCAATCGGAGATGGAGCTCGCGTACGCCGGGCTGCATCAGTTGCTCGTGCCGGTGCTGGATCGCCTCGAGCGCCTCCCGGCGCCACAGCGCGATGCGCTGCGGACGGCGTTCGGCATCAGTCCCGGGCCGGCGCCGGATCGCTTCTTCATCGCCCTGGCCGTCCTGAGTCTCATCTCCGATGTGGCCGAGGAGCGGCCGCTGATCTGCCTGGTCGATGACGAGCAGTGGCTCGATCGCGCCTCAGCGCAGGTCCTCGCGTTCGTCGCGCGGCGCCTGGAGGCGGAATCGGTCGGTCTGGTCTTCGCGGCTCGCGGGACGAGCGAGGAGCTGGCGGGACTGGCGGGGCTCGAGGTCGACGGCCTGCACGACGCCGATGCGCTCACGTTGCTGGACTCGGTGCTCACCGGGCCCCTTGACGCGCGCGTCCGCGACCAGATCGTCGCCGAGACGGGCGGCAACCCGCTGGCGCTGCTGGAGCTGCTCCGCGGGTTCACGCCGGCGGAGCTGGCGGGTGGGTTCGGATTCACCGGCGTCCTGCCGCTCTCCGGGCGGATCGAGGAGAGCTTCCGGCGGCGGCTCGAAGGGCTTCCGCCCCAGACCCGGCGCCTGATGCAGGTCGCGGCAGCCGATCCCGTCGGCGAGCCACTCCTCGTGTTGCGGGCGGCCGAGCGGCTGGGGATCCCGGCGCAGGCCGCGACGCCGGCTGCCGAGGCCGGCCTGCTGGAGCTCGGCGCCCGCGTGCGGTTTCGCCATCCGCTGGTGCGCTCCGCGGCCTACCGATCGGCGTCGTTGCCGGAGCGGCAGGAGGCGCACCGCGCGCTGGCGGAGGCCACCGATCCCAGCGTCGATCCCGAACGCCGCGCCTGGCACCGGGCGCATGCCGCGCCCGGGCCCGACGAGGACGTCGCGGCGGAGCTCGAGCGCTCCGCCGGCCGCGCGCACGCACGCGGCGGGTTGGCCGCG
>JAOPZW010000160.1 GCA_025963905.1 Solirubrobacterales bacterium | reverse complement strand
CGACGCGCCGGGGGTCGACGTCGCCGAGGTCGGCAAGCACCCGTTCGGGTCCGGGCCGGTGATCGAGCGCGGCTCGAGCATCAACCCGCGGATCTTCGAGCTGCTGCACGACACCGCCGAGGCCGAGGGCATCCCGTTCACCATCCAGGCCTCCGCGCGCCACACCGGCACCGACCTCGACGCGATGCACGTCAGCCGCGGCGGCATCCCGTGCGGCGGCATAGGGCTGCCGCTCCGCTACATGCACTCCCCGGTGGAGATGGTGCAGCTCGACGACGTCGCCAACGCCGCCCGGCTCATCGCCGCGTTCGCCCGGCGACTGAGCGCGGGCACGAGCTTCGCGCGCTGACCTCAGGGCGTAGGCCTTCTGGCCGCGAGCCGGGTGTGCCATCGTGCCTGTTGGGTGCTGCTGCTCTTCGACATCGACGGCACGCTCCTGCTCGAGGCGACGCGCGAGCACCACGAGGCGCTGCTCGCCGCGATCCGCCAGGTGTGGCACGTGGCCGACCCGGGCGCCGTGCACGTGGAGACCGCAGGACGCACGGACACCGAGATCGCCCGCCAGATCCTGCTGCGCATCGACGTCGACGCCGACGACATCGACGACGGCCTGCACGAGTTCCGCTCGGCGGCGGCTGCCATCTACTCGCGAAACGTGCCGCGCGACCTTTCCGAGCACGTTGCGCCCGGCGTGACGGAGGTGCTGCCCAAGCTGGCCGGGCGTGACGGCACGCTGCTGTCGCTCGCGACCGGCGACCTCGAGCCGATCGCGCGCATGAAGCTGCGCGCGGCGGGCATCGGGCACTTCTTCGACCACGGCCAGGGGGCCTTCGGCTCCGATGCCGAGGATCGCGCCGAGCTGCCCACGATCGCGCGGGTCCGCGCGGGCGCCCGCGACGGCGGTGGCCCGTGGCCGCGGCGCCGCACGGTGCTCATCGGCGACACCCCGCTCGACATCGCCTGCGCCCGGGCCGACGGCGTGCGGTCGATCGCCGTCACCACCGGCCCCTACGGCGCGGAGGAGCTGCGCGACGCCGACCACGTCGTCGCCGGCATCCACGAGCTCCTCCACGTCCTCGTCGGCTCCGGGTAGCGGACACGACGACGCCGACGGCCTCGGCCGCCGGCGTCAGCGTCCAAACCTCCTCCAAGGCATGACCGGTCAGCGAACTCTAGGAGCTCCTCGGTCGGGTTGCGCCGATGCCAACCCGCGGGGCGCTCCGGCTCACCGGCGTCAGGCCGGGCCCTCCAGTGTCCAGAACCCGTCGAAGCCGACGTGGCGCTCGGCGGCCGGTCAGGTGCGCGTGAGGCGCTTGTACGTGATGCGGTGCGGACGGTCGGCCTCGGCGCCGAGCAGCTCGCGACGGTGCTCCTCGTAGGCCTCGAAGTTGCCCTCGAACCACGTCACCTGGCTGTCGCCCTCGAAGGCGAGGACGTGCGTGGCGACGCGGTCCAGGAACCAGCGATCGTGGGAGATCACCACGGCGCAGCCGGCGAAGCTCAGCAGCGCCTCCTCCAGGGCCCGCAGGGTGTCGACGTCGAGGTCGTTCGTCGGCTCGTCGAGCAGCAGCAGGTTGCCGCCCGTGCGCAGCAGCTTGGCCAGGTGCAGGCGGTTGCGCTCCCCGCCGGAGAGCTTTCCGACCTTCTTCTGCTGATCGGATCCCTTGAAGTTGAAGGACGCTGTGTACTGGCGGCTGTTCATCCACTGCTCGCCGACCTTCAGCTGGTCCTGGCCGCCGGAGATCTCCTCCCACACGCCCTTGTCGGCGGCGAGCGCGTCGCGCGACTGGTCGACGTAGGCGAGGTCGACGGTGTCGCCGATGCGCAGAGCGCCGGCGTCGGGCTGCTCCTGGCCGGTGATCATCCGGAACAGCGTCGTCTTGCCGGCGCCGTTGGGGCCGATGACGCCCACGATGCCGCCGCGCGGCAGCGAGAAGCTCAGGTCGTCGATCAGCAGCCGGTCGCCGAAACCCTTGCGCAGGCCCTCGGCCTGGACGACCACGTCGCCCAGCCGCGGCCCGGCCGGGATGTGGATCTGGACCTCGTCGAGCTTGACGCTGGCCTCCTGGGCGACGAGCGCGTCGTAGTTGCTCAGGCGCGCCTTCTGCTTCTTCTGGCGGCCCTTGGGGTTCTGTCGCACCCAGTCCAGCTCGGCCGCGATCGTCTTCTGGCGCGCCTTGTCGCTGCGCTCCTCCTGGGCCATGCGCGCCTGCTTCTGCTCCAGCCAGCTGGAGTAGTTGCCCTCGTAGGGGATGCCTCGCCCACGGTCGAGCTCGAGGATCCAGCCCGCGACGTTGTCCAGGAAGTAGCGATCGTGGGTGACCGCGACGACGGTGCCCTTGTACTCGGCCAGGTGGCGCTCGAGCCAGCCGACCGACTCCGCGTCGAGGTGGTTCGTGGGCTCGTCGAGCAGGAGCAGGTCGGGCGCGCGCAGCAGCAGCCGGCACAGGGCGACGCGCCGGCGCTCGCCGCCGCTGAGCAGCGTGACGTCGGCGTCGGCCGGCGGCAGGCGCAACGCGTCCATCGCGTACTCGACGTTCGTGTCGAGGCTCCACGCGTCGGCGGCGTCGATCTTCGCCTGCAGCGCGCCGAACTCGTCGGCCGTGTCGTCGGAGTAGTTGGCCGCCAGCTCGTTGAAGCGATCCAGCAGGGCCCGCGTCTCGGCGACGCCCTCCTCGACGTTCCCGCGCACGTCCTTGGCCTCGTCGAGCTGGGGCTCCTGCTCGAGCATGCCGACCGTCGCGCCGGGCGCGAGCTGGGCGTCGCCGCGGAACTCGGTGTCGAGCCCGGCCATGATGCGCAGCAGGCTGGACTTGCCGGCGCCGTTGTAGCCGAGCACGCCGATCTTGGCTCCGGGCAGGAACGAGAGCGTGATGTCGTTGAGCACCGTCTTGTCGGGCGGGAACACCTTCGACAGGCGGTACATCTGGAAGATGTACTGATGGGCCATGGGAGGCACTGAGGGTACTCAGGCTGCTCGAGCGCCGACGGCGCGCTGTCGCGCCAGGGCGAACCCGTCATCCTGAGGGCCATGCCCGGCCAGGCGATCAGACTGCGCGGCGCCGTCAAGCGCTACGGTCCGATCACGGCCGTCGACGGCCTGGACCTCGACGTCCCGGAGGGCACGTGCGTCGGCCTGCTGGGCCCCAACGGCGCCGGCAAGTCGACGACGATGCGCCTGCTCACCGCCCAGGCGATCGCCGACGAGGGCGAGCTCGAGGTGCTGGGCTTCACGCTGCCGCGCGACTCCAAGGCCGCGCGCGCCGAGATGGGCGTCGTCCCCCAGCTCGACAACCTCGACACGACGCTGACCGTCGAGCAGAACCTGCTCGTGTTCACGCACCTCTACCGCATCCCGCGCGAGCAGCGCCGCGAGGCGATCGAGCGCGCGCTCGGGGTGGCCAACCTGCGCGAGCGCCGCGGCGCCAAGGTCGACGAGCTCAGCGGCGGGATGCGCCGGCGGCTGCTCATCGCCCGCGCGCTGGTCCACCGCCCGCGCCTGGTGCTGCTAGACGAGCCGACCGTGGGGCTGGATCCGCAGGTGCGCCAGGAGCTGTGGGCCCTCATCGACCTGCTGCGCTCGGAGGGCACCTCGATCCTGATGTCCACGCACTACATCGAGGAGGCCCAGCGCCTGGCCGACACGGTCGTCGTGATGGCCGCCGGCCGCGCGGTGGCCACCGGTCCGCCCACGGCGCTGGTCGCCGAGCACGCGGGGCGCGAGGCGCTGGAGGTCTACGGGCCGCCGGCGCGGCTGCGCGAGGTCGAGGCCGACGCGCAGACGCGCGGCTGGTCGACGCGGCGCACCGGCACCTCGGTGACGATCCTCCGCGCCGAGGAGGTCGACGGCGAAGGCCCCGACGGCGAGCGGCGCGCGGCCAACCTCGAAGACGTCTTCGTCCTGCTCACCGGCGAGGAGGTGGCCTGATGGCGGCGCGGCCCCGGCGCCTCGACCGCGCCGCGCTGACGGGCGTGCTCGTGCGCGAGGTCGTCAACTTCGGCTCCTACTGGCGCTCGACGACGTTCTCCTCGACGGTCGAGCCGACGATCTACCTGCTGGCGTTCGGCTTCGGCTTCGGCTCCCTGGTCTCGAGGGTGGCCGGCTACAGCTACGTGGAGTTCGTCGGCACGGGGACGGTGGCCACGGCGGTGCTGTTCTCCTCGGTGTTCCCGGCGATGTTCGGGACGTTCGTCAAGTACCAGTTCCAGCGCACCTACGACGCGATCCTCGCGGCGCCGGTCGACACGGAGGAGCTCGTGACCGGCGAGGCGCTGTGGATCGCCGCCCGCGCGGGGACGTACGGGTGCGTGCCGCTGCTGGTGGCGATGGCCTTCGGCCTTGACCCGAGCTGGGGGATGCTCACCGTGCCGCCCATCGCCTTCGTGGCGGGCTTCGGCTGGGCGTGCTTCGGGATCCTCATCGCCGCGGTGCTCAAGTCGATCGAGAACTTCAACTACGTCACGAGCATCGTCATCACGCCGATGTTCCTCGTGGCGGGCACCTACTTCCCGATCTCGGGCCTGCCCGAGTGGGCGCGCGTCGCCGCCAACGTCAACCCGCTGTATCACCTCGTCCAGCTCGTGCGCCACGCCGTCTTCGGCTTCCAGGGATCGGCCGACATCTACCACGTGGCCGCGATGGTGGCCTTCGGCCTGGTCGCCTGGAGGCTGGCGATCCACTTCATGGAGCGCAAGCTGATCGACTAAGTGGTCGCGGCGGGGCTCATGACCGAGACCACTGCGCGGCGACCCAGTCCTGGACCCCTTCCGCGCTACCCTCGATGACTCATGCCCAACGTGCTGGACATCGAGCAGGCGCTGCTCCTCCTGGAGCTCGAGCCGCCCTTCGACCAGCGCGACGTGCAGCTCGCACGTCGCCGCCAGGCGAAGGTCTGGCACCCCGACATCGCTCCGCCGGGGAAGCAGTTCGAGCACGAGCGCCACCTCAAGGCCATCAACGAGGCGGCCGACACGCTGGAGTCGCTGGCCGAGGGGTCGCGCGGCGGGCGCGTGTCGCGCAATGCCGTCAAGGTCAGCGCCGCCGCCACCCGCAAGGCGCGCGCGGAGGCCGGCCGCCGCGCGTACGAGGAGGAGGAGCGCCGTCGCGCCGCCGACGCCGACCGCGCCAAGCACGACCCGTTCGGCTCGCGGGTGCCCGACCACTCCGTCGTGCACCGCTATGCGCGCTGCCTCTCCTATCCCGAATGGGGCGTGGGCAGCGTGACCGGCATCTACTTCACCGGCGACGGCGACGACGTCCAGCAGTGGGCGCGCGTGAAGTTCCAGCCCGGCGTGCGCACCGTGCCCGCCGGCAGCCTGCAGTTCGTCGACTTCTCCAAGCCCGACCCGGGCGCCGACCGCGTGCAGCGCTTCCTCACCGCCGC
>JAOPZW010000159.1 GCA_025963905.1 Solirubrobacterales bacterium | reverse complement strand
CGCGGGCATTACCCCACAGGTTCGAAGGGTCAGCGCCGGTTCGCGGGCGCTATCTCAGCCGGCGTCCGCCAGCCCCCCTGTTGTTTGCCTACCGGCTGCGCATGGTACCGGCCGCGGTGGCGCGGGGGCGCTCGGCCAGGGAGCCGCGGTCGCTGCGCGAGTCCGAGACCGCGGTCCGCAGGCCGGTCGCCGGGTCGATCCCGGCGAGTTGCACGCGCGGCCGCGGCCCGTACTCGCCCTCGCGCACGAGGACGTGGCCGCGCGCCTCGAGCGCCGCGAGCACCGCGGGGTCGACGCGCGCGTCCTCGATGTTCAGCCGCGCCGAGCCGAGGTTGTCCAGGCGCTCGGCGTCGACGGCCTGCGGCAGGTTCAGGCCGTAGTCGACGGTGCCCAGGATGCTGAACAGGACGCCCATGATGATCCGCGCGCCGCCGGCCCCGCCGGTCACGAGCACGGGCTTGCCGTCGCGCACGACGATCTCCGGGCTCATCGACGACCGGGGGCGCTTGCCGGGTGCGGGCTCGTTGGCGGTGCCCGGGGGCCCGAAGTCCGTCAGTTCGTTGTTGAGCAGGAAGCCGGTCCCCGGGGCGATCACGGCGCTGCCGAACTCCTGCTCGATGGTGCACGTGACGGCCACCGCGTCGCCGCGGCGGTCGATGATCGACACGTGCGTCGTCGTCCCGGCGGGGTTGTGATCGGCGACGTCGGCGGCGCGGACGGGCGTGACGAAGCGCCCGGGGGCGAACGACTTGGCCCGCGCGGCGTCGATCTCGTCGCGGCGCTGGGCCGCGTAGGCCTTGGACACCAGGTCGCCGATCGGCATCCGCACGAAGGCCGGGTCGGCCACGTACTCGCCACGGTCGGCGAACGCGATCTTCTCGGCCTCGGCGATGAGGTGGTCGCCCAGCGCCGAGGACTGCCCGGCGCCGGCGAGGTCGAAGCCCTCGAGGATGTTCAGCATCTCCTGGATGGCCACGCCGCCCGAGGTCGGCGGCGGGAAGCCCAGGATCTGGCGGCCGCGGTAGGTCCCGGTGATCGGCGCCCGCCAGATCGGGCGGTAGGCGGCGAAGTCGCGCAGCGTCAGGAGCCCGGCGTCCTGGGTCTCGGGCCGCGGCGCGCGCATGTCGCGGACGATGCGCCGGGCGATGATCCCGCGGTAGAACGCCGCGATCCCGCCGCGTTCGATGCGCCGCAGGGTGGCCGCCAGCTGCGGCTGGCGCAGGATCGTCCCCGCCGGCAGCGGCCGGCCGCCGGGCAGGAACTCCGCGGCGGTGGCGGGGAACAGCGCCAGGCGCTCGGCGTTCTGCGCGGCGGCGCCCTGAAGCGACAGCGGCACGCGGAAGCCGGTGCGGGCCAGGCGCTCGGCCGGCGCGATCGCCGCGGCCAGCGAGATCGTGCCGTAACGGCGCAGCGCCTCGGCCATGCCCGCCAGCGTGCCCGGCACGCCGACGGTCTTGTGGCCGGCGAACTGCTGGTGGATGCCCGGTCCGCTGAACATGGAGGGGGAGGCCTGCTGGCCGGCGGTCTCGCGGAAGTCCAGCGCGCGGACGGCACCGTCGTGGCGGCGGTAGAGCAGGAAGCCCCCGCCGCCGATCCCGCACGACTGCGGCCGGGCGACGTTGAGCGCGAACACCGTCGCGGCCGCGGCGTCGATGGCGTTGCCGCCGCGCTCGAGCACCGCGCGTCCGGCGCGCGCGGCGGCGGGCGACTCGGTCGCGATGACGCCGAGGCGGCTCGTGACGCCGGGGTGGAAGCGCGAGCCCTCCTTGGCGTGGGCGGGGAGGGCGGCCAGCCCGCAGACGAGGGCGGCGAGGGCGGCAATCCGGCGCATGGACAGCCCGTACCCCGATCGGCGATGCCCAGTATTTCGGTGTCAGCGAGCCGACACGGGCCGCGTCAGCGCCTTGACGAAGTCCTCGAGCTGGCCGGTGGTCCAGCACTCGAACGCCTCGCAGTGCCGGGCGTAGGCGGCGATGACCGAGTCGCCGTAGTTCCAGTACAGCTGGGGCTCGGGGTTGAGCCAGAAGGTGCGCCCCGCCTTGTCGGCGATCTGGGCGAAGATGTCGGCGCGCGGGTCGCGCCCGTTCGTGCGCGCATCGCCGAGCACGATGACCGTCGCCCGCGGGTGCAGATCGTCCTCGACGAGATCGCGGAACTCCGACCACACGCGCCCGTAGTCGGTGTAGCCGGAGATGTCGGCGACACCGGCGTCGCGCCCGATCGCCTCGCTGACCGCGCGGAAGTTGCGCTCGCGGTGGAAGACGTCGGTCACCTCGCTGATGCGTTCGATGAACACGAACGAGCGCATCTTGCGAAACGAGTCGTGGAGGGCGTGCAGGACGCTCAGGAAGAAGACCGACGCGCTGGTCACGCTCGTGGAGACGTCGCACAGGACGTAGATCTCGGGCCGGCGGGGGCGCACCGGCCGGTACTTCAGGACGACCGGGACGCCGCCGGTCTCCAGCGAGGCGCGCATCGTCCGCCGGACGTCGACGTGGGCATGGCGCTTGTGGCCGCGCGCCTCCTGGCCCTGCGTCTTCAGGCGGCGCTTGAGCTGGGCCACCACCCGGTGGACCGCCGCCAGGTCCTGCAGCGGACCGCTGGGCAGCGCGCGGTCGAGCTCGTTCAGCGGGCGCGCGGGCGGCAGCGTCTGCGTTCGCTCGACCTGGGCCCGCTCGAGCTCCTGGCGCAGGAGCTGCTCGAACCGCCGGATCTGGTCGCGCGGTAGGCCGTCGGAGCGCGGGTCGTCGGGAGGCAGGTGGGGCTGGGGCTCCGAGCGCAGGCCCAGCGCGCGGCGGATGCGCTGCACGTCCACGCCGATGACGCCCGAGCCCTCGCCCTGGCGCCCGAAGGCCGCGATCGCCAGGCGCGCGAGGTCGCGCATCGCGCCCTCGTTGCCCTCGGCCAGCGCGCGGGCGATCTGGGCCAGCAGCGTCTCGAGGTTGAGCTCCGCCCCCTCGGCGTCGATGCCGCCGCCCTCGCCGATGCCCTCGCGCACGGCTGCCATCTCAGCCGCGCGGAAGAAGAAGCGGTCGAAGACCAGGTCGAAGACCCGGCGGTCCTCCTGGGACTTGGCGAGCGTCGCCGCGAGGGCCTCGCGGAAGTCGTCGAGCTCGGTCCACGGCACCTCGCCCAGCGCGCGAAACGCGTCCAGGAGCTCGCTGGTGCCGATCGCGACGCCCTCCCCGCGCAGCTCCTCGCCGAGCTCGAGGATGCGCGCGGTCATCCCGGGCGGCGGCGAGTCCGGATCGCCTGCGCCGTGGAGCGCGGCGCGGCGGCTGGAGCTAGATGGACGAGGCGCCAAGCGTGCCCTCCGCGAGCCCGAGCTTCACGCCGACGCGCTCGGCGACCACGTCGAGGTCGGTGCGGTGCTTGACGATGATCGACATCGTGTCGGTGAAGGTGCGCGCGTCGATGTCGTCGGCGCCGAGGAGCAGCAGGGCGCGCGCCCAGTCGATCGACTC
>JAOPZW010000158.1 GCA_025963905.1 Solirubrobacterales bacterium | reverse complement strand
GGCGCCAAGCTCAAGGCGATCCTGCTCCTGCTGCCCAAGCTCAAGCTGCTGACGACCTCGGGCTCGATGCTCGTCTCGGTCGCCGCCTACAGCCTGATCTGGGGCTGGCGCTTCGCCGCCGGCTTCGTCGTCCTGCTGTTCGTGCACGAGATGGGTCACGTGATCCAGCTGCGCCGCGAGGGCGTGCAGGCGAGCGCCCCGGTGTTCATCCCGTTCCTCGGCGCGCTCGTGTGGGCGAAGTCGCTGGGCGGCAACGCCCTGGCCGAGGCGCGCGTCGGGCTCGCCGGGCCGGTGCTCGGCACGATCGGCGCGGCGGCCTGCATCCCGATCGCCGACGCCACCGGCAACGACCTGTGGCGCGCGCTGGCGTTCACCGGCTTCTTCCTGAACCTCTTCAACCTCCTGCCGGTCATCCCGCTCGACGGCGGCCGCGCGTTCGCCGCGATGGCGCCGTGGATGTGGTTCGTGGGCTTCTTCGGGATCGTCGTGCTGGCCTTCGTCTGGCCCAACCCGATCATCTTCCTCATCGCGCTGTTCGCCGCGATGGAGCTCTATCGCCGCTGGAAGCAGCGCAAGGAGGGCGACGAGGCGACGCGGGCCTACTACGCGGTCACGCCGCGCCAGCGCCTGGCGGTCGGCGCCGTCTACTTCGGGCTCGTCGTCGTGCTCGTCCTGGGCATGGACGCGACGCACCTGGCGCGCACGCTCAGCGACGCTTAGTGGCACTCAGCGTGACCGTCGCCCGGTCGCGGAGTGCCTCGATGCGGCCGGCGCCGAAGCCGCGGACGGCGGCGAGGTCGTCGAGCGATCCGAAGGGCCCGTGCTCCTCGCGCTGCGCGACGATGCGCTGCGCCATCGCGCGACCGATGCCCGGCAGGAGCTCCAGCTCCGCCGCCGAAGCCAGGTTGAGGTCGAGCAGCCGTCGCTCGCCCGCGGCGGCGGGCGCCCGGACCGGCCGGCGCAGCAGCAGGGCCGCCGCGGCCCCGACGAGCGCGAGCAGGAGGAGGACGACGAGCGGCACGGCGTGACGGGTGATGGCGTCCTGCACCCGGCGCGACAGCGGGGGGCGGTCCACGACGCCGACGGAGGTCGTGCGCTCGTCGAGCTCGCGCGGGCCGTCGAGCAGGCGGACCGTCAGGCCATAGCTGCGTGCAGCGCCGGGCAGGGCCAGCTTCGCCGAGAACGAGCCGAGCTTCCCGGGCGCCGCACGGTCGACGCGCAGGGCCACACGGCGCAGCGGCCGGTCGTCACCCAGGCGCGTGATCTCGACCACGCCGCGCGGCGCGAAGGCGACGTTGCCCGCGTTGCGAAACCGCCCGGCGATCTCGACGTCCTCGCCGCGGTAGGCGGTCGGCGTGCCGAACGTGGCGATGCGCGCGGCGCGCGTCGCGACGTGGTCGGTGGCGAAGAGGCGCAGAGCGCCCTGCGCGCTCGCGTCCCGGCGGCCGCCCTGCAGGCGCGCCTGGATGGTGTAGGCGCCCCGGGGCAGGCCCGTGCGCAGCGGCGCGGCGAGGTCCACGACGGCGCCGGGCAGGATCCGCTGGGTCGCCATGCGCACCGAGGTGACGACGGCGCCGGCGGCGTCGCGCACGACGAGCCGGCCTCCCACGGGCGCGATGCCGGTCCCGGTGTTGCGCACCGGTACGAACGAGCGCAGCCCGGGGCCGGCCTGCTCGGTGCGGATCGCGCCGGCGTGGAAGCGCACGAGCGCCCGGCGCGGGTCCAGGAGCAGGGAGGCGTTGAGCTGGAAGACGTTGCGGATCGACTGCGCCGGGAGCAGGCGCGCCGGCGTGGCGCGGAAGACGAGCGTCGCGTACAGGCCGCGTCCTCCCGAGGGCACGCGCTTGACGCGGGCGAGCACGGACCGCGCTGCGCCGGGCGCGAGCGGGAAGGCGCGGACCTGCTCGGCCAGCAGGCGGCGCGCCGATGCGCGTGCCGCCGGGTCGCTGCGGGCGAAGAGCGAGCCGTCGCGGCGCTGGCCGAGGAGCGTCGGGAACACCGTGACGTCGTAGTCCTCGCGCATGCGGTTGGACAGGGTGAAGGGCCCGACGGAGATGCCGCGGGCGAGGGCGCCCTCGGCACGGGCGGGAGCGAGGTTGATGACCTCGTCGGTGCTCTTGGCCTGCGCGGCCGCCGGCGGGCCGCCGGCGCACAGGGCGAGCGAGAAGAGCACAAGCAGGATGCGGCGCATGGGGAACGGAGCCTCCTCGGGGATCGCGTGGACGGGGCGTCTCTCGGCGCCCCGTCCTCTCAGCGGTGACTGCTCAGCGACCGACCAGGTCCCAGGTGACCGTGGCGGTGAGGGTCTGACTGGGCGTGAGGCTGGCCATGTCGGCGTCCTCGATCGGCTGGAAGTAGCGGACGGGCACCGTCTGCACGCCCGTGCCGTCGAACGACGGGCCGGTCCCGGCGGTGCCCGTGAGGTTCGTGAACGTCCCGAAAACCGGGCCGAACGCGATCTGCAGCGGGTCGGTCAGCGTGTAGGCGGTCGGGCCGGTACTGCTCAGCCTGCCGTCGCCGCCGGCCTCGGACGCGCGCAGCGTCCAGTTGCCGAGACCGGTGGCGACAACCGTCGAGTCGGCGGAGTTCGCCCCGCCCTTGGTGAGCGTGAGCGCGCCCGGCGTTCCGACCGCGCCGACCGACAGCTGGGTTCCTGCGACGCCGGTGACGAGGGTCGCGGCGGCGTGGGCGGGGGCGGCGCCCGCTCCGAGGGCACCGACGACGGCGGCGACAGCCGCGAGCTTGAACTTCATGGGACGAGACCTCCTGTGGGGGGAACAGGGAGCAGACATTTCCCGGCCCTTATCGTCGCCTCTGCACAGATCTGAAGCCCAAATGGACAACTTCTGCACATCTGTTCGACCCGCTGGACGGCGGAGGCCCCCGCCGGGCGGCGGTTCCAGCGTGCCGAGTGGTCAGCGGTTGACGTCGCGCAGCGCCCGCTGCATGTCGCGCTGGGTCTCGCGCTCCTTGATCGACTCGCGCTTGTCGAAGCGATCCTTGCCGCGTCCGACCGCGATCTCGACCTTCGCGTGCGGCCCGGAGAAGTAGATGCGGGTCGGGACGAGGGTGAAGCCGCGCTCCTGCACCCGGGCGGCCAGGCGGTCGAGCTCGCGCCGGTGCGCGAGCAGCTTGCGCGGCCGCTCGGGCTCGTGGTTCTCGCGCGCGGCCGGGCCATAGGGCGGGATGTGCACGTTGTGCAGCCACAGCTCGCCGTCGCGGATCGAGGCGTAGCCGTCCTTGAGCTGCGCCGTGCCACTGCGCAACGACTTGACCTCGGTGCCGACAAGCACCACCCCGCACTCGACGCGGTCCAGCAGCTCGTAGCGGTAGGACGCGTAGCGGTTGGACGCCACGTCGCCCGGCGCAACTTTCTTCTTGCCCTTCGCCATTGGACTGACCCTAGCTCGCGGGAGCTTCGACGAGGTCCAGGTCCACGCGCCCGCGCGGTGGCTCGACGCGGTGCACGCGCACACGCACCGGGTCGCCGAGGCGGATCGTGCGCCCCGTCTCGGTGCCGTACAGGATCGTCCCCTGCTCGTTGACTTCCCACCAGTCGCCGCGCAGGCGCCGCACCGGGAGCAGCCCCTCGTGGCCGTCGCCGAAGCGCACGAAGGCGCCCGCGCCGATGACGCCGGTGACCTCGCCGTCGTACTCCTGCTCCCAGCCATGCTCGAAGAGCTCGCGCTCCAGCAGGAAGCAGCGGACGATCGCGTCGGCCTGGCGCTCGATGGCCATCGCATCCCGCTCGCGCGCGCTCGTCCACTCGCCCGCCTCGTCGAGTCCGCTTGCGCGGGGCGGCTCCTCGCCGGCGCCGATCGCGCCGAGCAGCGCGCGGTGGCAGATGATGTCGGGGTAGCGGCGGATCGGCGAGGTGAAGTGGCAGTAGCACGGCGAGCCGAGGCCGGCGTGGCCGATGTTGCGCGGCGAGTAGTAGGCCTGCTTCAGCGCGCGCAGGACCAGCGACGTGAGCGCCACCCGCCCGTGGCCGGTGCGGCGGACGTGCTCGTCGACGAGGTGCGAGCACTGCGCGACGATCTCGGCGGCCTGCTGGGGCGAGATGTGCTCGGGCACCGGCGGGGTCGGCACGTCGAGCGAGGCGAGCTGCTCCACCAGGCGCTCGACCGCGGGCGGATCGGGGCGCTCGTGCACGCGATACAGCGTCGGCAGCGAGCGCTCGGCCAGGAGCGTCGCCACCTGCTCGTTGGCAGTGATCATCAGGTGCTCGATGACGCGGTGGGACTCGGTCTGCTGCAAGGCCTCCACGCCCGTGACGTGCCCGCGCTTGTCGAAGGCGAACTCCGGCTCGACGCTCTCGATCGCCAGCGCGCCGCGCTCCTCGCGCCGGGCCTGCAGCGCCGCGGCCACGCGGCGCGCGATCGCCAGCGGCTCGCCCCAGGGCTCCTCCGGCTCCTCCGCGCCGGCGAAGATGCGGTCGACGCGGTCGTAGTCGAGGCGCTCGTCCGACCGGATCGTCGAGCGGTAGAAGGAGGCCTTGACGACGTCGGCGCCGCGCAGTTCCATCTCGACCGTCGCCGCCAGGCGCTCCTGGCCCGGAATCAGCGAGCAGGCGTCGTTGGACAGCGCCTCGGGGATCATCGGCTCCACCGCGCCGGGGACGTAGACGCTCGTCGAGCGCCGGTACGCCTCGCGATCGACCGGCGACCCGGGCCGGACGAAGGCGGTGACGTCCGCGATGTGGACCCAGACGCGCCAGTGCCTCTCCCCCAGCTCCTCGCACGAGATCGCGTCGTCGAAGTCGCGCGCCGTGACGGGGTCGATCGTGAACGTGGGCAGCGCCACGAGGTCCCGGCGCCCGGGCACCTCCAGCGGCGCGTCGCGCGCCTCCGCCGCCGCACGCTCGACACCTGGCGGGAACGAGCGGCGCAGCCCGCGGTCGAGCATGAAGGCCTCGACGACGTCGCGCGCGACGTCGGGACGCCCGATCATCCGCGCGATCCGCGCGCGGCCGCCGGCCCCGCGTCCCGGCGGCTTGAGCAGCGCCAGCCTCCCGGGCGCGGCGTCGCGCGAGCGCTCGACCGTGACGCGCTTCCCGCGGCGGAAGAACGGCTCGCCGACGAGGAAGCGCCCGCGCTGCTCGAGCAGCACGACCGTCGGGGTGTCCAGCTCCGCCAGGCCCGGCCGTTCGGGCTGGGGCTGACGCCCTCGCTGTCTCACCGGCAGGTGCCGGCGGCCACCGCGAGCGCGCGGTCGAGGGCTTCGTCGGGCTTGGTCTTGGGGTTGTCGCTGGCGGCGATGTCGGGCTTGAGCCCGGCGCCCTGCGAGACGCCCTTGCCACCGAGGTTGCGTCCGCTGGGGAGGAAGTACTGGCCCGCCGTGATGTCCAGCGCGCCGCCGTTGGACAGCTCGATGACCTGCTGGAAGACGCCCTTGCCGAACGTCTTCGTGCCGATCAGCTTCGCGCGCTTGCGGTCCTGCAGCGCACCGGCCACGATCTCCGAAGCCGAGGCGGTCCCGCCGTCGACCAGGACCAGCAGCGGGGCGTCGGGCACGACCGGATCGCCGGTGGCCGTGAGGGTGCGCGCGGGGACCGCACGCCCGCGTGTGGTGACGATCGGGCCGCTCCTGAGGAACGCGCTGGCGATGAGCTGCGCCTCGCTGACGAGACCGCCGCCGTTCTCGCGCAGGTCGAAGATGAACGACTTCGCGCCTCGCTTCTGCAGCCGCTGGAGCGCCGAATAGACCTCCGCGTGCGCGCCGGAGCTGAACTGGGCGAGGCTCACCACGCCGATCGGGCACCGGCCCTTCGTGTGCAGCGAAGACGCCACGACGGGCACGCTCACCGTGTTGCGCGTCAGCGTCCTGGTGACCCGGCGCCCGTTGTGCAGCCAGGTCAGGCGCACGTCGGAGCCCGGCGGCCCCTTCACGAGCGACACCGATTCCTCCTGCTTGCGGCCCTTGAGGGACTTCCCGTTCACGGCGATCACCACGTCGCCCTTCTGGAGACCGCCGCGCTGAGCCGGCGAGCCGTCGTAGACGGTCTGGATCCGCAGTCCGCGCGGGTCCTCGGTCACCGCCGTGCCGATGCCCGAGAACTCGCTGCTCGAGGCGAGCTTGAAGCGGCTGTACTGCTGGGGATCGAAGTAGTTCGAGAAGCGGTCGTGGAGCCTGGCCACCACGCCGCTGATCGCGTCGTCGGCGAGCTGACCGTCGGGGATCGCGCGGTAGTAGGTGCTGTGGATGTCGCTGATCGCCTCGTTGACCACGGCGGCGCGGTCATCGACCAGGGGGCCCCGCACGAAGCCCGGCAGCCACCCCGGGTGGCTGCCGCCGAGCCAGATCCCGAGCGCGAGCAGCGCAAGCATCGCGACGGCGGCGGGCGCGGCGGTGAGCGCTCGGAGGCGGCGTGGGCGGAGGCGAGGAGGCATGCGCTTCCTCACAGGGTACGAGTCATGCGTCGCCGGCCGGGCCGGATCAGAACCTGTTTCAGAAAGCCAGCACCGTCAGGAAACCGTCGCCTGGTTCCGAAACAGGTTCAGACGCGCAGGAAGCGCCGCAGCGAGAGGCCGGAGCCCGCCGCGCTCACGCCGACCGCCGCGGCCAGCAGCACGGCGACGAGCATCCCGAAGTGGATCGTGTTCGGCGCGGCCAGCAGCGAGAACTGCGCCGTGAGCGGGTCCAGCAGTGCGATCTTGCCCACCAGGAGCAGCAGGACCGCCAATGCGCCGCCGAGGGCGCCCAGGACGACGCCCTCGATCACGAACGGCCAGCGGATGAACCAGTCGGTCGCGCCGACGAGCTTCATGACCTCGACCTCGCGCCGGCGCGAGAACATCGACAGGCGGATGGTGTTCGAGACCAGCAGGATCGAGGCGACGATGAGCAGGATCGCCAGCAGGCCGGTGGTGAGCTTCACGACCTTCGTCGCCACGAGGATCTTCTGCGTGTCGTCCTTGGAGTTGTGGACGCTGTCGATGGCGGGGTCGATCATCGTGCGTCCGCCGCCCGGCGTCGACGGGGACAGCGCGTCGCGCAGCTTCAGCGCGTTGTCCGGCTTGTCGGGCGTGACGCGGAACGTGTCGGGCAGCGGGTTGGAGCCCAGCAGCTGGTAGGCATCGGGGAAGCGCCGCTTCTGCTCGGCGTAGGCCTGCTCCTTGGAGACGTACTGCAGCTTGCCGACGTGGGCGACCCTGCTCGTCAGCAGCTGGCGCACGCGCTGGCCGTCGGGCTGCTTGGCGCTCGTCTTGAGGTAGACGTTCACGAGGACGCGGTTGCGCACGTCGTTCGCCGCCCGGGTGGTCGCCTGCACGACCGGGCTGAAGACGCCCAGGACGAGCACCGTCACGAGCACCCACGCCATCGCGGCGAAGCTCGGGACGGCGTTGCGGCCCATGGAGCGCAAGGCCACGCGGAGGAAGAAGC